>NZ_JFYX01000048.1:0-322058 GCF_000632245.1 Pseudomonas sp. RIT357
CCTTCGAGTTCGGCGAGGCCTTCGGCGACGTCGAGTTTGTCCAGGGCAGCCTTGGCGCGCACGATGGCGGCGGAGTCGTTGGCAGTCACATGGCGTGCTTCCAGCGCGGCAGCGGCGCCGGCACCGTCGAGGCGGTCCATGTTGGCTTCACTGGCGTGGCCGGCGTTGGCGCCCTTGATCACCGCTGCACCGGTGTCTTCGTTGTCGACTTCATCCCAACTCAGCATTGAAATACTCCCTTCTGTTCTGTTTTGACGGCCTGTAAAGCCGTCCAAAAAATATGCGATTTGCAGGCTACTAGGCATTGAAATAGTGCGCATAGTGTGGTCGGTAAATACCGATACTGCACACTATGTAGTGGTCTGTTCTGTTTGTGGGCACACTATATGGTGTGTAACAAGGTTGGTCAACGAACAACAATGGCTTGACTGTCGCAGGGGCCAGGGGGCGCGGGAAGGCTCTACGGCGCGCCTAAGCTAATTCCAAAAAGATATTTATTGGGGGTTTTTAAGATCGTTTAGCTTGGATGCTTCTAACGGATTCTGTTCAAGGAGCGAGCCGCCGATGGCCCACGTGCAGTCAATCACCACCTTGCCGCTGTTGGACCTGTCGCAACTCGACGGCAGCCCGCAGCAGCGCCAGCAGTTTCTCGATGAGCTGCGCCTGGCAGCGCGGCATATCGGATTTTTCTACCTCACCGGCCACGGCATCGACCCGTCGCTGCTGGCCGAGGTGCAGCAGCAGGCGCGCGCATTTTTTGCCTTGCCCGAGGCCGACAAGCTGGCGGTGGGCATGCTCAATTCGCCGCATTTTCGCGGTTACAACCGCGCGGCGTCCGAGATCACCCGTGGCCAGCCGGACCTGCGTGAACAGTTCGACGTCGGCGCAGAACGAGAGCCGTTGGCGCTGGATCAATACCCGGCCGCCTGGGCACGCCTGCAAGGCCCCAACCAATGGCCGACCGCGTTACCCCAACTCAAACCGCTGGTACTGGGCTGGCAACAGGCGATGACACAAATGGCCCTGCGCCTGCTGCGCGCCTTCGCCCAGGCCTTGTCCCTGCCGGAAAACGCTTTCGACGCGTTGTATGGCGACAAACCCAACGAACACATCAAGCTGATCCGCTACCCCGGCCGCCACGCCCAGCAAAGTCGCCAAGGCGTGGGCGCACACAAGGACTCGGGTTTCCTCAGCTTTCTGCTGCAAGACCAGCAGGCCGGTTTGCAGGTGGAAGTGGAAGAGGGCCGTTGGATCGATGCCGCGCCGCGCCCCGACACCCTCGTGGTCAACATCGGCGAGCTGCTTGAACTGGCCAGTAACGGTTACCTGCGCGCCACCGTGCACCGGGTGGTGTCTCCGCCGGTGGGCAGCGAGCGCTTGTCCCTGGCGTTTTTCCTTGGTGCGCAACTGGACGCGGTGGTGCCGGTGTACCAACTGACGCCCGAACTGTTGCGCGACGCCCATGGCCCGGAGAGCGATCCGCGCAACCCGTTGCTGCGTGACGTGGGCTGGAATTACCTCAAGGGCCGCCTGCGCTCCCACCCCGATGTCGCCCAACGCTTCTACGCCGACGCCACGTTACCCCACGCACTGTCCGCCTGATCAGGAGATCATCCATGTTGAAAACCACCACCCTTACCCTGGCGGCGTTGCTGGCCTCATTCAGTGTGTCGGCCGCTGATGCATTGCGCGTGGCCGCTGACCCGATTCCCCATGCACAGATCCTTGAATACGTGCAGAAGCTCGACCCGAGCCTGAACCTGAAGATCATCGAAATCCCCAGCGGCGTGAATTCCAACGAATTGCTGGCCCATGGCGATGTGGACGCCAATTACTTCCAGCACTTGCCGTACCTCAATTCCCAGGAGCAGGCCCTGGGCCAGAAGTTCGCGGTGGCCGCCACCGTGCATATCGAGCCACTGGGCATCTATTCCCGCCGCCATACCAACTTCGCTCAGGTGCCGGACAAAGGCACCGTCGCTGTGCCGAACAATGTCACCAATCTCAGCCGTGCCCTGTACCTGCTGCAAGCCAATGGCTTGATCAAGCTCAAGCCCGGTTTCAACGACGCTTCCAAGGACCAGGCCACACCTAAGGACATTGCCGAAAACCCCAAGCATTTGAAGATTCTGGAAATCGAATCGCCGCAGATTCCGCGCGCTCTGGACGATGTAGACCTGGCTGTGATCAATGGCAACTTCGCCCTTGAAGCTGGCTTGGAACCGGCCAAGGATGCACTGGGCCTGGAGCAGGCCAAGGGCAACCCCTACGCGAATATCCTGGTGACCACACCGAAGCTGCTGCAAGACCCGCGCATCCAACAACTGGCCAACGATCTGCGTTCGCCAGCGGTGGCCAAGTTCATTACTGAGAAATACGCCGGTTCGGTGATTCCGGTGGCCGTCGAATGATCGTTGTCGAGGGCGTCAGCAAAACCTACGCCGACGGCCAGCCAGCGGCGCTGGATAACGTGTCGTTGCAGATCGCCGACGGCGCGATTTTTGGCATTGTGGGGCGCAGTGGCGCAGGTAAAAGCACCTTGCTGCGCTGCCTGAATCTGCTCGAACGGCCCACATCCGGGCGCATCCTGCTGGATGGCCAGGACCTGACCCTGCTGAACGACAAGCAACTGCGCCAGCAACGCCAGCGCATCGGCATGATCTTCCAAGGGTTCAACCTGCTGCATTCGCGCAACGTGGCGGATAACGTCGCGGTGCCGCTGGAAATCGCCAATGTGCCCAAGGCCGAACGTGCGGCGCGAGTTGCAGAGCTGCTGGCGTTGGTGGGGTTGAGCGACAAGGCCCAGGCGTTTCCGTCACAGTTGTCTGGCGGACAGAAGCAGCGCGTGGGCATTGCCCGTGCATTGGCGGCGCGGCCGGCGTATCTGCTGTCGGATGAGGCCACCAGCGCCCTCGACCCGGAAACCACCACCTCGATTCTTGAGCTGTTGCGCGACATCAACCGACAGCTTGGCGTGACCATCGTGCTGATCACCCACGAACTGGACGTGGTCAAGGCGATCTGTGACAGCGCGGTGTCCCTGGCGGATGGCCGCGTGGTGGAAAGTGGCACGCTGCTGCAGTTGCAGGCCGACCCATCCTCGCGCCTGGGCCGCTCGCTGACGCCGAGCCCGCAAGTGGTGAGGGCCGTATGAAAACCGATTGGAACGACATCCTGCAGTTGCTGCTCAACGCCACCGGCGAAACCCTCTATATGGTGCTGCTGGCCGGGCTATTCACCCTGTTGATCGGCCTGCCTCTGGGCGTGTTGCTGTTTATCAGCCGACGCGATGGCTTGTTACCGTTGCCGCGCCTCAACCGGGTATTGGGCGGGGTGATCAACCTGGGGCGCTCATTGCCCTTCGTGGTGATGTTGATCGCGCTGATCCCGCTGACGCGCCTGATCGTCGGCACCACCCTGGGCAGCACCGCCGCCGTGGTGCCGATCACTATTGGCGCGTTTCCGTTCTTTGCGCGCATTGTCGAAACCGCCCTGGATGAAGTGGACAAGGGTCGTATCGAAGCCATCGTGGCCATGGGCGGTGATATTCGCCATGTGATCCTCAAGGTCCTGTTGCCCGAAGCCTTGCCGGCACTGGTGGCCGGAGTGACCTTGACCCTGGTGATGCTGATCGGTTTTTCGTCCATGGCCGGGGTGATCGGCGGTGGCGGCTTGGGCGACCTCGCTATCCGCTACGGTTACCAGCGCTTCAACAACCAGATCATGGTAGTCACGGTGATTGTGCTGGTGGTGTTGGTGCAGGGCGTGCAGAGCCTGGGGGATCGTTGCGTGCGGTCATTGGCCCATCGCCGATAGAGGTGCTGCGCCGGGTAGGGTGTGCCGCACGCCAGCGTCGTGCGGGTCAATCACTGCATGCTCAAGGGACGCGCGGGGCGGTGATTATTTCCTACCGTCTGGAGCGTCGATTGCCAGGCTGTTATCAGCGCGAACGCTTGGTGGTTGCGCACAAGCCTGACATCGCAGCTCAGGCGCAATGCTGATGATCCGGGGACCTTCCTCGCCTGATCAGAGTATGAGCATGACGACTATTTCCTCCCACACCAGCACTACCTTCCAGAACCTCCAACACTTCCTGCAGCGCGATAAACGCGGTGAGGGCATCGAGCACAACGGATTGCCGTCCAAGTCGTCGGAGGACGCCACCCAACAGCTCTGGCGACAGAGCCCTGGTTGGCCGGACAAGAATGGTGACGGTCGTACCGATGTGACCTACGAGTTTCGTGTCCCGCCTGCCGGCGCGGATACACGACGGTTCGGCAGAGTCGGGTTTACTCCGATTGGCGAGCACCAGCGGCAACAGACCCGGCTCAGCTTGCAATCTATCGAAGATGTCGCCAACGTCAGGTTTACCCAAGGGGCAAGAAGTCCCAGCAGCGAGGGGCATATCACGATCGGCAATTACGGCCATATGATCGATCGCAATGGCCGTCCCTATTCCTACACCAACCATGCTTTTTTGCCTTATCCCGGCAATAAAAACAGTGGTGATGTCTGGTTTGTGAACACAAAAACCCAGTCTGCGGTGGCCAACGCGGCCCTTGGTAATTCCGGTCGGCGCACCGTTGTTCATGAGCTGGGACACGCTATGGGCCTTAGCCATCCAGGGGCGTACGGTGCCGCCGGGTTGAAGCCAGGGCAGGTCGATTCCTCAGAGGACTCTCGTAGTCATACCGTCATGAGCTACAGAGGCGAGCGCAGTACGTACATGCACCACCGCGGCTTCATGTCGTCGGCGCCGCAACTGGACGATATCAGCGCTTACCAGAAGAAATACGGTGCCAACCGTGACACCCGCAAAAATGACACTACCTATGGTTTCAACGCCAATACGGATCGAGACTTCCTGAGTGTTCATGCCCCTGAAGACAAGATGGTGGCTGCCATTTGGGATGGCGGTGGTGTTGATACGCTGGACTTCTCCGGCTACAGGCAAGATCAGCAAATCAGCTTGAAAGAAGGGACCTTCTCCGATGTGGGCGGCCTCAAGGGCAATATCGCTATCGCGTACGGGACAACCCTTGAGAACGTCATCAGCGGTGCCGGCAATGACTTGCTGGTGGGCAATGAAGTTGCCAACACGCTGAAAGGCGGCGAGGGCGACGACCGTTTATACGGAGCAGAAGGGGCCGACATACTTTGGGGAGAAAAGGGCAAGGACGTATTCGTCTATGGGCATACCCGTGAATCGACTGAGGTCGCCCTCGACCGGATCATGGACTTTGTCAGTGGCGAAGACCGGGTCGATGTGTCTGGCCTTACGGCAGCACTGGGCAAGTCAGCGCTGAGCTTTGTCAGCGAATTTTCCGGCGCCGTCGGTGAGGCAAAGCTTGTGTATGACCCGGTTCTGGAAATGAGCGCGTTACAGATTACCGGCAAGCCTGGTGAGGCGAACTTTGTCCTTGTCGTGGAGGGCAAACTGCAACGCGGCGATATCGTAGGTTGATTCAGGCAGGGGCGTGATCCTGCCCGATACTCTGGCGCAACAGCGCTTCAAACACCCGTTGCACCCGTGGCTCATCGCTGTGGGCCACGTTGAAACGCATCGAATCGCGATGGGCCGGGTCGTAGCCAAACAGCGCGCCCGGCGCCAGCACCATGCTGCGTTTCAAGGCTTCCTGAGCCAACAGCTCGCCGTTGACCCCTGGCGGCAGCCGCGCCCAGATAAACATCCCGCCTTCATACGCCATCGGCAATTCACACCCGCAACGCTTGAGCCATTGCTCGACGCGGCCACCGGCTTCCATCAAGCGCTGGACCATGCGCTTGCGGTGCTTGGCGTAGCTGCCTTCGCTGAGCATGCGGTAGACGATCTGCTCGAACAGCTCCGAAGTCACGCCGCCGCTCATTAACTTCATATTGGTCAAATTGGCCGCCAGTTGCGGTGCGGCCACCACAAAACTGACGCGGGTGTTGGCGCTCAGAATCTTCGAGAACCCCGACAGATAGGTGACTTGCTCCAGGCCGGCGACGGCAGCCAGGCGCGGTGGCGGGTTGGGGTGCAGGTCGCCGTAGAGGTCATCCTCGACGATATGGCAGTGATACTGCTGGGTCAGTTGCAACAGCCGAAACGCCTGGCTGGGACTGAAGGAGTGACCTGTTGGGTTATGCAGCACGCTGGTGGTCAGGTACAGGCTGGGACGGTGTTGGGCCAATAGCTGTTCGAGGGCGGCGAAATCGAAACCATCGGGACGGCGCTGGATCGTCACCACCTTGACCCCATGCAACGCCAGGTTGGCGTGAAAGTTGAAGTAGCACGGCGCGTCGAGCAGCACCGTGTCGCCGGGACGGGCGAGCAGGCGCATCAGCATGTCCAGGCCCTGCACGGTGTTGGGGGTGGTGATGATCTGCTCCACCGGCACCGACAAACCTTCGCCGTGCAGCTTCTGTTGCAGGGCCTGGCGCAACGGCAGTAGTCCGGCCGGTGTGCCCAGCCCGGCGATGCGCAGCGACGGCGCGCGCACCACGCTGCGCATGGCCTGGCGGATAGCATCGGCGTCCAGCCATTCTTCCGGCAGGTGGCCGCCGCCAGGGCGCAGTTCGCCGCTTGCGGTGACCAACGGGCGACGCAACACGCTAAGCAGGTCCTGGGGCAGCAGGTCGACCCACGCCACCGATGCCGGGCGCGCGCTGTCCATCGCCACGAAGTAGCCACGGCCCTGGCTGGAGGTGAGCAGGTGGCGCCCGCGCAGGCGGTCCAGAGCTTCATTGAGGGTGAACTTGCTGACGCCCAGGGTCTGGGTCAGTTCGCGCACCGACGGTAATTTGCTGCCGGGCGCCCATTCGCCGTTTTCGATGGCTTGGCTGAACGCCTCGACGATCTGCTGCACCTTCGGCGTGCCGTCCACAAAGGCGATGGCGGATACAAACATAAACCTTCCTTGTGTTTGCTGGTGATTTTACCGGTGAAGTTAGGCCGGATTAGGCATCACTTCACCTGCCTTGTGCAATGCCGCTCCCCTAGACTGCGCGCCATCTCGCCCGGAATTGGCGAACTTTCCTACCAGCGAACCATGGATTTCGCATTTTCATGAAGACTTATATGTGTGCGCCCTGCGGATTTATGTACGTAGAAGAATTGGGCATTCCTGAAGACGGAATCCCGGCCGGTACCCCTTGGGAAGAGGTGCCGGAAGACTGGACATGCCCGGATTGCGGCGTGACCAAGGCCGATTTCATGGCCATTGAACTGTAACGCTCCATCACGAAAGGAATCGCTTCATGGAAAACAAACTGATTAACGCCGCCGTGCCGTTCTGTACCGGTGTGGCCCACCAGAAATACCTGGCCGCCGAGAAGGGCCTGGACACTGCCATCGAAGGCGGGTGCACCCACTGGTATATCGATGGCAGCCTGTTCGGCGAAATGGTCGATGACTGGACCGATGAGCGCATCGCCAGCCTGCAGGAGCAGATCGCGGCCACTGGTGTGAAACCGGTGTACCACGGCAATTTCAAGGCGCCGCTGGGCAGTGATGTGGACGCCTTTCGCGTGGCGGCCGTCGAATACGTGAAGAAAGAAGTTGATATTGCCAGCCGCCTGGGCGCGCCGCTGATCATCCACGGTGGCTGCATCGTCGAGCCAAAAATGGTGCTGATGGCCAAGAAAGTCGCCCTGGAGCACTACCTCAAGTCGGTCCAGGAACTGGCGCGTTACGCCGAGTCCAAGGGCGTGGACATCTACCTTGAGAACCTGTCGAACTACGTCAATTACCGGCCGTTCCACTACATCTTCACCCATGAAGCCGAATACGCCTTTGTGTTCGAGCGTCTGCAGGCCCACCCCAACGTGTACTTCTTCCTCGATGCGGGCCACGCCAATATCGAAAACGGTCTGCCGGCCGAGGTGGTGCGCAAGTATCACCACCTGATCAAGGGTATTTCCTTCAGCAATAACAATGGTGTGCAGGACCAGCACTTTGGTATTCATGACGGCAACTGCGATTACGCCGACGTGGTGCAGGCCATTGTCGAAACCAACTGGAAAGGCCTGGTGGCCTTCGAAACCCGCAACCAGACCGCAAAGGCCGCCCTTGGTGAGCTGGCGGTGATGTACCGCGAATCCCTGACCACCGAGATCGCTGTCGCCTGATGGATACCGGGGCGGGCGCCGGTGTGCCCGTCCCACGGCTTTCGTTTCTACCTACTCAAGGCCCTGGCCCATGACCACTGCGTTAACGCTGTCTTCGTTTCTCTATTTCCTGCTGTTCTGCGCCACCATGACTTTCAGCCCTGGCCCCATGACCCTGTTGCTGCTGAGCCTGGGCTTGAAGGACGGTTTGCGCAGCTCGATCCCGGCGCAGATCGGCGCCAGCGTGTCTTACCTGATTTCGATCCTGATATTTGCCGTGGGCTTCTCGGAGCTGATCAAGGGCAACCTTGCCATTACCCAGACCATCCAGTTTGTCGGTGTGGCCTACATTCTCTACCTGGCCTACAAGCAGTGGACCAGCAGCGGTGTGGCGATCGGCAAGGCCGGCGCCGTGGAGGGCTCACGTAGCCTGTTCGGCAAAGGGCTGCTGACCGGGTTTTCCAACCCCAAGACCATCATCATGTTCAGCGCTGTGTTCCCGCAGTTTGCCGGGGCAGGGGAGCACAGTTCGGCGGCGGATATCGCGATCCTCGGCGCGACGTTCCTGATGCTGCAATTTGCCAGTGGCTGTCTGTATTGCTACTTCGGCCAGCGCATCAAGCACGTCTTGGAAAACCCCAAACGCCGCGTGTTGTTGCAGCGGGTCACGGCGGTGTTGCTGCTGGGTGTGGCGTTGATGCTGGCCCGGGGCTTTTCTCACTAAGCGCTTTGGCTCGTGCATTTGCGCCGTGGAATGAGCTTATGAGTGGTAGTGGCGAATTAATGGCGCCCTGATAGACTCCAGGCATTCATCCAGGATGACACCCAACCATGCCAGCCGCCGGAGGAAAGGGACTTCCGCTTGCTACCCGCTTGTATAAATCCCGCACGTTGGGGCTGACGCTCGGTTTGGTGTGTGTGGTGTTTGGCATGTATCCACTTAACCCCTCTGTGTGGGTATGGGCGTGGATGCTGATTAACGCCGTCGTCTGGCCTCATCTGGCGTACCGACTGTCTCTACGAACCGCCAACATGCTGCGCAGTGAACACCGCAACGTGTTGTTCGATTCGTTCTGCGGCGGGTTCTGGGTTGGGGCCATGCACTTCAACCCACTGCCCAGCATAACCACGCTGTCGATGATGACCATGAACAACGTCGCCCTCGGCGGCCCGCGCCTTATGTTGGCGGGGTGGGTGGCGCAAGCGCTTGGCATCGGCACCTCGTTGCTGATCTTCGCGCCGGCCTTTGTAGCCACGACCACCCAAGCTCAAGTCTATGCATGCTTGCCGATTCTGATGCTCTATCCCCTGGCGCTTGGCTGGATCTGCTACCGCCAGGCCGTGAATCTGTCCCAGCACAAACGTGAATTACTCGCCCTGAGTCGCACCGACAGCCTGACCGGTCTGCTCAACCACGGCGCTTGGAAAGATCATCTGGAAATCGAGTTCCAACGCTGCCGTCGCGAGCAGCAGGGCGCCGCGATTGCGTTGATCGACATCGACCACTTCAAGACCATTAACGACACTTACGGCCACGTCACGGGCGATATCGTCCTGCGCCAACTCAGCAAAATACTGCGCCAGAACCTGCGCGCCACCGATCTGGCCGGGCGCTATGGCGGCGATGAGTTCTGCGTGATCCTGCCGGGAATGCCGCTCAACCATGCCACCGAAGTGATGGATGCCTTGCGTGACCGCTTCAATGCCTTGGCGTACGCCCAGGACCCAACTCTGCGTGCCAGCTTGAGCATCGGCCTGTCGCGGTATCAACCGGAACATGTCGACTCCACCGGCTGGCTCAACGATGCCGACCAGGCCCTGTATGAAGCCAAGAGCAGCGGGCGCAACCGTGTCAGCGCGGTGCACGGGAGTTGGTTGCGCTCCGTTTAGTGGGGTAGGGTGGCTGCACCTCAACAAAAAACAAGGATCGGTCTATGCGCTTCGCCTTCCCCCGTACCCTCCTGGCCGCCACGCTGGCCTTGTCCTTCGCACTTCCGGCCTACAGCGCCGAACCCCACAAACAGATCCAGGCGGATGCCGAACAGTACAAGGCCGAGGCCCTGAAACTGCTGGAGCGCCTGGTGAATATCGACTCGGGCTCCGGCTACGGACCGGGCCTGACCCAGGTCAGCGACATTGCCGTGGATGAGTTGAAGCAGTTGGGCTTCAACATCGAACGCATACCGGATGCCGCCGCCAACAGTAGCCATGTGATCGCGACCCTCAAAGGCACCGGCAAAGCGAAGATTCTGCTGATGGCCCACATGGACACCGTGTTCAAGGAAGGCTCCGCGGCCGAGCGCCCGTTTCATATCAAAGACGGTCGCGCCTATGGCCCTGGCGTGATGGATGACAAGGGCGGCATCGTCGCCGGCATCTACGCGCTCAAAGTCCTGAAGAATCAGGGCTTCAAAGACTACGAGCGCATCACCTTCCTCCTCGACGCCAGCGAAGAAACCGGCTCCGACATCGCCTCCGAGCTGATTCGCAACACCGCCAAGGCCCACGACGTCACGCTGAACCTGGAACCCGGCCGCCCCGCCGACGGCCTGGTGGTGTGGCGCAAAGGCAGCGCCACCGCGGTGGTCGAAGTCAAAGGTAAAGCCGCCCACGCCGGCGTCGCCCCCGAACTGGGCCGCAACGCCGCCATGGAAGCCGCGCATCAGATCCTGCAACTGGGCAAGCTCGGTGATGAAGAAAAGAAAACCACCATCAACTTCACCGTAATCAAGTCTGGCGACCGCACCAACGTGATTCCTGACCAAGCCACCGCCAAGGCAGATGTCCGCGCGGCATTGCCGGAAGAGTTTGATCGGATCGAGAAAGACCTGGTGCGGGTTTCCGCGAACAAACTGATCCCGGAAACCGAAGTGACCACCACCCTCAAACGCGGCCTGCCGCCGATGCCGCAGACGGCGGAGTCGGACAAGTTGGTAGCGATTGCCCAAGGAATTTATGGGGAGTTGGGTAAGAAGCTGACGATTGAGGGCAGCGGCGGCGCGGCGGACGCGAGTTTGTCAGCCGGGGTAGGGACGCCGACGTTGGATGGGTTTGGGATTGTGGGAGGCAATATCCATACGGCGGACGAGTACGCGGAGGTGGAGAGCGTGGCGCCTCGGGTTTACTTGTTGAGTCGGATGATTATGGAGTTGGCGAAGCGGTGATTTGACCCGGTACGGGGTTCATTTTGATCGGTGAACCCCTGCTCACCAGAGAGTGGCTGCGATACCTGAAATGTGAGTGGCCAGATGGAAAAACGCTCAGTTGAATTTTTCATAGTCTTGCGAATTTAAGGACGCCAACCACATTTTAAAAAAATCGATTTGCTCTTTTGGGTTGTTCGTAAGATTGTTTTCCTCATAGCCGAATATATGAACGATGTCTTCACGAGATGCCTGTTTGCCCAGTGTCATTTCATAGGCGACAAGCCCGGCACTCATTTGAGACGCCATCCTCGATGGCATAACGTTTATCTTTGCGCCCTTGCAGAGAAATACGATATGAGGGAAATCGGTTCTGACTTTAGCAAAGCAAGCATAAATGTCTTTTTCACGGTAAACCTTATTAAAGTTATCGGCTTCAGAAAATGTCATTACCCGTTTGTCGAGGTCGTATCTTACCGTGACCTCCAATTTCTGCTCGCCGATGACTACTTTTATCACTTGCGCGTTCATTTTATTTCCTGTTTGGGTTAGGCGCTGAATGTCCTAAATAACTACCGCCGTACTTAAAAGGTGTTAAGTCCGAAATGTCTTCAGGGTCAAATTTTTATGATAGGCAGCGAATTTTTTCGTTTGAGCAGATCGAGAAATACCTGATACGGGTTTGCGCGAATAATTTAATCCCGGAAACTGAAGTAACCACCTCCCTCAAGCTCGGACTGCCACGCAAAGGGTTCATTTTAATGAGTGAACCCCTGTGGTGAGCAGGCTTGCCCTGCGCAGGGCAAGCCTGCTCACCACAGGGGTTGGGGCTTTTAGTCTTTAATTGACTCGGACCAGCGCTGGCAGAAATCGCGTTGCTCCTGAATATCGTTGGTGAGGTCGCTTTCCTCATAAGCAAAAATACTGGTGAGTTCACCATCAGGGTTTCCCATAGTCATCTCGTAGGCGACAAGACCATTCGACATCTGTGAAGACATTCCAGACGTGTGAACATTGATTTTTGCGCCTTTGCACAAAAATCTAATATCTTTCAAGTCTGCTCTCAATAAGCCAAAGCTTTCGAACAGGTCTAATGCGGTGTACGTTTTCCGTTCGCCATTACTTAGTAATAGACTAAGCGTTGGCTTTCCTCCCGCGTATTCGACGACTGCGCATTCACGTATACCGTTATTGATAATGGTTATTTCACGTGACTTCATGGGTGTTCCCTCTGGGGGTGCAATAGTGTGTATCCCTTGGAGGAGTCGTCGCAATAATCAGGGCCTTAACGAAAAAAACCATCTGCAATCCCTCGCACTGTGTATTCAGGCGAGGGACTTTGCAGGCGTTTTTCGCAGCGGGGAGTAGCGCTTATCCGGCGCTTGCGTGGGAAGTTTCGACAGCTTTTATCTTCTGCCGCCCCAGTACCAAACTGCATAGCGCTGGTAAAAACAGCAGCGTCAACACGGTGCCCACCAGCACTCCGCCGATCAGCACGTAGGCCAGGGATGACCAGAACACCGACAACGTCAGCGGAATGAACGCCAGCGCCGCGGCCAGTGCGGTCAAGATCACGGGCCTGGCACGTCGCACCGTGGCTTCGACGATGGCTTCGCGAATCGCCATGCCGTGTTCCTGGTTCTGGCGAATCTGGTCGGTGAAGATCAATGTGTTGCGCATCAGAATGCCGCCAATGCCGATCAGCCCCAATATCGCGTTGAACCCGAACGGCTGATTGAACAGCAGCAGCGTCGGCACAGCCCCGATCAAGCCCAAGGGCGCGGTGGCGAAGACCATGAACATCACGCCGAAGGAGCGCACCTGGAACATGATCACTGTGAGGGTCAGCAGGATCATGATCGGAAACAGTGCGGCCAGGGCGACGTTGGCCTTGGCGCTTTCTTCCACCGGTCCGCCGATGTTGAGTTGATAGCCGGCTGGCAGCTTGGCGATCAGCGGTTGCAGGTCTTTGTAGACCGCCATTTCGACGTCGGGCGGTTGCACGCCGTCGATGATGTCGGCGCGCACTTCCACGGTGGTCGCTCGGTTACGGCGCTTGAGGATCGGCTCTTCCATCACCGCTTGGAAATGCCCGACCTGGGCCAGCGGCACTGAGGTGCCGGCACTGTTGGTCAGGGTCATGTTGTTGAGGTTGCCGAGGTTCTCGCGTTGGTTGCCCTGGGCGCGGGCCACCACGGACACGGTGCGGTTGCCTTCACGCACCTCGGTGATCGGGTTGCCGCTGAGCAGGGCGTTGAGCTGGGACTTGACCTCGTTGGGCGTGAAGCCCAGCAGGCGCAGGCGGTCTTGATCGAGTACCAGGCGATAACCGCTGGTGCGCTCGCCCCAATCGAGGAAGGCGTCCTTGGTCAACGGGTTAGCGGCGACGACTTTGCGCACGTCTTCTGACAAGCCGCGCAGCACTTCCAGATTCGGGCCGGACACACGGAATACCACCGGGAAGGGCACCGGTGGACCGAACAGCAATTGCGTGACGCGCACCCGCGCCGCAGGGAATTCGCCTGCCGCGATACGCTCACGCATGCGCAGTTTGAGGGCATCGCGTGCGTGGGAGTCCGGGGTCTGCACGATCAGTTTTGCGAAAGCCGGATCGGGCAATTCAGGGTTCAGCGACAGGAAAAACCGTGGCGCGCCGCCGCCCACGTAGGTGTCGACCATGCTCGTCTGGGGTTCTTGCATCAGCGCTTTTTCCAGTTGCGCCGCGACTGCCTCAGTGCTTTTGAAGGCGCTGCCGGGCGGCATGTACACCTCCAGAATCAGCTCGGATCGGTCGGAGTTGGGGAAGAACTGCTTCTTCACCACCCCCATGCCCAGTCCGCACAGCACAAACGCCGTCACCACCAGCCCGGTCACCAACCAGCGCCTGCGCACGCAGAGCTCCACTACCGCACGCAGTTTCTGGTAGTAGCGCCCGGCATAGATGGCGTCGTGGCCACCGGGCACCGGTTTGATGTTCGGCAATAGCTTGACGCCCAGGTACGGGGTGAACACCACCGCCACCAGCCACGATGAAATCAGCGCGAAGCCGACGATCCAGAAGATATTGCCGGCGTATTCCCCGGCGGCCGAGCGCGCAAATCCTACCGGCAGAAAGCCGATGATGGTCACCAGTGTGCCGGTCAGCATCGGCGCGGCGGTGGAGCTCCAGGCGTAAGTGGCGGCGTGGATGCGGTCAAACCCTTCTTCCAGTTTCACCACCATCATCTCGATGGCGATGATCGCGTCGTCCACCAGCAGGCCGAGGGAGATAATCAGCGCGCCGAGGGTGATGCGGTCGAACTCACGCCCAGTGACCAGCATGATCACGAACACTATGGACAACGTCAGTGGCACTGCCGCCGCCACCACCAGGCCCACGCGAAAGCCCAAGGCCAACAGACTGATGATCATCACCACTGCGAGGGCGACGAAGAATTTCAGCATGAATTCATTGACCGCCAGGCTGATGTTTTTCGCCTGGTCGGAGACCTTGGCGAAGTTCACGCCCAGTGGCAGGTCTGCCTGGATCCGGGCTTCCTGGTCCTTGAGGAGCTTGTCCAGTTCCAGGCCGTTCCAGTGTTTCTCCATGATCACACCGAGCATCAGCGCCGGGTCGCCCTGATGGCGGATACGGTAGCTGGGCGGGTCTTCATAACCTCGGTTGACGGTCGCCACATCGGCAATGCGCAGCAGTCGGCCGTTGACTTCCAGGGGCACGTTTTCAATCAGCGCCAGGCTGTCGAAGGCACCGTCGATACGGATATAGGCGCGGGCACCGGCGGTTTCCACAAAGCCCGACGGCGCCACAGCGTTTTGCGCAGCGAGGGCGGCGAAGATCTGGTCGGGTTTGATGCCCAGGGTCGCGAGGCGCTCATAGGAAAACTCGACGAAAATCCGCTGGGCCTGCTCGCCGAGGATATTGACCTTCTTCACCCCCGGCAGATTGAGGAAACCCTGGCGCAGCTCTTCAGCCATTTGCACCTGCTGGCGATGGGGCAGGTGTTCGGCCTCCAGGGCGTACAGCGCAAAGTACACATCGGAATATTCATCGTTGAAAAACGGCCCGATCACTCCCTTGGGCAGCCTCGACGCTTCATCGCTGAGCTTTTTGCGGGTCTGGTAGAACAAGTCCTGAATCTCGCCGGGGCGGGTGGATTCGAGGAACGTCATGCGCATCGACACAAAACCTGGCTGGGCGATGGTCTCGACGCGGTCGTAGTAATCCAACTCCTGCAGGCGTTTTTCCAGGCGGTCGGCGACTTGCTCCTGCATTTCCTGGGCAGTGGCGCCGGGCCAGGCGGCCGTGATGGTCATCACCTTGACGGTGAAGGATGGGTCTTCGGCTCGCCCCAGTTTGCCGAACGAGAAAATGCCGGCGGCAAGGATCGCAATGATCAGGAACAACGTGACCGCACGGTGCTTGACCGCTAGTTCAGAGAGGTTGATGCCGCGCATGCTCATTGGTCCTGTTTGCGGTTGAGGGCCAGCGCCTGGGCGGGCAGCAGGCGCACCGCATCCCCGCTGTGCAGCAGGTGGGCGCCAAGGGCGACGATGACGGTGTCCGGGTTCACGCCGCTGTTGAGCAGGGCATCTTCCTGGCCGAGGCTGGCGACGTTGACGGGGGCAAAGGCGACTGTGTTATCGGCGCCGACCACCCACACCCCGGTGCCTTGCCCTGTATCGTGCAGCGCACCAATGGGCACGCGGGTCTGTTGCATCTGGCCGTTACCTTGAAGGCGCACGGTGATGGTTGAGCCGAGGGCGAAGCGGTCGACGGCGCCGTGCAGCACATAGCGCGCGCGGTACGTACGAGTGACGGGATCGGCACTGGCGGAGAGTTCGCGCAGCGTGGCCGCTACCGCCTGGTCAGGGGCGCCGAACGGGAAGGCCAGAGCTTTTTGCGAGGCCAGGTCGCGCTGGTTTTCCGGCAGGTTAACGATGGCTTCGCGGGCGCCATCACGGGCCAGCCGCGCGACGATCTGCCCTTCGGCGACCACTTGGCCGCGGTCGACGCGTACGTCGGTGATGATGCCGTCGCCGTCGGCCTTGAGCACTGAGTAAGTGCGGCGGTTCTCGATTTGGCTGGCGTCGGATTGGGCCGAGGCCAATTCCGCTTCGGCGACGCGCAGGTTGGTCGCCGATTGGTCGTAGATCTGCCGCGACACAGCACCGGTACTCGCCAGGCGTTCATAGCGGTTGGCATCATCGCGGCGCTGACGCAGTTGTGCCTGGGCGGCATTCACGCGGTTCTTGGCCGAGCGCAGGGCCAATTCGAAGTCGCCGATATCCAGTACCAATAAGGTGTCGCCACGAGAGACATGCTGGCCGGGATCGACCTTGCGCTCGATCACCTTGCCACTGACGCGAAAGCCCAAGTCGCTTTCCGTACGCGCCGCGACCACACCGGTGTAGGCGCTTTGTTGCGTGCCGGCAGCTTCGACCTTGGCGACGAGTACCGGGCGCGGTTGGGGCGCTTGGGCGGCGGTGTCGGCCTGACTGTTACAGCCGCTGAGGATCATCAGCAAAGCCAGGGGCGAGAAAAGACGCAGGGGAAGAGGGTTCATGTCGGGCTCCAGGGGCTGACCAGTGGGCAAAAAATTATGGACATAATTTTTTACGCATATTATGGTCGAAATATAAATTAAGCCAGCCCCGGATAATCCCCATGTCGAATGCCTCGGTTCCGTCGCGAAGCTTGCTGTTGCTACTGGTGGCCTTAACGGCACTCGGCGAAGTCTCGACCCAATTAATCATCCCCGGCCTCGGCGCCATTGAGCAGGCGCTGGTGGCGCCGCCGGGGTCGGCACTGATGGCGCTGTCTGCCTTTGTCGCAGCGTTTGGACTGGGGCAATTACTGTTTGGGCCATTGTCGGATCGCATCGGCCGGCGTCCGGTATTGATCGGCGGGTTAGTGCTGTATGTGATGGCGACTATGTCGATGCTGCTGGTCAGCGACATGCATCAATTTATCGCCGCCCGCGTGCTGCAAGGCCTCGGTGCCTGTGCGGCGCTGGTGTTGGCGCGCACGGTGGTGCGCGATGTGTGGAAGGTCGAAGCGGGGCCGGCCCTGGCGCTGACGATGATCGGCATGCTCTACGCGATCGTCGTCGCGCCAATGGTCGGCGGACTGCTGATCAACGTGGTGGGCTGGCGTGCGCCGATCCTACTGGCGCTGGTGATCGGCAGTGTGGTGTTGCTGCTGGTGCTGCTGTTCTTTCGCGAAAGCAACCCTTACCTCGACCCCAAGGCCGGCCACTGGCGCACCCTCGGCGGGCAGTACCTGGATTTGCTCAAGGGCCGCCCATACCGCGCATTCGCCGTGGCGTTGGCGTGCACTTACGGCGCGATGTTCGCGGTGATTGCCGGATCATCTGCGGTGTTTATCAACCTGCTCGGCTTAAGCAGCCTGGAGTACGGCATCAATTTTGGCGTGATCGTGTCGATGCTGATCGTCGGGTCCACCTACACCCGGCGCAATATCCTGCGCCTGGGGGCGCAGCGGATTGTGGCGATGGGGGTGACGCTGGTAGCCCTCGGCGGGGTGCTGGCGGCGGTGATTTACGGGCTGTTCGGCTTGTCGGTGTTGGGGTTGGATATTCCCATTGCCCTGGCGACGCTTGGCGGCGGGCTGGTGTTGCCCGGCGCGGTCACGGGCGGGGTGATGCCCAACGCGCACCGAGCCGGGTTAGCGGCAGGCCTGATGGGCTTTGCGCAGATGTTCGGCGCCACCTGCAGTGGCCTGCTGCTGAGCCAACTGCGCGACGGCAGTGCCTTACCGATGATCATGATCCAGGCGGGTTTTGCGGTGATGGCGTTTGTGGCGTTTCATCTACTGCGTGAACGGCGTGTGGCGCTGGTGCCGGTGGCTTGAGCTGTCACACTTTGTCCAATTTAATCGGGGCTAGATGATTACGATTCTCTTTTGAGTCTAATCCTAAGGTCTACGCCCATGCTTCCTGCCTTTCGCGTTACGCCCCTGGCTCTGCTGGTCGCCAGCAGCTTCAGCGCCCATGCCGACGAACCTGTTGCCCTGGAACTTAACGACGTGGTGGTGACGGCCGCCGGTTATGCCCAGAGTGTGGAGGATGCGCCGGCCTCGGTGACGGTGATCGACGGCGAGGAATTGCGCCGCAAGTCCTACCGCGACCTTGGCGACGCGGTGCGGGATGTGGAGGGCGTGACGGTCAACGGTGGGGCGAATGAAACCGACATCTCCATCCGTGGCATGCCGGCCGATTACACCTTGATCATGGTTGACGGCAAACGCCAGAGCGCGCGGGAGTCACGGGTCAACGGCAACAGTGGCTATGAACAGAGCTTTGTACCACCAGCCGCCGCCATCGAGCGGATCGAAGTGGTGCGGGGGCCGATGTCGTCGCTGTACGGCTCGGATGCGATCGGCGGTGTGATCAACGTGATCACCCGCAAGGTCTCGCCGACCTGGGGCGGCTCCATCGGCTATGACTACTCAGCCCGCCAGCACAGCGACCAGGGCAATGCGCGCCAGACGCAGTTCTACCTCAGCGGCCCGCTCAAGCAAGATTTCCTTGGCTTGCAGGTGTGGGGCCGTTACCTCGATCGCCAGGCCGACGATGACATCGAACAGACCAATGGCTTCAGCAAGGCCGACCACCGCGACCTCACCGCGCGCCTGGCTTTCACTCCTAATATTGACCACGACATCCTGCTGGAAGCGGGTGCCACGCGCCTGAAGAACGGCGACGGCATGAGCGCCAACTGGGCCACTCGCGAGCAGGAAAACAACCGCGATCACTGGTCCCTGTCCCATCAAGGCCGCTGGGGCTGGGCAACCTCGGACATCGCCCTGTCCCAGGAAACCTCGACCCGCGAAGGCAAGGCCACCCCGGCCCAGACCGATATCTACGGGCGCAAACCCGAAATCAAGAACACCGTATTCGACGCCAAACTGGTGGTGCCCACCGCCCATAACGTCAGCACCGTGGGCGTGCAATGGAACGAAAGCGAGCTGACCGACTGGAACCAGGGCCTGGGTGATCGCGTCGACTATAAATTCTCGGTGGTGCAAAAAGCCCTGTTCGCCGAAAACGAATGGTCAGTCACCGACAGCTTCGCCTTGACCACCGGCCTGCGTCTGGATGAGCACGAAGAGTACGGCGCGCACCTGAGCCCGCGGATCTACAGCGTGTGGCGCGCCACCGATCAGTGGACCCTTAAGGGCGGCATCGCCCGTGGCTTCAAGGCGCCGGAACTGCGTGCCGTGGTCGAGGATTACGCTTACCTGCGCCGCAACCGCTTCGTGATGTTCGGCAACCCGGACCTCAAGCCCGAAACCAGCACCAACTACGAAGTCTCTGCGCTGTGGAGCAACCGCGATGACCTGTCGGGCGGCGTGACGCTGTTCTACAACGACTTCCAGGACAAGCTGTCTACCGTCACCACCGACCAGCGCTGGAACGGCTACACCATCATGGAACGGGTCAACGTCGACAAAGCGATCATCCAGGGCGTCGAGCTCAACGGCCAATGGGATATCAACGCCAGCGTGCTGCTCAAGGCCAACTACACCTACACCGATTCCGAGCAGAAGAGCGGCGCCAACAAAGGTGCACCATTGGCTCTCACGCCGAAGCAGAAAGCCAATGTGCGCACCGAGTGGAGCATCAACGACCGCACCCAGGCCTGGGCGTCGCTGAGTTACTACGGCGAAGAAACCGGCAACACCATCACCGACGAACCCGCACCGGGCTACACCACCGCCGACCTGGGCGGCTCCTACGACGTGAGCGACTCGCTGACCCTCAACGCCTCCCTCAACAACCTCACCGACAAGCGTTTGGACGATGAAACCTACGGCACGGTGAACTACGGTCGTACGCTGTGGATGGGTGCCACGCTCAACTTCTAAAGTGCCGCCGGCAATCGCACCACCGCGCACAGGCCGGCCGGTGGGCGATTCTGCAACACCAGTTCGCCGCCATGGGCCTGGATGCACGAACGTGCAATCGCCAGGCCCAACCCCACGCCACCGTCGCTGACGCCGCGTTGCACAAAGGGTTCGAAGACTTTGTCCAGCCAGGCCTCGGGCAAGCCTTGGCCGTGGTCGAGCACCTCGATGCGCAGCCAGCCGTTATCTTCCTGGATCAAGCTCAGGTGGGCATCCCCAGCGTGGTGCAGGGCGTTGTCGATCACGTTGGTCAGCGCGCGCTTGAGCGCCAGAGGCCGGCAGGTCAGCATCAGGTGTGGCGCACCCGCCCAACTGACAGGTTGCCGCATGCGCTGATAACGCTTGGCCAGGTCATCCAACAGGCCGCTCATCGACATCGTGGCGGTCGCTTCCTGTACCGCGTCATCGCGCACGAAATTCAGGGTTTCACGCACCATCGCACTCAATTGCGCGAGGCTTTCGAGCATGTCATCCCGGGCGTCGCCGGGCTCCAGCAATTCCACTTGCAGGCGCAGTTCGGTGATCGGCGTGTTCAGGTCGTGGCTGACCGCTGCAAGCATCCGCGTCCGGCCTTCGACGTGCCGGGCAAGATTGGCCTGCATGGTGTTGAAGGCGGCGGTGAGGTCGCGGGCTTCCTGTGGGCCGATTTCCGGCAGCGGAGCGATCCATTCACCACGGCTGACGCGCTCCGTGGCCTGGGCCAGGGTCTTGATCGGGCGCACCACGCGGGCAATGAAAAACATCACGATCAGCAGCACTGGCAGCGTTGTCACCGGCAGGCTGTAGGCCAGCACGCGGCCCCATTCATAGGCGCCGGCGGGGTATTGCACGGCATTCAGGTAGGTACCGTTCGGCAGTGGCACGCTGCTGCGCAAGCGCAACGGCGCCCAGCCGGCGGGGCTGAACACATGGGTGCGGGCGTCGGCACCGCTGATGCGTTCCAACTGCATGCCGATGGCGGCCGCGTCATCCAGGTGCAATTGGCGACGCAGCTCACTGGCCAATCTCTGCTCCTCCGGGCGCAGTTCAAACGGCGCCACTTCGGGCGTCGGTGCAATCCAGAAGCGCGTGTCGTCGTGGCTCATCCCGGCCAGCAGGTGCTCGGTTTCAGTGGGCGTCAGGTCGATTGCCGTGTGGTGGGCAATCCCTAGGCGCTCCAGGCTGAAACTGCGCGACAGTGGGTGGATCAGGCTGCCGGTGCGTTGCAAAAACAACATCGCGATGCCGTTGGATGCGAGCAAGGCCAGCAGCAACAACAGGCTCAATTGCCGCGCCAGGGTGCGCGGCCACAGCCTGTTCAGGGCGCGCATTCACTGACCTCGGCCGCCAACAGATAGCCGCCGCCCCAGATAGTGCGCAGCAGGTCCGGCGTGGCATCGCCGTGGGCCAACTTGCGGCGCAGGCGGCTGACCTGGCGGTCGATGGCGCGGTCGCTGACGTCGCTGTCGGCGGCAGCGGTGAGGTCGATCAAACGTTCGCGGGGCAGCAACGTATTGGGGTGGGCAAGGAACACCTGCAGCAAACGGCTTTCCGCTGTACTGAGCTGGATTGCCGGGCTGGCGTCGCGGCACAACGTGGCGCTGCTCACGCTGAACTGCCAGCCAGCGAACCGATAAGCCTGTGGGCCACCGCTGGGCGCGGCCGGCCCGGTGTTGCGGCCTTGGCGGCGCAGCACACTGTTGATGCGTGCGACCAGTTCGCGGGGTTCGAAGGGCTTGGTCACGTAATCGTCCGCGCCGAGGTCCAGGCCGCGGATGCGGTCGGCGGCGGTATCGCGGGCGGTCAACAGAATCACGGGGGTATTGCTGCGCCGATGCAACTGGTTGCACAGCTCGAAACCATCGCCATCCGGCAGCAGCACGTCGAGCACTACGACGTCGAACGCCTGGGTCTTGAGCAATTGCCACATCCCAGCCGCGTCTTCGGCGGTGCGCACATCGAAGGTGTGGCGACGCAGGTAAGTGGCCAAGGGTTCGCGGATTTTGCGGTGGTCATCCACCACCAGCACGCGCGGTGCGACAGGCGCAGGGGCAAACGGCATTGCGGCCCTCGGAAGGTTGAGCGGGAGAGGGTGGATATTACTACGAGTCATTATCATTAACGCGGTTTTTATGGTGGGGCACTGGTACTCCGTTCCATCAATAGGACGCTCTAGGGTGTTTTAGCCGTCTACCGCTCAATTGTTATCGGTTTTAAGGTGTATGCACTTTGGAGGATCACCATGAAAAAACTCATCGGCATCTACACCAGCCCTCGCGCCCATTGGGTCGGCGACGGTTTCCCGGTGCGCACACTGTTTTCCTACGACAACCTGGGCAAACACATCAGCCCATTCCTGCTGCTGGACCACGCCGGCCCGGCCGAATTTTCCCCCACCGAACAACGTCGCGGCGTAGGCCAACACCCCCATCGCGGCTTTGAAACCGTGACCATCGTCTACGACGGTGAAGTCGAGCACCGCGATTCAACCGGCGCAGGCGGCACCATCGGCCCCGGCGATGTGCAATGGATGACGGCCGCAAAAGGCATTCTCCATGAAGAATTCCACTCCGAAGCGTTTGCCCGTAAAGGCGGCGCGCTGGAGATGGTGCAACTGTGGGTCAACTTGCCCGCCAAGGACAAAATGGCCGACGCCGGTTACCAGACCATTGTCGATGGCGATATTCCCGTGCTTGCTCTGCCCCATGACGCCGGGCACCTGCGCCTGATCGCCGGAGCGTTCGACGGCGCCAAAGGCCCCGCACGCACCTTCACGCCGATTGACGTGTGGGACCTGCGTCTTAACGCCGGCAAGCCCGTGACCCTGGACTTGCACGCCGGGCGCAACACCGCCCTGGTGATCCTGCGCGGCACCGTGCTGGTCAATGGCGAAGAAGTCGCGCGCCAAGGCCAACTGGCGTTGTTTGAGCGCGATGGCACGCAACTGGTCCTGGAGTCCAACGACGCCGCCAAGGTGCTGCTGCTCAGCGGCGAACCGATTGACGAGCCCATCGTGGGGCACGGGCCGTTTGTGATGAACACCGAGCAGGAGATTCATCAGGCGTTTGCGGATTTCCAATCGGGTAAATTTGGGCAGATGCATGCCTGACAGTTAGCCGTAAACAAGAGGGTAGGAGCCGGCTTGCCGGCGATAGCATCACCGTGGTGTCCCTGGCACACCGAGTCGATACTTTCGCTGGCAAGCCGGCTTCTACATTTTGTTTTCCAGTGTTCTCAATTCATGCGATCTTCCCGTCATTCGCCCTGGAGTCGCCTGGATGCCCTCATTTATCTCCGATCACCCGATGCTGTGCGCCCTGGCGCTGATCCTTATCGACATCGCCGTGTGGCGACTTATCTCCGCCAACCTGGCTAATTGGAAACTCGCAGCGCGGTTGGTGATCTTTGCAGTCTTCAGTGCCGTGCTGTTCAACGACGGCATGAACCCCATGCTCGTCGCGCCCTACGCCGACAACACCGCGTTGCACATGGCCGCCACGGCGTTGCAGATTGGTTGGTGGTTGTTCGCGGCGCGCACGCTGACGGTGTTGCTCGGTGCGTTGATGATGCAGCGGGTTGGCCACACCGGGCGGCTGTTGCAGGATTTGATGGGCGCGGTGATTTTCCTGATCGCGATCATTGCCGCGCTGGCCTATGTGCTCGATCTGCCGGTCAAGGGCGTGTTGGCCACGTCCGGCGCGGTGGCGATCATTGTCGGCCTGGCGTTGCAAAGCACCTTGAGTGATGTGTTTTCCGGGATCGTGCTCAATACCACCAAGCCCTATCAACTGGATGACTGGATTTCCATCGACGGCACTGAAGGCCGGGTCACGGACATCGACTGGCGCGCCACGCGCCTGCAAACCTCCCAGGGCAGCATGGCGGTGATTCCCAACTCCCTGGCGGCAAAGGCCAAGATCATCAACTTTTCGCGCCCGGCCGATATGTTTGGCCTGGCGGTCAGCCTGCAGGTCAGCCCCCATGCACGGCCGCAAACGGTGATCGAAGCGCTGGAGCGGGCCATGCAGGGTTGCCGTCCGCTGCTGGCCAAACCGGCGCCGAGTGTGGCGTTCAAGACTTCCGCCAGTGGCGGCGTGGAGTATGAAATCAGCGGGTTCGTGCCGACCATGACCCTCAAGCGCGAAGTGCGCAACCAACTCTACGACTTGGCGTTCCGGCACCTGCAGGCAGCGGGCGTGAGCCTGTTGTCCGCCGTCGAAAGCGCGACCCCAGTGCCGACCTCTCCGGCGCGGGCACTGTTGGACAGTTCGTCGATTTTCTCCACTTTGCGCCAGGAGGAAAAGGACACCTTCAGCCAGAACATGACCCTGCACACCTATCGCGCCGGCGAGATGATCCTGCCGGCGGGGGAGGTCAGCGATCATTTGTTTATCGTCGAGTCGG
The DNA here is from genome assembly GCF_000632245.1 of Pseudomonas sp. RIT357. Lineage (NCBI taxonomy): Bacteria > Pseudomonadati > Pseudomonadota > Gammaproteobacteria > Pseudomonadales > Pseudomonadaceae > Pseudomonas > Pseudomonas sp. RIT357. Next base: position 24,541 of record NZ_JFYX01000048.1, read on the forward strand.
GTGTGGTGTCGGTGATGCTGATCAAGGGCGGCCACGCGTTCGAAGCCGGGCGCATGGGCCCCGGCGAGGTGATCGGCGAAGCGGGGATTCTGACTGAGCAAGCGGCCTTGGCGGACTTCACCGCCAAGACGTTCTGCACGTTGTACCGCATCGAGAAGGCGTACCTGACGCCGTGCCTGGACGCGCGACATGACATCGCCGACGCCATGAAAACCCTGTTGGATTTCCGCTTGCACGCCGCTCAGGTGCTGACCCAAGACGCGCCAGTGGTACCGGTCAAGAAGGGCTTTTTGCAATGGCTTCGCCAGCGCGGTCTTTGAGGGGCGCGCTGGCACGGGTATCTAGAAATCAACAATAAACTGCACGCCACCGACCACCGCGCCGCTGGTTTGTGTGAGCCCGCCGGGGTATTTCACGTATTGCAGGTTAGGCCGCACCATCAGCCATTGGGTCGCCTGCACGCCATAGTTGATCTCGTAGCTGTACTCGCGGCGCTGCTCGGGCACGTAAAGCGGATCGTCGATATCGCTGACGCCATTGGCCGCGTTGAGCGTCTGCGTGTTGCGGGTATAGCGGTCGCTGACCTGCAACTTCGACGCGCCAAGGCCGATGGTGTCGTTCGGGCGTGAATCGAACGGGCCGCGGTAGATCAGGCCGACTTGGATCAGGTTCTTGATCACGCTTTTGTCCGGGTCATTCACCGTCAGGTTGGCGAATACGTTGAGCCCGCGCTGGCTGTTGCCGCCGACGGTGGTCAATTGTTGCTGGCCCGACAGCCACCAGCCGCTGTTGCTGGAATACATCCGATAGGGCTTTTTCGAGCTGGCAGCGTAGTTCCCGTCTGCGTCCTTGAGCATGTCCTTGGTGTCGGCGTTGGCGTAGTAGTAACCGGCGTGGTACTCCGAATTCAGGCCTTGGATCTGACCTTTCCAGATGGCTTCGATAGGGAAACTGGTGCCCTGGGAGCCGCTGATAAACGGCTTGAAGCCATTGCTGGCCTCGGCGTTGCCAGGGTTCTTGTCGTAGGCGCCGACCTGCATGGCGAACTCATCGGTGAATTGGTACTTGGCGCGCACTGCCCACTGGCTGATCGGGAAGCTGTTCCACACGCCGTTCCAGTTACCTTCCTGGGAACCGCACAGGGTGACGTTCTGGAATTCGCAGGGGAACTGATCGAAGTCTTCACCATGGCCGAAGCGACCGAGTTTGAGGGCGAATTTCCGGTCGAAGAACTTTTGCTCGTACCAGAACTGCGACAGCCGCCAGGCGTTGCCGCCGCCGAACACTTCCATGGTGGACGTCAGGCCCGTGGCGTTGGGTTGGTGCACGCGGTCGTTGGTGATGTCCTTGCCATGGCGCTCGCCGATGCCGATGCGAAAGGTCGCGTCCTGCCAGCCGAGGAGTTTTTGCAGGTCCATGTTCACGCCCAGGATCAACTGGTCGCTCCAGCGCGCGGTGGTGTGGGAGTTGTAGCCACCGCCCAGGTTGGAGCCGACTTCGCCGACGTATTTGAGGGTGAAGTCGTAGCCTTGTTCGGCCAATTGGGGACGCAGGCCGCTCCAGTCGCCGAGCATGGCCGGGGAGTTGGGATCGAGCAGGCCGGCGCTGAAGGCACAGGTGGACATGGCGCTGCAGAGCAGGGCCAGGGGGAGGGTGGTGCGCATGGAAGTACTCCTGGGATTGTTGTTTTTATCAGGTACAACACAAATTTCAGGCACACAGAGACCCCCTGTGGGAGGGAGCAAGTCCCTTCCCACATTGGTTCTTGGGTGTTTGAGAGGGTGCGGCTTTACTGGAGGTTAACGAACAACCCGCCATCCACCAGCAGCGAGGCGCCGGTCACATAGCGCGCCATGTCCGAGGCGAGGAACACGATCGGCCCTGCCACATCATCCGGTTCGCCCAAGCGACCCAGCGGCGTGCGCGAGGTCATGTAGGCGAGCTTTTCCTCGTCGGCCAGGTCTTCCTTGTTGATGTCGGTGGCAATGGTCCCCGGCAGTACCGAGTTGCAGCGAATGCCATAGGGCCCCAGTGCAATTGCGCAGGACTGCATCAACGAATGCAGGCCAGCCTTGGTCGGCGTGTAGTGGGTTTGCATGCCGCCGCCGACCAGCGCGCTGATGGAGCTGACGGCAATGATCGCGCCGCCACGGCCCTGGTTTTTCATTTGGTTGGCCGCCGCCTGCACGGCGAAGTAGGCGCCGTTGAGGTTGGTGTTGACGGTTTTCAGATAGACCTCGCGGGGCATATCCAGGAATGAGTGGAACGGGCAGATGCCGGCGTTGTTGACGAACACGTCGACACTGCCAAAGGCTTGCACGGCGCCGGCCACCAGCTTGTCGCCGGTGTCCGGGTCGGCCGCATCGCCCCCCACTTCAACGGCCTGGCCGCCAAACGCCTTGATCTCTTCGATCAGCGAATACGCCGCCTCGGTGCCTTGGCCACTGCCACTGTGGCCGATCACCACACGGGCGCCCTGGCGCGCACATTCACGGGCGGCGGCGCGGCCGATGCCACGGGAGGCGCCGGTGATGATCACGGTTTTGTCTGCAAGCAACATAAAAACACTCCTTCAAAAATTAGCGGCATCAGCCGAGGTAATTGCCGTAACCGACCATGGCGATGGCGCCGAGGATCACCGCGATCCCGGCCACCAGTACGCCCTTGTTAGCGGCGCTGGTGCCGTGCCATTCACGGAAATACAGGCCCCAGCAGTTGGACACGATGATGATGAATGACATGTGCAGCACCCAGGAACTGGCGTCGTTCTGCAGGCGGCTTTCGCCCATGCCGTAGAAGAAAAACTGCAAGAACCACAGCGTGCCGGCGATGGCCACCAGCAGGTAGTTGCCCAGCAGCGGCGTGCTGCGATCGGTGTAGTTATGGAAGGTACGGTTGCGCCAGTTCAGCCACAGGCACCAGATGCCGTTGGTGGTCAGGCCGCCCCACATGATCACCATAAAGGTCACGTTGTTCTGGAACAGGCTGTTGGCGCCATGTTCCACCGCCGCGGCGGCCAGCGGGCGTCCGGCAGAAATGCCGTAGCTGAAACAGGCGCTGAGCACCCCGGAAATCACTGCCACCAGCATGCCCTTGCCCAGGGAAAATTCGCTGACACTGGCGAACTTCACCGCCTGGGACACTTCCCGTTCCTTGATCAATCCAGCCTTGCCGCACACTGCGATACCGACCAGCGACACCGCCACGCCCCATAACACCCAATGCCCGCCCTGGGAGGCCAGCATCGAGGTCAAGGTGCCTTCGGTTGCATCGGTGAACAGGTCGCGGTACAGCGCCGGCATCAACGCTCCGAGGGCCGAGGTGAGGCCCATGATCAGCGACATGCCCAAGGACAGGCCCAGATAACGCATGGTCAGGCCGAAGGTCAGCCCGCCGATGCCCCACAACACGCCGAACATATAGGTCCACAGCAGCGTGCTGGTGTCGGCATTGCGCAGAATGTCCACCCAGCCCGGCACCGTCAGTTGCGCGGCGATCAGCGGCACGATCAACCAGGACACCAGGCCGCCGGTGATCCAATAACTTTCCCAGGCCCAGCCGCGGACCTTTTTGTAGGGGATGTAAAAACTGCCGGAGGCGAAGCCGCCGATGAAGTGCAGAATCACACCGAGGAGAATGATTTCCACGTAGTCGAATCCTTTTTATTGTTGTGTGGGTCAGTTAGATCAGGGGCGGGCCAGGTGGAACATGGGCAGCAGGTCGACACTGATCGGCGAGGCATCCGCGTGGCTGGGCATGATGTCCTGCATGTAGGTCCACCAGCGTTGCATCAGCGCGGTGCCGGGCAGCTCATCCAGGCCGTGGGCGTCTTCATGGGTGAGGACGGCGAACAGCGTGTTGGCGGGTTCGTCAAAAAAAATCCGGTAGTCCACCACGCCGGCGTCCAGCAGGGCTTGGGCCAGCTCCGGCCAGATTTCGTCGTGGCGTCGGCGATATTCATCGGCCTGGCCCGGGTTGAGGTTCATGCGAAAGGCACGGGTCTGCATCACGGCGCTCCATGGGTCGGGGTGTAGATACGCACTGCGTTGTGCAGAAAAAACTGGCCTTGCACCGCCTCGGATTTGTCCGCCATGCAGCTTTTTACGAGCCCCAGGGTGGTGGCGAAATCGGCCAGGTGATCGCTGTTGGGCCAGTCACTGCCGAAGAAGCAGCGCTCGTCACCAAACGCCTCCCACAACACCGCCAGGCGGTCGTTGTAGAACGCCGTATCGACGATCAGACCTTGGGGGCCGAGCTGTGGGATTTCCGCGAGTTTGGCGAACACGTTCGGCCGCTGCGCCAGGTGCAACAGGTCGGCGTGATACGCCGCCTCTTCACCGGCCGGTACCTGAGCATTGGGCAAGTGGTCGACGATGATGCGCAGCTCGGGCAGCGTATCGCTGAGGTGCAACAAACCCTTGATCAAACGCGGGTTCGGGTTGGCGCTGTCCAGGCCCCGACCACAGGCGGCCAGTTGGCGCAGACCGTCGATAAAACCGGGGCGCGTCTGGTCTTGCAGCAGGTCGCGGTCCCACAGGTTGCCGTAGCGCAAGCCGAGGAACAGCGGCTCTTGCGCCAGGGCATCGAGGTCGGCGGCGAAGTCGGCGTGCAGCGGGTCCAGATTGCCAACGAACCCGAGCATACGCGGGTCGCTGCGTAGGGTTTCGAGCAACCAGCGGTTGTCGTCACGCCATGGGCTGGCTTCCACAGCAATGGCGCCGACCACATTGTGTGAGCTGGCCAAGGCCCAATAATCGCTCGGTAAATGGGCGGCATACAGCTGATTGCCCGGCTCGGGCCACGGAATGCCTTGGGGGCGACGCGGGTCGAACAGGTGCAAGTGGCTATCGATGATGGGGCCGCTGTAAGGCATCAGAGGCATTGCGCAATCCTTGTGGGATTTTCTCAGGAAGGGCCAGCACGCTAACGCGCACGGGCCCGCTTCACCACCTCAGCTCTGTAGGTACACCACATGGGTATGGGTGTATTCGTACAGGCCATGCTTACCATCGGCGCCGCCGATCCCGGATTTACGCACCCCGGCATGGAAGCCCTGCATGGCCTCGAAATTTTCGCGGTTGACGTAGGTTTCACCAAAGTCGATCTCGCGCACCGCGTGCATGGCCTTGCCGAGGTCGCGGGTGTAGATCGATGAGGTCAGGCCGTAATCGCAGTCATTGGCCATGGCGATGGCTTCGTCGAGGTCGTCGACAATCTGGATCGGCAGCACCGGGCCAAAAATTTCTTCGCGCATGATCTCCATGTCGGCGCGGCACCCGGCCAATACGGTCGGCTGGAAGTGAAAGCCCGCGCCGAGGTCGGCAATCTGTCCGCCGCTGATCAGCGTGGCACCCTGGCTCAGTGCGGTGCGCACCTTACGGTTGACGTTTTCCAGGCCCTGGCGGTTGATCAGTGGGCCCATTTCCGCGTCGGCCATGGCCATCGGGTCGCCGTAGCGCGTGGCTGACATGGCCGCGCTGATGCGCTCGATGAACGGGTCCGCGACCTTGCGCTCAACGTATACCCGCTCCGCGCAGTTGCACACTTGCCCGGTATTGATGATGCGCGAGTCGCGAATGGCTTTAACTGCCAGCTCCAGGTCGGCGTCTGCCAGCACGATGGCCGGAGCCTTGCCGCCCAGTTCCAGGTTGAGCTTGGTGATGTTTGGCGCAGCGGCGGCCATGATGCGCGAACCGGTGGCGACGCTACCGGTGAAGCTGATCATGTCCACGCCTTTATGGGCGGTGAGTGCGCCGCCGACCTGGCCGTCGCCGCAGACCACGTTGAACACACCGGCGGGCAGGTCGGTCTCGGCCACCAGCTTGGCGAACTCAAAGCAGTTGTTCGGGGTTTCTTCGCTGGGCTTGATCACGATGGTGTTGCCGGTGAGCAACGCCGGGGCCAGTTTTCGGGCGATCAAGAAGAACGGGAAATTCCACGGCAGGATGCCCGCCACTACGCCCAAGGGTTTGCGGAACAGGAAGATGTTTTCGTTGGGCCGATCGCTGGTGATGATCTCGCCCTCAATGCGCCGCGCCCATTCGGCCATGTAGTCGAGGTAGTCGGCGGTGAAATTCACTTCGACTTCGGCCAGGCCAGTGACCTTGCCCTGTTCCAGGGTGATGGTACGCGCCAGGTGTGCGACGTTTTCCCGCAGCTTGGCGGCGATGCGGCGCAAGTGCCCGGCGCGTTCGATGGCCGGCTTGCGCGCCCACGCTTTTTGCGCACCGCGCGCCGCAGCGAGGGCTTGGTCGACGTCAGCGGCGGTAGAGGCGGGCACCTTGGACAGCAAGGCGCCGCTGGCCGGATTGAGTACATCCAGATGGGCTTCGCTGGGGACGAAGCGGCCATTGATGAAGTTCTGGTACACGGGAACGGATGACATGGGCAGCTCCTCAGTAAGTACGTGATGGTGTGGGCGCGTCGGCAACCGGGCGATAGCGGGCGAGGGTGGCCAACGCGCTCTGGCGTAACAGGCTGATGTCGATGGCCACTGCGATAAAGCGGCAACCCCAGGCTTGGTAACGGCGCGCGTCGTCTTCGTTGGGCGCCAGGATGCCGCTGACCTTGCCGGCGGCGAGGGTGGCGTCCACCGCGTACTTGATGCGTTCCTGCACTTCGGGATGGCCGGGGTTACCGGCGTGGCCGAGGCCGATGGAGAGGTCGGCGGGGCCGATAAACACTGCGTCCACGCCTTCCACGGCGGCAATGGCTGCGACGTTTTCCACGCCCAGGCGTGATTCCACCTGGACGATCAGGCACAGCTCCTCGTGGGCGGTTTGCAGGTAGTTCGCCACACCATCCCAGCGTGTGGCGCGGGTCAAACCGCCGCCGACGCCGCGAACGCCATGGGGTGGGTAACGCATGGCGCGCACCAGGGCTTGAGCCTGTTCGGCGGTTTCCACCATGGGGATCATCAGCGTCTGGGCGCCGACGTCGAGCAGTTGCTTGATCAGACTGGCATCGCCATTCACCGCGCGTACCACCGGCGCGGTAGCGTAGGGCGCCACCGTCTGCAGTTGGTTGAGCACGCTGGGCACGGTATTGGGCGCGTGTTCACCGTCGATCAGCATCCAGTCATAACCGAGGCCAGCGACGATCTCGGCGGCGTAGCCGGTGGCGAAACCGGCCCAGATGCCATATTGGGTGGCGTCCTTGGCCAGGGCAGCCTTGAAGCCATTACGGGGCATATTCATGGCGTTTTCCTCAGCGATTGTACGGACGGTGCAGTTGGCAATCCGGGTTCAGGTCTACGCCGAAACCGGGCTTGTCGAGCACCGACAAGCGCATGCGGCCATTCACCGGTACCGGTTCGCCGAGCAGTTGCGGGTGGAACATCGGCACCACTTTATCGGCCTTCGGCGCCATCATCAGGAACTCGGCGAACGGGCTGTTATGGCGGGTGGCGACGAAGTGGTAGCTGTACACCGACGAGCCGTGGGGCACGACCATCGCATTGTGGGCATCGGCCAAGGCCGAGATTTTCACCAGCTCGGTGAGGCCGCCGCACCAGCCGACATCCGGCTGGATAATGTCGCAGCAGCCCATTTCCAGCAGCATGCGGAAGCCCCAGCGAGTGGCTTCGTGTTCGCCGGTCGTCACCAGCATGCCCTTGGGCACATTGTTGCGCAGGGCTGCGTAGCCCCAGTAATCGTCCGGGCTCAGGGCTTCTTCGATCCATTTGAGCCCGTGTTCATGGGCACCGATGGCGAGTTTGGTCGCGTAGTTGAGGTCCAGGCTCATCCAGCAATCGAGCATCAGCCAGAAGTCCGGGCCGACCCTTTCGCGCATGTCGGCCAACTGTTCGAGGTTTTTGCGCAGGCCTTCTTCGCCTTCGCTGGGGCCGTGGTGCAGGGGCATCTTGCCGCCGATAAAACCCATCTTCTGCGCCAAGTCCGGGCGGGCGCCGGTGGCGTAGAACTGCAATTCGTCGCGTACCGCACCGCCGAGCAACTGATGCACGGGCTCCTGGCGGATTTTGCCGAGCAAGTCCCACAACGCCAGATCGACGCCGGAAAGGGTGTTGATCACCAGGCCCTTGCGACCGTAGTAGAGGGTGGACTGGTACATCTGGTCCCAGATCTTTTCGATATCAGTGACGCGGGCGCCTTCGATAAAGCGCGCCAGGTGTTTCTCGACGATATACGCCGCCGGTTCGCCGCCAGTGGTCACGGCAAACCCGACAGTGCCGTCGCTGGCTTCGATCTCCACCACCAGCGTGCCGAGTACGTTGATGCCGAAACTGCGGCGGCTCTGGCGGTACTCGGGGTATTTGCTCATGGGCGTCGAGATGTGATCGTCGATCCAGTGGCCGTCGGCCTGATCGTGGTAATCGGCGCCGCCGCCTCGCAATACAAAAGCGCGCACGTGTTTGATGGTGAGATGACCCATGGTGTGACTCCTGACGTTAAACAGTGGCCGGCGTGTTCGATGCAGTGCGGCCGGGTGAATGGATGCCCAGTACCAGCAATGCAGCCAGTACCGTGGTGGCGGACAGCAGGTACAAACCGGCTGCCGGAGAATGGAAGGCGCCTTCGGCCCAGTGCTTGATGATCGGCGCGATGAAGCCGCCGAGGGCACCGAATGAGTTGATCAGCGCAATGCCCGCAGCAGCGGCACTGCCGGCCAGGTAGCTGGAAGGAAAGGTCCAGAACACCGGCTGCACCGCGATAAAACCCGAGGCGGCAAAGCACAAGGCGAGCATGCCCAGCAGCGGGTTGGCGAAGGTCACCGAGCAAGCAATGCCGGCGGCGGCCATCAACAAGGTCAGGCAAGCGGTGCGGCGGCGTTCGCCAGTGCGGTCGGAATAACCGGGAATCCACCAGGCGGCAAACAGTGCGCAGATCCAGGGAATCGCCGAGACCAGCCCAACCATCAAGCCGACCTTGGTGCCGAGCAGGCCGCCCACTTGGGTTGGCAGGTAAAACACCACGCCGTACACGCTGGCCTGGATCAGCAAATACACCAGGCACAGGTACAGCACCGACGGCTGGCACAGCACGTTGAGCAGGCTGCGGCCGTGGGAGGTTTTGTGTTGGTCTTCTGTGTCCAGCAAGGTCTGGATTTGCTGGCGCTCATCCACACTCAGCCACTTGGCGTCGGCGGGGCGGTTGTCCAGGTACCAGTAGGCCCAGATCCCCACGGCGCTGGCCATCAAACCTTCCACGGCGAACAGCCATTGCCAGCCGTGGATACCGCCGAAACCGTCCATCTCCAGCAGCAGGCCGGACAACGGACTGCCGACAATGAATGCCAGGGGAGCGCCGAAGTAAAAGAAGCCCATGGCCTTGCCGCGCACGGCCTGGGGGAACCAGTAGGTGAGATAGAGGATCACGCCGGGGAAGAATCCGGCTTCGGCCACGCCCAACAAAAAACGCAGCACGTAGAAACTGGTTTCGTTATGGGCAAACACCATCGCCGCCGAAATCAGGCCCCAACTGACCATGATGCGGCACATCCACAGGCGGGCGCCGACACGGTGCAGGATCAGGTTGCTCGGCACTTCCAGCAGCGCGTAGCCGACGAAGAACACACCGGCGCCGAAGGCAAACGCGGCATCGCTCAAGCCGGTATCGGCCTGGAAGGCCTGTTTGGCAAAGCCGACGTTGGCACGGTCAAGAAACGCCATGATGTACATCAGCAGCAGGAAGGGCAGCAGTCGCCAGGAAATCTTGGCGAGCAGGGGCGCGGGCAGGGTTTTCATGATGGAGTCCGTTGTTTTGTTCTTATGGAACGGACTGTACGGCGGCCGAGCAATACGCTACAAATCGAATCTCGCTTACAAGTGATACCCTCAGGGTATCGGTAATAAGGAATTTATGAGTAGTCCCGTCCTCTCCCGCAGCTTGTTCAACCGCCTGCGCTACAAGCATCTGCATATGCTGGTAGCGCTCAGTTCCAGTCAGAACCTGCACCGTGCATCCCAGGCCCTGAACATGTCGCAACCGGCGGCCACGCGCATGCTGCGCGAGATTGAAGACATGTTCGGCTGCGACCTGTTCGAGCGCTTGCCACGGGGGATGCGGCCAACGGCGCTGGGCCAGCAACTGATCAACTTTGCCGAGTCGGCGCTGAGTGGCCTCGACCGTTGCGCCGAAGACCTGATGGCGCGCCAGCAGGGCGGGTATGGCTATTTGTCCATCGGCACCATCATGGGCGCCGCGCCGGACTTGGTGATGGACTGCATTGCGCAGATCAAGGCGCTCAACCCGCAACTGCGTATCCGCATCATGGGCGACACCAGCGACCAGGTGATCCAACTGCTGGAGCAGGGGCGCATCGACCTGGCCATCTCCCGGCGCACCGCCGCCACCGACAGCGAGCACTACAGCTTCGAACCCCTGGGCAACGAGCGCCTGCTGGTGGTGGTGCATGCCGGCCACCCATTGGTCCGACGCGGCCGGCTATCCCTGGCTGAGCTGGTGCGCGACTGGCCGTGGATCCTGCAACCGCAAACCAGCCCGGCGCGCATCGGTTTCGACCAGGCCCTGCAAGACCTGGCGCTGCCAAGCCCGGCGGACATCATCGAATGCAGCTCGGTGTACTCCATGCAGCAGTTGATCCAACTGACGGACGCGGTGATGGTGCTGTCGGAAAGTGCCTTGCGTGATTATCTGAAAATGGGCCTGGTGGTCGCGCTGCCGGTGGCCCTGGACGTGCGGCTGGCGCCGTTTGGCATCTTGTTGCGCAAGGGCGAGGGGGTGAGCCGCGAACTGGGCTTGTTTATTGACCTGCTGCGGCAGAGGGCGGCGATGCTGTAAACGCGAGGTTGAAAAGATCATGGTGTCCCGGCACGATATTAAATAGAATGAATCTCATTTGAGACTCAATCGCGCCGTGCAGGTTGTTGCCATGAATGATGCTGTTGTCCCCACGCACGCCCCCGAACTGACGCTATCGAGCCTATACCGCGACCATCGCAGTTGGCTGGAAAGCTGGCTGCGGCGGCGCCTGGGCAATGCCTGGGATGCGGCCGACCTGAGTCAGGATACGTTTCTGCGCGTACTGGCCAGTGCGCAGCCGATTGCACAGATGCAGGAGCCGCGGGCGTATCTGGTGACGGTCGGTAAGCGCCTGCTGGTGAACTTCCATCAGCGCCGCAGCCTGGAACAGGCGTATCTGAACGCCCTGGCCAGCTTGCCCGAAGCTTGCGTGCCGTCCCCCGAACAGCGCTGGCTGATGCTGGAAACCCTGCAAGCCCTGGATGAGTTGCTCGATGGCTTGCCGGTGCTTGTACGCCGCGCCTTTTTATGGAGCCAGCTGGAGGGCCTGGGCTATCGCGAGATTGCCGAACGGCTTGAGGTGTCCGAACGTACGGTGAAGCGCTACATGGCCCAGGCGTATGAACATTGCCTGCTGGTGGAGCTGTGAGCCGCGACGTCGCCCGCGCTGCTGCCCAGTGGCTGGCGCTGCTGGAGTCCGGCGCCGCCACCGAGCGTGATCATGCCGCGCTACAGCACTGGCGCGACAGCCATCCACAGCATGAACAGACTTGGCAGAAAGCCCAATCCCTGCGCCAACGCTTCAGCGCTTTGCCTCAGGCTCTGGCCATGGCCAGCCTCGACCGCCCGCAACCTGGACGGCGTGCGGTGCTCAAGCGCGCGTTGGGTGTGGCGGCGCTGTTGCCGACGGCGTGGCTGATCAGCCGCCAATTACCCATCGACACTTGGCGTGCCGACCTGCGTACCGCTACTGGCGAGCGCAAGCGCCTGCCGCTGGCCGATGGTGCCAGCCTGCAACTGAACACCGCGACGGCGGTAGACGTAGATATGGCCCATCGACGGGTCAGCTTGGTCGACGGTGAACTGGCGCTGACGGTGCCGGGCGCGGCGGCGATGACGGTGCAAACCCGCTACGGCCAATTGCTCGTCAGTCACGCTGACGTGTGCATACGGCAACTGGCGTCCGGTTGTCTGGTCTCGGTGCTCAAGGGCACGGTTCAGGTGCGCGACCTGAGCGGCCAGATGGCGACCTTGCAAGCAGGCCAGCAAGCGCCGCTCAAGGCCGGCGGCCTGGGTGCCCGGGCGTTGTTTGATGTGCTGCAACTGGGCTGGCGCGACGGTGTACTGACCGCGCAGAACCAGCCACTGGGGGATTTCCTCAGGGAGCTGGAGCGCTATCGCCCTGGCGTGTTGCGCTGGGAGCCGCGCCTGGAAACGCTACGGGTGACCGGCAGTTTCCGCCTGGATGACACCGACCGCATTCTCAACCTGCTGGCCTCGACCTTGGCGCTGGACGTGCAATACCGAACGCGTTATTGGGTGAGCCTGCGCAAGGCGTGATGCGCTTTGTGGCGAGCGGGCTCGCCACAACAACCTGTGGGCCATGAAAGGCTCGCTCGTCTCGGGTTACGAGTAGTCCTCAGATCACATGGGCCCGCTGCAACTCGGTCAAGGCCAGCGCCTTGATCTGCGCCAGCAGCGGGTCACGCCGATCCCTCGGATGCGGCAAGTCGACCGCCAGTTCCTGGCGAATGCTGCTGGGCCGGTTGTCCATCACCAGCACCCGGTCACTCAGGTACAGCGCCTCGTCCACATCATGGGTCACCAGTAATAAAGCGATGGCGTGATGCGCCGCCAGTTGCAGCAGCAAGTCCTGCAGTTTCATGCGGGTGAAGGCATCCACCGCGCTGAACGGCTCATCCAGCAACAACACCTGGGGGCGTGAATACAGGCCGCGAGCGATCGCCACCCGCTGCGCCATCCCACCTGACAACGCTTTGGGCAGCGCCTGGGCGAAGCCCTTAAGGCCGACTTCCTCGATCAACTGTGAGACCCAGGCTTTGTCGTAGTGGTTGTCATCACTGAAGCCGATGTTCTGTTCTACCGTGAGCCATGGCATCAGCCGCGGTTCCTGGAACACAAAGGCCACTTGGCCGTCGGGGCTGCGCAGTTCGCCCTGGAAGTCCGTTTCCAAACCGGCGACGATCCGCAGCAAGGTACTTTTGCCACAGCCGCTGGGGCCCAGCAGGCTGACCGCTTCGCGAGGCTGCAAGGCCAGGCGCACGTCTTTCAATACGGTGGTGCTGGCGAAGCTTTTACGCACCACATGGATGTCCAATAACGACGGCGCACTCATTGTTGCGCTCCTTGGCCAGTGAAGGTGTCGCGCCAGGCGAGGCAGCGTTTCTCCAGCGCCGCGAGCAGGCCGTCGCTGACCTTGCCCAGCAGCGCCAACACGATAATGGCGGCCAGCACAATGTCGGGTCGCGAGGTTTCCCGCCCATCGCTGAGCAGGTAACCCAAACCTTTAGTCGCCGCTATCAGCTCGGCCGCCACGAGGAACATCCACGCCAGGCTCAAACCACTGCGCAGTCCAGTGAACAGGCCGGGCAGGGCGGCGGGCAGCAGGACGCGCCGCACCAGGCGGCGGCGACTGAAACCGTACATTTGCCCGACTTCCACCAGCTTGCGGTCGATGTCGCGAATCGCCGCGACGCCATTGAGGTACACCGGGAAAAACGCGCCAATGGCAATCAGCACAACCTTGGAGGTTTCATCGATGCCCAGCCACAGCAGCAACAGGGGTACCCAGGCCAGGCTCGGGATCGAACGCAGGCCGGCAAAGGTCGGCTCCAGGTAGGCTTCGGCTTCACGGCTCAAACCGACCCAGGCGGCGAACACCAGGGCCAGGCTAGCGCCGATGGCAAAGCCCAGCAGCACCCGTGCGAGGCTGGCGCTGATGTGTTTCCACAACACGCCTTCGGCCAGGTCGGTGAGGGTCACGGCGATCTCGCTGGGTGCAGGCATCTGGTAGGAAGGCAGCCAGCCCACCCGTACGACCACTTCCAGGATCAACAGGATCAGCACCGGCAAGACCAGGCCTTTTAACCGCCGTGGCCAGGCGCTGCGCTGGCTGACCACGGGTACCGGCAGGGGCAATGCTTGGCTTTTGCTGCTCATCAAACGCCCCTTACTGCTGCGGCAGGGTTTGGCCAAACGAAGGGTCGATCAGTTGATCGATCACCTGGTCCACATTCACCCCACGGCGCACCAATTCCTCGGACACCAGAATCGGCGCCGCCGCCTTGGAAGACTGCACATCCTTGGCGCTCAACAACGGCGTGCTCAGGTCAGTGCGCGACAATTGCAGCTTGGCCACTTCCAATGGCAGCCCGGATTCGTCGGCCAGCAACTTGGCGAATTCATCCGGGTGCTTCACTGCCCAGTCACGCGCTTTTTCATAAGCGCCCAACACCTTGGTGATGGTCTGTGGGTGCGTCTTGGCGAACTTCTCGGTGACGCTCACCACGCCATAGCTGTTGAAGTCCTTGTTGCGGTAAAGCAGGCGCGAACCGGCCTGGATTTGACTGGCGGCCATGTGTGGGTCGAGACCGGCCCAGGCGTCCACGTCACCCTTTTCCAGAGCGGTGCGGCCGTCCGGGTGTTGCAGGTGCACCAACTCGACGTCGTCTTTTTTCAGCCCGGCCTGTTGCAGACTACGCAGGGTGAACAGGTAAGGGTCGGTGCCTTTGGTGGCGGCGATTTTCTTGCCCTTGAGGTCGTTGACGCTGTTGAGTGGCGAGTCCTTGCGCACCACCAGTGCGGTCCATTCCGCGCGGCTGTAGACATACACCGATTTGATCGGGCTGCCGTTGGCCCGGCTCAGTACGGCGGACAAGCTGGCGGACGACGCGAAATCCACGCCGCCGCTGTTGAGGTATTCCAGGGACCGGTTGCTGCCTTGGCTCAGTACCCAGCTGACCTTGCTGTGGGGCAGGGCCTGTTCCAGCCAGCCGAAGTGCTTGAGCACCAGGCTGACCGGCGAGTAGTAGGCGTAGTCGAGGTTGACTTCGGCGGGGTCGGTTTCGGCCGCGAATACCTGCGGTTGCAGGCATAGGGCGAGGGCGCAGGCGCCGAGTAGACGTTGGGTGAAGGGTTTCATGGAACAGCTCCGGACAAGGCGTTGAGAGAAGGTTTTTCTTATATTCAGAAAACTGATTGGGTGCGTTCAATCATGCTTTACAGGAATATGCAGTCTCTGTGCCATCGGGCAGGAGCCCGGATTTACAGGGTCAGGGGCATGTGTGGTTGTTGCAGGAGGTGGCAAATTGTTGAACCGATGTTTCCTGGGCAACAGTTTTCATATGCTTTTATGGAATAAATAAAGAGTTATATATTCCTTTTAATGTTCTCTCGGATAGCGCACTTTGAGGGCCTGCGCATTCGTGCGGATTGACCCAACAGCCAAAAGGAAACCCGACATGACCATTAAAGCGATCAACGTGCGCAACCAATTCAAGGGCGTGATCAAAGAGATTCTGCTGGGCGAAGTGGTGTCGGAAATCGACGTGCAAACCGCGTCCGGCATCGTGACGTCCGTCATCACCACCCGTTCGGTGCGTGACCTGGAATTGAAAGTGGGCAGCGAAGTGATTGCCTTCGTGAAGTCCACTGAAGTGTCTATCGCCAAGTTGTAAACGCCAGCCCCCGCCTTTGCAGCGGGGGCCATTTTTTGCGCGCTTCAGCGGTTGCGCAAACTGCGCTCCATGCGCTGCAGACCCTCTTCCAGCATCGCCCTCGGGCAACCGAAGTTCAGGCGTACGAACTGCTGGCTGTCATCCCCGAATTCGATACCCGCACTCAACCCGACCTTGGCCTGTTCCAGGAAAAACTGCTGCGGGTCATCCAAGCCCAGGGCGCTGCAGTCGAGCCAAGCAAGGAAGGTGCCTTGCGGCGCATGCATCACCACGCCCGGCAAGCGCGTTTGCACGGCGTCGAGCAGGTAATCGCGGTTCGCTTGCAGGTACTGCTTCAATGCTTCCAGCCATTGGCCGCACTGGCTGTAGGCCGCGCGGGTGGCTTCCAGGCCCAGGGGGCTGACGCTGTCGACCATGCCGCAGCGGGCCTGGTTGAAGCGCTCGCGGATCTCGGCGTTCTGGATCACGGCAAAGCAGGTCTTCAAGCCGGCCACGTTGTAGGCCTTGCTCGCCGACATCAGCGTGATGGTGCGCTGTGCAATCTCCGGGCTGAGGCTCGCGGTGGGGATGTGGCGACGACCGTCGAAGCACAGTTCTGCGTGGATTTCGTCGCTGATGATCAGCGCATCGTTTTCCAGACAGGCAGTGGCCAATGCCAGCAGCTCTTCGCGGGGGAAGACCTTGCCGATGGGGTTGTGCGGGTTGCTCAACAGCAAGGCGCCGGCGCCGGTCAGTGCTTCGCGCATGGCGGGCATTGGGGTGATGTATTCACCGTCGGTCGATTGGAACGGCACTTCGATGCGCGGTAGGTTCCAGTTGCCTGGCGCCAGGCGAATCGGACGATAGTTTGGGGTTTGCAGTACCACCGGCTGGTCCGGTTTTACAAAGGCATGCAGCGCCATATTGAAACCGGGTTCGACGCCGGGCAAAAACAGCAACTCTTCGGGCTGCACGCGCCAGGCGTACTTTGCCCACAGGTCGGCCACGATGGCTTCACGCACATCCGGGCCGGCCACGCTGTAGCCGAGGATCTGCTGGTCCAGGCGCTCGTGCAGGGCTTGCAGCACGGCGGGCGGCGCTGCGATGTCCATGTCGGCGATCCACATTGGCAGCACGTCGGCCGGGTAGCGGTTCCACTTGGTGCTGCCGGTGCCGAGGCGAGGGTGGATCGTGTCGAAATCAAAGCTCATGGAGGGGCTCGTGTCAGGGGGGCGGGTGCAAGAATGGCGCTGATTCTAGCGCCATTAATTGAATAATTGTATGGAGGCCGGGCCCAAAGGCCGTGGTTCTCCCAATCAAGTCATATGCCCTGCGCGACGGCTAGGGTGTTGAAAGCGTTTTGCCTGGCCGTGCGCAAATAGACGGGGTTTTATTAGATAGGTTGGGTTAATCCCCTGACACGATCGATATTGAATTTGCTGGCAACCACGTCGGCATCAAAGGCACTGACTTTGTATTTTTTTCCGGTCAGGAACGTACCAAATGCATCGAGGTTTTTGCCGGTGATGCCGTTGCTAAGGGTCTTTTCCAGGCCCTTGGCCATTGATTCTTGTGTGGGGAATATCGCTTTGCCGTAGTTGGGGTCGTAAAAAAACCAGCTCTTCGGGGTGGTGCCGGTGGGGTCGACCTTCACGCCCGCAAGCATTCCATGGTTAGTGCTGCTGATCATCAGCGTCTTTGAGGAAGTGGCTTCGCTCAATTCTTTAATGACCGACTTATAAGAAATCGGGTTACCCACGGCACTGCTATGAAATCCCAACTCGTTGCCGACGGTGGACTGCAGGCTTGAAAGGTTTCTGATGAATTTGGCTGAGTTTTCAGCTTCCGGGTTTGCCATGGCAAATACCAGGTTGTCGAGCAGCGTGTCTTCATTGCCTTCGAGCAGCGCCAGGCCCATGGCGGTGGAAAGGGCCGCACATTCACCGGCAATGTCAGGGCTGGTCTGGCTCAGGTAATACGTTTGCGGCATGCCTCGGGTGGTTCCACCGGCGGCGGTGACTTCACGCTGGAATATCTGTGCGCTGCGTTGAGTATGGGCCAACAAAAGTCTTTCTCGCTGGCGCACAAGACTGCCGATTTGCTCTGTTGAAAAGTTGGACGTTGCAATAAGGTCCTCGATTTCCTGTACCCCCATGGACGGCTTGTAGCCAGGAACCGTATCGGGGCTCAGATGTTTGAAACCTTCCGGGAAGCTGGTTGGTTCCGAGTACTTAGCGTTGATGACGTTGGCTTCATATTGTGCCAGCGCATCCGGATCGCGTTGTGGCGAAGCGGGTCGCTCAAAAAAGCCAATGCCACCCTCCGGTGCAAAGCCTTCGATGGGGGTGCCGTAAGCCTTGCCGGAGGCTGCGTCCACGGGGTACCACTTCTCGTCGATGATTTTGGCCAGGGTACGTGCACCACCACCGGCGGCGTCCACCCCCTCGGTTCTTCCGATCCTGACCGCCGTGCTGACACCCAAGCTCTGGACCAGGCCATTGCTTGTCGGTCGCAAGCCGCCAAACGACGGAATGGTGGAATAAAAGGGTTTCGCTGTCTTGCCTGCGCTGCCCAGCAACCCGACCAGATCATCTGTAGAGTGTCTGGCTTTTCTCAGCATGTTAAACAGGGTTTTGCTGGACTTGATGCTGTGGGCGAATGCACGAAGTGGTTGCGAAACAGGTATGGCGGTCGATACGCCGTCGATAATAAAACCGGTGAAGGCTTCTGCTATTTCACCATTGATCGCGTGCTTCAACGTATTTGCAAACGGTACCAAGCTCAGCACCGCTGCCGCTCCGGCCTTCTCATAGCGCTCTGTTAATTCGACGGCACTTTCGCCACTAGCCTGTTGACGCAGGGTTTCCTCATCGTAGGCCAGATGTTTGGACGCGGCTGTCCTGGCCAGATCAAAACTTTTTCCGCCGAGGAAGGAGAGGTCGGGTGTCTTGTCGCTGGCGCCACGTTGCCACTTATCCGGCGTTGGTATGTGCTCGATCACCACCTCAGAAAATTCATTCTCGCGAGGCGGAGTCCCACTGTTGTAAGCCTCCCAATCAAACGGTTGCCGGATATTGTTCTCCACGTTACCCACGGCCCTGGTGTTGATACCTTCAGGCCACTCTGCTGGAAGATCGGTGCGGATCTGGATTTTCCCTTGCTGTGGGAAGACTTCATAGTAGGTGACTTTTGACTGGTGTTCGGAGCGAATGATGAACCCTTGTCGACCTTTGCTGGCTTCTTTTTCGGCCTTGGGGATGAGGTGGGCATAGTGCGAGGTAACGGCTTTTCTCAACGCATAAAATTTCTGCTCGCCCCATTGCAGGCTGCTTCGATGTTCCTCTGGAAGCTGCGAGAGCAGGTTTCGGACCACCGCGGTGTGGCCCTGCAGCAGGTCTGTGTAGTAGTTGTTGAATGTCTGGGTGAACAGCCACTCAATGCTATGAAGCCGATGGAGTTCCTTCTCGATGGGGGCCATGGAAAAGTCGGAACTGATTGATCGCCACATACCTGCCTGGAGTTTTCCCGACATATGCACGTCCAGCAGGCTGTAGAAATGGTTCTTGTCGGACTCCAGATTGTCCGGCGTGGCTTGCAGCACTTTGCGGGTAAAATCGATTTGATTGCCAAAGACCCGTTTAAGGTCATTCAGGGCAATCTGTTCGCGGTTTGGGAGGGGGGTGGCCAGTTGTTGGCCCGCTCGGACCAGAGATGAGGGCTGATGTTGAAAATCCTGGTGTGCCTGCTGTATCTCGGACTCTGAATAGTTGTTATCGGCGCGCTTGTCGAGTCGACCGTTGGTAATCGCCCAGTCCACTAAGGCGTCTCTTAGAGCAATGGTGGCGAAGGCCTTGTCCTGCTCCGTGATCGGTGTCGTCGCGTCATAGTTCATCACTTGTTGATAATTCATGGTGGCGCTTGTGCCAGGCGCGGAGTGCTCGATGCGTGAGACAGCGGCGCTGAATGTGGCCCACTGATGGGTTCCATACAGCAACGAGTCAGGCAGGTCTTTGACTAGAAACTGTGGGGCGATACGGGACAGCATCAAGTAGCTGACTGTGCGGACGTTATCGGCCTTCAGATGTTGATGGGTGCGCAGCAGGTAGAGGTCCAGTGCTTCGACGATGGCTTCTGGTGACTTGCGTAAATGATCAGGCGCATCAAGGGCAAAATCATTGCCAATCAAGTTGCGTGTGGTGGGGAGCTGAGGCATCACGGATAACACCAGTGCGCTAAGGACCAGTTCAGCGGCACTTGTCACTGTGGGCAAGACGCCGAGTTCGGCCTCCAGCTTTTTGCCTAGCTCAATGGCTTTGGGCTCCAACAGCAGTCGATACAACGCGTAGCGTGGCTCAGCGGTGATTTTCTTTGAGCACGACCGACTAGTGCCCATTATCCAGGCGGGATAAGTCTGGGCGTATAGGGGGGACTCGGTGCATGTTTCGGTTTGGGTGTAGGGCCCGAAGGTTTTCGTGGTTTGGGTGGTACTCCCAATCCTGGTTTGAACGCCGGTCATTTTGGATAACGAGTCAAGCGTGTGTGCATCTGTCGTCGCAAGCCCCACCAGGTTCTCGATGAGTCCTCCCTTGGTTTTGTCCAGCCAGCCCTCGACAATCTCATTGATTCGTTGACGCTGCTCCAGTGTCAGGGGCACCTCGCGCGACAACATTCCCCAGTAGTCCCGGTGAGCGGGTTGTGGAGGGGGCGCGTAGGTGATTGCGTCGTAAAGATTCTGCAGCGCTTCTTTGTTTGTTGGGGCTATCCAGCCTTGGTGTTTGATAAACCAGTTCAAGCTGACGTGCGCCGGGTTGATGAGTTTAAGTTCGCGACCCAGCGAAGAGTGTGGCGAGACTGCAAAGCGGGTCAGATCAAGATCCGGCATATCAGTGGAGGCGCTGTTCAGGGTTTTGCCCAAGGCATCCAGCAATGATTTTCGGTCGTCCAGGTTGGCGTGTTCCTCCGATTTTTCCTGCCTTAGGGGGCTCTGATTTTCAGGGCGCGCTTGCTGCAAACGCTGAATAGGCTGCACAGCTTGCGAATGCAGCAAAGGTGCTTGGGCGCGGGAGGTGTGATCGACGATGGCGGAAGTAGATGTCATGAAAACTGATCTCTCGGATAAGAAGTAGGGAGGCTTCTGACAGGCGAAGTCTTCCCTGTGTGGTCCGAGAGTTCGGGTTGTTCCTACGGTTTAAAATGCATTTTATTTCACTGGTTTTAACGATACTGGCCGCGTGATCCATGTGAGGGCAGCCAGCCCGAAATCACTGTCGATCTATCTCAACACCGCTTTAGCGTTTTGCGTGCCCAGCGTTGCGCCTTTCTGCTAGTCATTACGCGACCGTGTTATCAACGATTCACCCGTTTCGCCGGCAAGGCGATGACCAGGAAACTGCTGAGAATCAGGCAGCCGGCAAAGAACCACAAGGCGCCCGCGCTGCTGCCGGTCACGTCGATTGCCACCCCCATCAACGAGTTACTCACCAGGCCTGCGATATTCGCCAACGAGCACGCCAGGGCAAAGCCGGTGGCTGCCGCAGTGCCTTTGAGAAAGGTCGCCGGTAGGCTGAAGAACACCGGCACTGCGCCGATGATTGTGGCCGAGGCAACCGCGAACAGGGCGACGGTGGCCGCGACGTTATGGGTGAAGAACGTGCTGGCGGCCATCGCCGCTGCGCCGATGAAAAACGGCACGATGATGTGCCAACGGCGTTCGCGGTGTTTGTCGGAGCTGGCGCCGATCAAGAGCATGCCCAGCAGCGCGGCCACGCTCGGCAGTGCGGTGAGCACGCCGATATGGAAGGTGTCGGTGACCCCGGCGTTGCGAATAAAGGTCGGCATCCAGAAACCCATGGCATAGGCGCTGAGCAGGATCGAGAAGTCGATACCGCCGAGCATCCACACTTTGAGGTTGAAGAAGCCGTCACGGAAGCTGTGCTTGCTGCCGGCGCCATCGGCGTCGTCCTTGCGCAGTTCGCTTTCCAGCAGGGCTTTTTCTTCATCCGACAGCCATTTGGCTTGTTGGTAGGTGTTGGGCAGTGCCCAGAAGGTCAGCACGCCGAGCAACACGCTGGGTACCGCTTCGATCAGGAACAGCCACTGCCAGCCGCGCAGGCCACCCACGTGGTCGAAGTGGCCCATGATCCAGCCGGACAGCGGGCCGCCGATCACGCTGGACAGCGGCAGACCGATCATGAACAGCGCAATGATGCGCCCGCGTCGATGGGTGGGAAACCAGGTGGTCAGGTAGTACAGCACGCCCGGCAGGAACCCGGCTTCGGCGGCGCCGAGCAAAAAACGCAGGATGTAGAACTGGGGCGTGGACGTAACCAGCATGGTGCAGGCCGAGAGTAGACCCCAGGTGATCATGATGCGTGCGATCCAGATCTTCGCGCCGACCCGCTCCAGCACCAGGTTGCTCGGCACTTCAAAGATGATGTAGCCGACAAAGAACAGGCCAGCGCCGAGGCCGAACGCGGTTTCGCTGAAGTGCAGTTGGTCGAGCATCTGCAGCTTGGCGAAGCCGATGTTGATTCGGTCCAGGTACGCGGCCAGATAACAGAAGCACAGGAAGGGAATCAGCTTCCAAGTGATCTTGTGGTAAAGCGTGTTGACCGGGTCGGCGACTGTGTTCGCGGGCACTGGATTCGCACTGGGCATTGGGTGTCTCCTGGCGGTGACTTATGGTTTTTATACAGTCGGCAGTTGTTGTAGGCGCGAGCTGCGCGCTGGCGTACTGCTTGGTAATCACCGCTTCATGCGCCAGAGGCAACACCTCGGCGCAGAACGCTGCCAATGGGTTGCCTTCGACCATGTCTTTCATCACCGAGGCCTTCTTGACCTAGATCCCGCCCTCGACGAAGTGGCCGGGATGGTAGCGGATATTGGTGTGCACCACCGCAACTCTGCGAGCCAACCCCGGCGCTCACTGATTAAACGCGGTTAAAAAAGTGTGGGAGGGGAGCTTGTCCCACGATTGCAGTGGGTCAGCTAAAGATTGGCTTTTTTCGGTCCGTTCTATGACCGACAAGTTCTGTAATAAAAACGCCATTGCGCTGGGGATTAAATTGCCGACGAGCTATTTTGGTGCATCTCAACAACCCGAGTAGCCATGGATGAAATACCAACCCTTCAGCCGTACCTTGATTGCCACTGCCCTGGTGTTGACGGTCAGTGGTGTACAAGCTGCTTCCCAAGCTCCGGTGGCCGGTGAAAATGGCATGGTGGTGACGGCTCAGCATTTGGCAACTCATGTGGGCGTGGATGTGCTCAAGGCCGGGGGCAACGCGGTGGATGCGGCCGTTGCCGTAGGCTATGCGCTGGCGGTGGTGTACCCGGCGGCGGGCAACCTGGGCGGCGGCGGTTTCATGACCGTGCAACTGGCGGACGGGCGCAAGACCTTCCTCGACTTCCGCGAAAAAGCCCCGCTGGCGGCTACCGCCAATATGTACCTGGACAAGGACGGCAACGTCATCGAAGGCCTCAGCGCCAAGGGTCACCTGGCTGTAGGCGTGCCGGGGACCGTGTCGGGTATGGAACTGGCCTTGAGCAAGTACGGCACCCTCAAGCGCGCCCAGGTGATTGCCCCGGCGATCAAGCTGGCAGAAAACGGTTTCGCCCTGGAACAAGGCGACATCGACCTGCTGCACACCGCAACCGGCGAGTTCGAAAAAGACAAGGACCTGCGCGCCATCTTCCTGCACAACGGCCAGCCGATGCAGGTCGGACAGAAACTGGTGCAGAAAGACCTGGCCAAGACCCTGAAGGAAATCTCCGCCAAAGGTTCGGACGGTTTCTATAAAGGTTGGGTCGCCAAGGCCCTGGTAGATTCCAGCCAGGCAGGCAAAGGCATCATCACCCAGGCCGACCTCGACAAGTACAAGACCCGCGAACTGGCGCCCATCGAGTGCGACTACCGGGGTTACCACGTCGTTTCCGCGCCGCCGCCGAGCTCGGGCGGTGTAGTGATCTGCCAGATCATGAATATCCTCGAAGGCTACCCGATGGCCGACCTGGGCTATCACTCGGCCCAAGGCCTGCACTACCAGATCGAAGCCATGCGCCACGCCTATGTGGACCGCAACAGCTACCTCGGCGACCCGGATTTCGTGAAGAACCCGATCGAGCATCTGCTGGATAAAAACTACGCCGCCAAGCTGCGTGATGCTATCGAGCCGCAAAAGGCCGGTGATTCCCAGGCGATCAAACCGGGGGTCTCGCCCCATGAAGGCAATAACACCACCCACTACTCCATCGTCGACAAATGGGGCAATGCGGTGTCCGTCACTTACACCCTCAACGACTGGTTCGGCGCGGGCGTGATGGCGAGCAAGACCGGGGTGATTCTCAACGATGAAATGGACGACTTCACCGTCAAGGTCGGCGTGCCGAACATGTACGGGCTGGTGCAGGGTGAAGCCAATGCCATCGCCCCGGGCAAGGCGCCGTTGTCGTCGATGAGCCCAACCATCGTGACCAAGGATGGCAAGGCCGTCATGGTGGTGGGCACGCCGGGTGGCAGCCGCATCATCACCGCGACCCTGCTGACCATTTTGAACGTGATCGACTACAAGATGAACATCCAGGAAGCCGTGGATGCGCCGCGTTTCCACCAGCAGTGGATGCCGGAAACCACCAACCTTGAGACCTTTGCGGTCAGCCCGGATACCCAGAAGCTTCTGGAAAGCTGGGGCCATAAGTTTGCAGGGCCGCAGGATGCCAACCACTTGGCGGCGATCCTGGTAGGCGCGCCTTCCCTGGGTGGCAAGCCGGTGGGTAACAATCGCTTCTACGGGGCTAACGACCCGCGTCGTAATACTGGGCTTTCCCTGGGCTACTAAACGTCTCGGTTCCCAAAAACAAACACCGCGGTCTGCCAGGCAGATCGCGGTGTTTGTTTTTGGGCGGCTTCGCCACCCGGTTCGCGCGATGCGACGATTCGACAAGCTCGCTCACTGCAACAGCTGTTTTACCGCAGCAAACGCGGCTTTGCAGCGTTCCTCCCAATTCCCGCGAATCACCACCACCGGCTGTTGATGCTGATGCATCCAGTCCAGGCTTTGCTGGAAAAACGCGCGACGATCCTCCAGTTCCGGCTGGCAGCGTTGGCCATCGGCCGTCCACTCCACATCTTCGGGGGAGAGCAACAGGTGCAGGTCGTAATGACGTGCCAACAACTCATCGTCGAGCCACGCCGGGTAGTCGCCGAACAGGGTCTGGCTCCACAGCTTGTTGGTGAGCAGATGAGTGTCGAGAACCAGCAGGCGAGGTTGTTCGGCGCGGGCCGCGTCTTCCCAGGCCAGTTGGCCGTGGGCGATGGCCGGGATATCCGCCAGGCAGGTATCGCGCTGATGGTGATCAATGAAATAGCGCACATACTCGCCGACCATCAACCCACCAAAGTGCGCGTGTAACTGCGCTGCGAGCCAGCTTTTGCCGCTGGATTCGGGCCCCGCCAAAACCACTACTTTCATGTGCGCAACGCCGGATCGGCGCGCCATTCACGCCAGCCCTGCACGGCGATCACGGTGAACAAGGCATAGAGCCCGGCGGTGAGGTACAGGCCTTTATAGAGGAACAGCCCGACGAAGATCACATCCACGGCAATCCACAACGGCCAGCATTGCACGCGTTTCTGCGCCATCCACATTTGCGCCACCAGGCTGAAGCCGGTGAGGGCCGCGTCGAGCCAGGGTTGCGCAGCATCGGTCCAGTGGGCCATGGCGGCACCGAGCAGCAGGCTGCCCACCGCACCGATC
Source organism: Pseudomonas sp. RIT357 (assembly GCF_000632245.1). Classification (NCBI taxonomy): domain Bacteria; kingdom Pseudomonadati; phylum Pseudomonadota; class Gammaproteobacteria; order Pseudomonadales; family Pseudomonadaceae; genus Pseudomonas; species Pseudomonas sp. RIT357. The sequence goes on from NZ_JFYX01000048.1 coordinate 49,693, forward strand.
GCGAGGCTGGTCATGATTGCCGGCACCCCCAGGCTCGTGACCTGGCGGCCTTGCTTGACCTCGCCCGCGCGGGTCCACTGCCACCAGCCATAGACTTGCAGCGCGGCGTAGACCACCTGCAGCAGCATGTCGGAATAGAGTTTCACGTCGTAGAACACCCAGGTGTACAGCAACACCATCACCAGCCCGATGGGCCAGCACCATGGGTTTTGCTTGACCGTCAGCCAGACAGCGATCACCCCCAGGGCAGCGGCGAACAATTCAAGCCCGGACATGGCGGTTCCTTGGGGGAGTGGGAGAGGGCGGGGATTGTAACCACAGGCCAGCAATCTTCAAAACACAGTAGGGCAAATGTAGGAGGGGGCTTGCCCCCGATAGCGAAAGGTCAGTTGCACCTATGCAGACTGATATATCGCCATCGGGGGCAAGCCCCCCCTACATTTGGAGCAGTGTTAGACCTTGAACTGGCGCAAGAGGCCGTCGAGCTGCTCGCTCAACCCGCGCAAATGCGCGCTGGCCACACTGGACTGTTCCGCTGCCAGTGCCGTGCTGTGGGACAAGCCCGCCGCCTGGGTGACGTTCTGGTTGATGTCTTCCACCACATGGGCCTGTTGCAGGGTGGCACTGGCGATGGACGCGTTCAGGCCGTTGAGGTTGTGCAATGCTTGCCCAATCGCAGTGAGGCTGGCACCGGCCTGACCTGCCTGCTCAATGGTCAGTTGGGAGGCGCTGTGGCTGTCGCTGATCACCTTGACCGCCGCTTCCGAGTGTCCTTGCAGGCGCTCGATCATCACCTGGATTTCGGCGGTGGACTTTTGCGTGCGTTGGGCGAGCAGGCGCACTTCGTCGGCCACCACCGCAAACCCTCGGCCTTGCTCCCCGGCGCGAGCCGCTTCGATGGCAGCGTTCAGGGCCAGCAGGTTGGTTTGGTCGGCGATGGAGCGGATCACTTCCAGCACGCCACCGATCTGGGTGCTTTCGCTGGACAGCGTGCGGATCACTTCCACCGCCTGGCTGATGGTGCTGGAGAGTTGGTCGATCTGTTGCAGGCTGCTGTCGATATTGACCTGGCCTTGGTGCGCCTGGGCCTGGGCATCGCGCATTTCGCTTGCGGCATGTTCCGCGTTCTTGGCCACGTCCTGCACGCCGTAGGTGACTTCGTTGATGGCAGTGGCCACCAGTTCCATCTGCTGCGATTGCTGCTGGCTGCGGTCATGGGCCGAGCTGGCGTTGTTGCCCAGGTCGGTAGAGGACTGACCCAAGGCGTTCGCGCACACCTGCAACTGGCTTACCACCTGACGCAGCTTGGCGGTGAAACTGTTGAAGTGCTGGGACAGTTGGGTGATTTCGTCACGGCCGTGGGTGTCAAGGCTGCGGGTCAGGTCGCTTTCACCGCTGGCGATATTGCCCATGGCATTCACCGCCGCCTGCAACGGGCGCACGATGCTGCGCGCAATCAGCGACACCAGCAGACCCATCACCAGCGCAATGCCCAGGCCGATCATGGAGGCTTTCCACACTTGGCCGCTGAACTCGGCCTGCACGTCGTCCACATAGACGCCGGAGCCGATAATCCAGCCCCAGGGTTCGAACAGCTGGATATAGGAAGTCTTGGCCACGGGGGCCTGTGCGCCGGGCTTGGGCCAGCGATAGTTGACGATCCCGGCGCCCTTGGCTTTTGCCAGGCTGACGAACTCGTTGAACACGGCAAACCCATCGGGATCGCGGATAGCCGAAAGGTTCTGGCCATCGAGCTTGGGGTTGGCCGGGTGCATGATCATCACGGGCGTGAGGTCGTTGATCCAGAAATAGTCGTCATGGTCGTAACGCAACCCCCGCACCGCGCTCAGGGCTTGTTTCTGGGCGGCGTCACGGGTCATCACACCGGTGGCTTCCAGGCCGTGATAGAACGTCAAGATCCCGCTGGCGGTCTGGACCACGTGTTGGGTCTGTTGGCGTTTGGCTTGGTAAAGGTCGTCATGGATCTGCTTGAGCATCAGCAAACCCAGGGCCAGCAGCATCAGCACGGCGACTATCAGGATCAGCCATAGGCGTCGGCTGATCGACATATTGCGCAAACTGTTCATCGTCCTGTCACTCCGGGCTTTTTATAATTGTGGGCGTCGCATCGACTTTTACGCCTTGTCTGATAGGCTTTCGGCCCGTAATCGAAAAACCTGAGTACTGCCTGATTTTCACAGAATTTTTGCAGACTGGTGTTGATCATCATCAACACTGGGCCTTCAGCGCGCTCGTCGTCAGTGAACCATTAAAAAAGACTAACAAGGCGTGCCATAGCGCATGACCTTTGGGGGAAGCATGGATTTTTGGACCGCCATTCAGGCATTGATTCTCGGCGTAGTGGAGGGGTTGACGGAGTTCCTGCCGATCTCCAGTACCGGCCACCAGATCATCGTTGCCGACTTGCTCGATTTCGGCGGTGAACGTGCGATGGCCTTCAACATCATTATTCAGCTCGGCGCCATTTTGGCGGTGGTCTGGGAGTTTCGGCGCAAGATTCTCGACGTTGTCACCGGCTTGCCAACCCAGCGCAATGCGCAGCGTTTCACGATCAACCTGCTGATTGCGTTCCTGCCGGCCGTGGTCCTTGGGGTGATTTTCGCCGACTTGATTCACCACTACCTGTTCAACCCGATCACTGTCGCCACAGCGCTGGTGGTGGGCGGCGTCATCATGCTGTGGGCCGAGCGCCGCGAGCATGAAGTGCATGCCGAGACCGTCGACGACATCACCTGGAAAGATGCACTCAAGGTAGGCTTTGCCCAGTGCCTGGCGATGATCCCGGGCACTTCGCGCTCCGGCTCGACCATCATCGGCGGCCTGCTGTTCGGCCTGTCGCGTAAGACCGCTACCGAGTTCTCGTTCTTCCTCGCCATGCCGACCATGGTCGGTGCTGCGGTGTACTCGGGCTACAAGTACCGCGACCTGTTCCAGCCAGCGGACCTGCCGGTCTTTGCCATTGGGTTTATCACCTCGTTCATCTTCGCGATGATCGCGGTCAAGGGCCTGCTCAAGTTCATCGCCAGCCATAGCTACGCGGCGTTTGCCTGGTACCGCATCGGGTTTGGCCTACTGATCCTGGCGACTTGGCAGTTCGGTTGGATCGACTGGGCGGCGGCAACGGCATGATCATCCAGCACCCGCGCTTGAAGGCGGCGATCTTTGTGCTGCTGTGCGCCGCGCCGCTGTTGGGGTCGGTGCTGGTGTGGCAGCGCGGCGAAACCGTGATCCCGCTGGTGGCCTATGGCGTGGTCAGCGTGATCGCGTTTTTCCTGTACTGGAGTGATAAACGCAAGGCGCGCACCGACAGCTGGCGCACCCCGGAAAACATCCTGCACGCCGTTGAGTTGGCCGGCGGTTGGCCCGGGGCGTTGATTGCTCAGCAGGTGTTCCGGCACAAGACGCGCAAGGTGTCTTTCCAGGTGCTGTTCTGGGTGATTGTGCTGTTGCACCAAGTGTTCTGGTTGGACCAGTTGTTCCTTGGCGGCACGTTATTGTCAGTCCTCTAGCAACAAACCAATCTGCGTGCGCTTGGGTAGCTTGCTCACCACCAGTTGGTGGGAGCGCTGCAACAAGCCACGCAGTTCCTCGGCGCCCAGCGGGTAGGGCGTGTTCATGATGATCCACTGCGCACGCGCCAGGTATGGCGCGGGGTGGATACCGGGGCGGTCCACGTGGCCGAGAAACAGTTCCTTGTCGACCTTGAACGCCAACGAGTCGCCGCGCAGGTTTTGCAGGGCGAACATCTTGTTGCCGGCAATCGAGAACACTCGCACGCCGCCCCATTTGTAGTCCTCCCGCGCGCCGGGCAGGCTCAGGCAAAAGGTGGCGACTTGCGCTTCGGTCATCTTCATAGCAGGCGGTCTCCGCAGCTTTTAAAGCCTTCTTCCAGGTAATCGATCCAGGCACGAATGGCCGGCAGCACACCACGCCGGTGTGGGTAGACGGCCTGCAACCAACCGCCGGGCAGTGACCATTCCGGCAGCAGTTGCACCAAGTGGCCGTTGGCCAATTCTTCCTCGCAGTACATCATTGGCAGCACGGTAAAGCCCAGGCCCATGATGGCGCTGGCCTTGCGCACGTTGAAGTCATCAACGCCCAGGCGTGCTTCCATGATCAGGTCGTGGGGGTTGCCCTGGGGATCGAGGATGCGCTGGTGCACCATCCGGTCCGCCTCCAATGCACCGAGTATCGGCAGCTGCTTGAGGTCATCAAGGGTGCTGATAGATCGGCCATGCATGAAGTTCGGGCTGGCAACCAGGACGGTCTGGGCCGGGCGCAGGCGCTTGGTGACCAGCAGCGCGTCTTCATCGCCTTGCTCACGCACTCGCAGCGCCACATCGATGCCTTCGGCCACGAGGTCGACTCGGCGGTTGACCAGGGTCATTTCCAACTGCACCTGAGGATGTGCTGCCAGAAACCCGGCCACCACGTCCGGCATCATGTTCTGTGCCAGCCCCACCGGGCACGTCACCCGCAGACGTCCACGGGGTTCGCTGGACATGCTGGCCACGGCCTCATCGGCCATCTCGGCTTCCAGCAGCATCGCTTGGCAGTGGCGCAGGTAGCGTTCGCCGACGGCGGTGAGGGTCAACTGGCGCGTGGTGCGTTGTAGCAGGCGTGCGCCCAGGCGCTCTTCGAGCTCGGCAATGCGCCGCGACAACCGTGACTTGGGGATGCCCAGCAGCCGACCGGCGGCTGCGAAACCGCCGGCTTCGACGACTTTGGCAAAATAATAGAGGTCGTTGAGGTCTTGCATGGTGAGCCTATTGTCCTGTCAGTGGGACAAACTATCGCATTACAGGCGGCTTATCGACTATTCGTTTCATGCGTAGCATCACCGCCATCTGATCGCCCTAGTCGATCCCACCTCGGAGATCCATCATGAAACTGTTGCATATCGATTCCAGCATCCTCGGCGACAACTCGGCTTCCCGTCAGCTCAGCGCTGGTGTAGTTAAAGCCTGGCAAGCGGCTGAGCCGAGTGTGGAAGTGACTTACCGCGACCTGGCCAGCGACGCCATCAACCACTTCTCCGGCGCCACCCTGGGTGCGTTGGGCACGGCCGCTGAACTGCGCGACGCTGCGCAAAAACACGAAGCTGAACTGAGCGCTTCGTCCCTGGCTGAATTCCTCGCTGCCGACGCCATTGTGGTCGGTGCGCCGATGTACAACTTCACTATCCCGACCCAACTGAAAGCCTGGATCGACCGTATCGCGGTCGCTGGTCAGACTTTCCGTTACACCGAAGCCGGTCCGGAAGGCCTGTGCGGCAACAAGAAAGTCATCATCGTTTCCACTGCCGGCGGCCTGCATGCCGGTCAAGCGTCGGGCGCTGCCCATGAAGGCTACTTGAAACTGCTGTTCGGCTTCCTCGGCATCACCAACATCGAAATCGTGCGGGCCGAAGGCCTGGCCTATGGTGATGAAGTGCGCAGCAAGTCCCTGAGCGACGCTAACGTACTGATCAACGAACAATTGTTCGCTGCCGCGTAAGGCTTTAGTAAATATCGCCTCCTCTCGGTTTCAATCTGAAGCCGAGTGTCTAAACTCTGTATTCTGATCGTCTGAACGCGACCGGAGTACGGAGTTTTTTCGTTTTCCCGCTGTCTTCTTTGATGTGGCCCAGCTTGTGCAAGCATGGGGTCAATGCCCTGGACTTTTCATTCGACATGTCGGTTCTCACGCAGCAAAGGTGGACATCCCCATGATGCGTCTTTGTGCTGTTATGGTTCTTTCCCTGCTGGGCGGCCTGATTTCAGTGCACGCCGCGCCTGCGCCGCACCCCCATTGGAGCGTCGGCTTTCATCGCATGACGTTTCTCGATCCGCTCGACTTGCAACCAATGAAAGCCGTGGCGTTCTATCCGTCAACCGGCCTTGAGCACACCACGCAGCTGGGTGCCTATCACGTCGCCGCCACCGAAGATTCCAAGATCGCCATCGGCCGTTTCCCGATGCTGATGCTGTCCCATGGCAACACCGGCACGCCGCTGGCCCTGCACGACCTGGCCACGTCCCTGGCGCGCAAAGGCTTTGTGGTGGTGGCGGTGCTGCATCCTGGCGACAACTACAAGGACCATAGCCGTCTGGGCACGCTGAGCAACCTGTACGGGCGGCCGATCCAGATATCCGAAGCGATCACCGCCACCCTGGCGGATCCGATGCTGTCTCCGTTCGTCAACATCAACCAGGTGGGGGTAATCGGCTATTCCGCCGGTGGCGAAACCGCGTTGATCCTGGCTGGCGCCAAGCCGGATTTCGATCGCCTGCGCCGCTATTGCCAGGAACGCCCGGAAGACCGCGACGCCTGCACCACCAAAGGCGAGTTGGTGGTGGACCGTGACGACTTACAGCCCCAATCCGACCCGCGCATCCACGCCTTGATGCTAATGGCGCCGTTGAGCCTGATGTTCGGCCGTCACACCTTGGCCGACGTGCATGTGCCGGTGCTGCTCTACAGCGGCGACGGCGACAAGCTGGTGGCCGTGGACAAGAACGCCGCAGCACTCGCGCGCAAATTACCTGAGCCGCCGAATTTCAAGCTGCTGGCCGGGGCAGGGCACTTCGTGTTCATGGCGCCGTGCGACAGTGACCAACTGGCAGCCATGCCGGCGATCTGCACTGACGCCGATGGCGTCGACCGCGAAGGCATTCACCGCGATCTGATTTCCGAAGCCGGGCGCTTTTTCACTCGTACCCTTGGCACGTCCACCCGTGCGGGTTTGCAGACGGCTGATCAGTAAGCGCGGCGCTTGAGCAGTAAAGTCACACCCAACGCCGTAACCGACAGCAACGCCGCGCAGAAGAAGATCCAGCCGTACCCCAGGTTCAGCGCCACAAAACCCATCAACGGCCCGGCAATCGCCAGGGCCAAGTCAAAAAACACCGCATACGCACTCAATCCCGCGCCACGGCTGCTGTTGGGCACTTGCTTGATGGCTTCCACGCCCAGCGCCGGGTACACCAGCGACAGACCAAAGCCCGTCAGTCCTGCGCCGATCAACGCCACACCGGTGGAGGGCGCCAGCCACAACAAGGTGAGGCCGAGGGTCTCGATAAGCATGCAGGCGATGGCGGCGCTGAACCCGCCAAAACGACTGATCGCCGAGATAAATACCAGGCGCGACAGGATAAAGCACACGCCAAATACCGTGAGGCAGTACGCCGCGCCTTGCCAGCCACGATTGAGGTAGTAGAGGGTGATAAAGGTAGTGAGCGTGCCGTAGCCAATCGACGACAGGCACAAGCTGACCCCAAACGGCGCGATACGCCCGAACACCGCCCAGAATGGCAAGCGCTCGCCGCGCACCACCGGCACCGACGGTTTGTTGCGGATCAGCATCAGGCCCAGCGCTGCGAGTACGGTCAGGGCGATCCCCAGGCTGTTGTAGCCATACTCGGCCACCATCACCACCCCCAGCGGCGCACCGATGGCGATGGCACCGTAGGACGCAATGCCGTTCCAGGAAATCGACCGCGCCGTATGCTCGGCGCCGACCTGGCCCATGCACCAACTGATAGTGCCCACGCCGATCAGACCTTGGGCCACGCCCAGCAGCAGCCGGGCGACGATCAGAATGCCCAGGCTTACGTTGGGCGTACTTTCCAGCAACGTCGCGAAGAACGTCAGCACACCGCTCACGAGAATACCCGCCAGCCCCAGCACAATCGCGCGTTTGGTCCCGACATTGTCCGACATCCGCCCGGCCATGGGGCGGCTGAGCAGGGTCGCCAGGTACTGCGAACCGATAGTGATCCCGGCCACCACCGCGCTGAACCCCAATTGTTCGTGCACGTAGCCTGGGATTACCGCAATCGGCAGGCCGATGCAGATGAAGGCAATGAAGGTATAGAAGACGATCGAGACGATCTGCAGGGTGACCGACAGGGAGGAGGGGGTGGCGGTAGACATGGGCACTCGTTCGCGGGCGGGCGGTGAGGGCATCATGGCAAGGGCCCGGGGTAAAAGGAAGCAGCCTAACTACTTGGTCTGACGAACAGGCCCGCTTGCCACAACATGCAAAAAGCCCCGTCACAGTGGACGGGGCTCTTGGGTGCAGCGGGCGTTATTTAGAACACGACGCCTTGGCTACGCAGGTAGTCGTCATAAGTACCGCTGAAGTCGATCACGCCGTCAGCGCTCAACTCGATGATGCGGGTGGCCAGGGACGATACGAACTCACGGTCGTGGCTGACGAAGATCAGCGTGCCCGGGTAGTTTTCCAGCGCCAGGTTCAGCGCTTCGATGGATTCCATGTCCAAGTGGTTGGTCGGTTCGTCCATGATCAGCACGTTCGGCTTTTGCAGGATCAACTTGCCGAACAGCATGCGACCTTGCTCACCACCGGAGATTACCTTGACCGACTTGAGGATCTCGTCGTTGGAGAACAGCATGCGGCCCAAAGTGCCGCGAATCATCTGCTCGCCCTGAGTCCACTGACCCATCCAGTCGAACAGCGTCACGTCGTCTTCGAAGTCGTGAGCGTGATCCTGGGCGTAGTAACCCAATTCCGCAGCGTCGGTCCACTTGATGGAGCCTGCGTCCGGGGTCAACTCGTTGACCAGGGTGCGCAGCAGGGTGGTCTTGCCGATACCGTTCGGACCGATGATCGCAACACGCTCTCCCGCTTCAACCTGGAAGCTGAAATCCTTGAACAGCGGCTTGCCGTCGAAACCCTTGGCCATTTTTTCGACCATTACAGCCTGGCGGTGAAGTTTCTTGTTCTGATCGAAACGGATGAACGGGCTCACCCGGCTCGAAGGCTTGACCTCAGCGAGTTGGATCTTGTCGATCGCCTTGGCGCGGGAAGTCGCTTGCTTGGCTTTGGAGGCGTTGGCCGAGAAGCGGCTGACGAAGGATTGCAGCTCAGAGATCTGCGCCTTCTTCTTGGCGTTGTCCGACAGCAGCTGCTCGCGGGACTGGGTCGCCACGGTCATGTACTCGTCGTAGTTGCCCGGGAACAGGCGCAACTCGCCGTAGTCCAGGTCAGCCATGTGGGTGCACACGCTGTTCAGGAAGTGACGGTCGTGAGAGATGATGATCATCAGGCTGTTACGCTGGGTCAGGATGTTTTCCAGCCAGCGGATGGTGTTGATGTCCAAGTGGTTGGTCGGTTCGTCGAGCAACAGCACTTCAGGATCGGAGAACAGCGCCTGGGCCAGCAATACACGCAGTTTCCAGCCAGGGGACACTTCGCTCATCGGGCCGAAGTGTTGTTCCAGAGGAATGCCCAGGCCCAGCAGCAGCTCGCCGGCACGGGATTCGGCGGTGTAGCCGTCCATCTCGGCGAACTCGGTTTCCAGCTCGGCCACGGCCATGCCGTCGTCTTCGCTCATTTCCGGCAGCGAGTAGATACGGTCGCGCTCGGCCTTGACCTTCCACAGCTCCTCGTGGCCCATGATCACGGTGTCGAGCACGGTGAATTCTTCGTAGGCGAACTGGTCCTGGCGCAATTTACCCAGGCGAACGTTAGGCTCCAGCATGACCTGGCCGCCCGACGGATCGAGGTCGCCGCCGAGGATTTTCATGAAGGTCGACTTGCCGCAACCGTTGGCACCGATCAAACCATACCGGTTGCCGGCGCCGAACTTGACCGAGACGTTCTCAAAGAGCGGCTTGGCGCCGAACTGCATGGTGATGTTAGCTGTGGAGATCAATTACTTTACCTATCAATAGCTTAGGGTGCGCTTATTTGAACTGGGACCAATTTGGGACCAATCTGGAGCTTTTGCATTTCGCTCCAGTCCGAGCTTGAGTTGATCCAACGCGCATAAGTCGAGAGCAGCATCTGCACACTATGGCCGAGCTGCTGGGAGATGAAGGCGGGGTTCATGCCAGACATAATGCATATTGTCGCATAGGTGTGACGACAGTTGTATGGCGGCCGACGACGGATATTCAGAGCCTTCAGGGTCGGAATCCACTGCTTGTGCAGGTCAGATGTCTGTTTCACGTACTCCGAGTTCTTTGACGGCGGGAAAATGAAAGGCGTTTCCAGCACCTTCCCTTTACCTTTTTTCCGACGCTCTGCGTATTCCCTCGCGAATTTCAGCGCATGCATGGCGCGTTCATTCAGCAAAACAAAGCGGTCTCCACCCGTTTTTGTGCGCTCTACCACTTCCCCCAGGGCTATCCCACGACAGACGTGGGCCGTCCTTTTCTCTTCGTCTACCGCATCCCAGCGCATTGCCAGGGCCTCGGAAAGGCGCATTCCTGTAAAAAACACAAACTCAAAAAATGCCGCATAAATCGTGCTTGGCCAGTGGTCGTGGTCGTACATCTTGGCGATGATCAGGTTTGCCTCTTCCAAAGTGAACGGGTCAATTTCCTTCTTGCTGCGCTTGGGTAACTCCAGGATCGCCGCGGGGTTCTTCGGGATAAGCTCTTCGGACATTGCCGAGTTCAGGATAGTCGACAGCTTTGAGATCGCATTGCGCTTTACCCCGGGGGACTTCCACTCACTGGCTGCCATTACCCGGCGGAGCAGCGTAGTGGTGATCAGGTCGATTCGCACCAGGGCCAGGCCGGGCATCCAGTACCGGTTCAGTGCACCCTTGTAGTTCGCCTTCGTTCCACCGACCACCTCACGACTGTCTAGCCAGAGCTGGGCATACTCGCCGAAGTTGATCTTCCCCCCAGCGACGTTGCTGGAACTGGGGAAAAGCTCGGCGTACTTATCGTCGTCGAGCAGCCCCAGCTTAATCAGTCCTTTTACTTGATCAACAACCTGTGAGGCAGACTTGATTCCTTTCTGTGTCGGGGGATAGGGGAGCGTTTCACTGCGCCGGCTGCCGTTCCACATAAAGCGGATGCGGATCGATCCGTGGTGGAGGTCCATTCCTGCGGGCAAACCCATTGGCTTTCGAGCCATTCGTAGTATCTCCTGATGCTGTACATGACGCGGCTGCCTTGCTTGTTCCAGACGCCGAGGGGGATTTGGTTGCGGGCGCGCTTTGAGCGCAGGGCGGCGAGGGTGGTACCGAGGAGCTCGGCCATCTGCACCTCGGGCACCTTGTCGCCCGTGATCCCATCGTTGAGTTGTTCCGCTGCTGACATTGGATGCTCCGCGCCGCGCTGGGCGGCAGAAGGTGGGTTAGGGTTTTGCTGCTTTCGCGTGTCCGACGCACACTTTTGTGGGCTCGCCTTCTGCACCCAGGTGGACATGACACATGAACCCTTTTCGGTGGTGAGCCATGAACTCCACATCGCAAGTGGTGATGGGCGACTGATTGGCAATCGACCCCAAGCGATATGCGCACCCGTGACAGGCACCGGCCGGGTCGAACTTGCTGGCGATCATCACGCCCTGGCATGCGCCGATGAGTGTTGGAAGGTTCACGCTGGTGAACTTGTCGGGGTGGACGCCGCATTCCTCGATCAGCACCTGGTCGCTCATCTCCGCGCAGTTCTCCGCGACCGAATTGGCCATGCCGATCAGCTGCGCCGTGAACTCAACCAAACGGAGCTGGCCATGGATCTTCAGGTAAACCTCCAGCGCAGAGCGCCGACCTTCCAGATTCAGTTGAGCCATGCCCGCCAGGTTCGAGGCATCACTTTTTTCCATGCTGTATTCACAGTTTGCAGGCATACGAATACCTCACCCGCCGCTCACCGGCAGGCATGTAGGGGGGGGGGTTAGGCTGTGGCGAATAGATCGATTTGCGTTACCGGTGCGTCGCGCTTGGTAATTGCGTCGGTGATTCGTTGATGGGCGATATCGAAGTAGCCGAGGCGATTGCCGTCTTCGTCGAGATCACGCTCGATGCCGATGAACTGCCGGCCCGTCTGCATGCAAGCGACACCGGTGGTGCCGCTGCCCATGCTGTTGTCTAGGACCACCTGGCCGGGCTTGGTATAGGTGCTGATCAGGAACGACATCCAAGCCACGGGCTTTTGCGTCGGATGAAAGCTGCCGGTCTGCTTGTCGCTGGAGAAGAACTGCACCGAACGCGGGAACCGCTCCGTCGAGTCGTATTCAGTGAGGGCCAAGGCCTTGCCGTAGCACTCAGAGTTCACCGTCTTGCGCTTCGCTGTCTTGCGTTCGTGTCCGGTGGACATCTGCGGGTTGTACACCGGCTGTTTACGGTAGAAGACTTGGGCGCTTTCATGTGCCCGCAGCGGTTGCTTCTTGGAGTTAAGGAAGCCCGTGGCGTTGCCTTTCTCCCAGATCCACTCGTACCGGTACAGCTTCGGGTTGCTCGCCACCAGCATCGAAGCAAACGGCTGGGCCGCGCATAACACAATTGCGGCTTCCGGCCTGGCAACCCGCAAGTACTCCCGCCAGAGCGGCTCGAGCGGGATGATGGTGTCCCAGGCGCACTGCGTTGAACCGTAGGGCAGATCGGCCAGCACCATGTCGACGCTGGCGTCTGGCAGTTGCTTCATGACCTCCAGGCAGTCGCCGAGATAGAGTTGGTATTCACTCATGGCCTCGGCCCCTTGTAGATGAAGACGTAGGCGAACCAGAGGGTGGCGATCATGGCGTCACCCGTGCAGTCGCGACTTCATCAAGGAGCGATTGCGGCAGAGATGCGGCGAACTTGCCCCCAGTCCACGAAAGTGGCTCCGACTGGCGGATCATCTCGTTCAGCAACTCGAATGCAGCGAACAACTGTTCGTCGCGGATCTCGCCGTCCTCCGGTAGGTCGTCGCTAAATACGTCCGAAGGATCTATCTCTCGTGGCATGTTCGGTTCGCAGATGCAGAGCTGCAGGTCAGCCAGGTCGATGTCGCTTTCGATCAGGTAGTCGCGCAGACTGTCTTCATCGAAGAAGTACTGGTCGCCATCGAAGATAACCAGCGGCTCGCCTGCCCATTCCTTCAACGGCATTGCCGCGAACTTCGCTTGGCGGCTTTCTTGGTGGCATTGCTCGCACCAACTGCGCACTGCGTAAATAGGGTGATCTGGGTTCTTCTCACAGCGGCGATGAGTGGAGCCGCACCAACGAGCCATATGCTCGTCGTTTCCCCAGAAGCGACCGTCGGCGCCTACCCATCCGGTCACTGTTTGAATGCTGGCGGCTTCCGGCGATTCGTACATCACAACTTTTTCTTCAGGCATGACTTCATCCTTGCCGCTATAGCGGCTGACTTTGAAGGGGAAGGGGTTTATTTGAAATCGATCCTGGACGAGATCGAGAGTTGTGCTAGAAATAACCTGTCGCGCACGCATTTCAGATATTTGTTGTTGAGGTGCATTGCCGGCTGGCGCTCTATCAAGTCATTGGAGCGCGCCCTTCAAGCTGTGGGCAGTGATTCAGTGGGCCGAAGTAGTTAGCTGCGAGTTAAACAACTCCCTTCCTCTGGGCTAGTAACTCAACGCCTTGGTTCACTGATCACATCCTCGCCCAGTCGCTCATACAACCTTCCTCGTTACCTGATCATGGGCATTCATAACCTGCGGCGGGTTGTCGTGTCCGGGACAGCCCTTGCCAGCGAAGTCAAAGCCTTCACACGGCGGCCCGAACGGCAGTACTTCCTTGCCGAGGGCTAGCGCTTCGAGGAAATGATCCTTCGCCTCGTCGGCGGTGCAATCACGACCATCCACACGGAACATACCTTTGAGCTGGCGCTTGCTGAAGTCGCGAATTGCCCCGCGCACGCTCAGGTGAATGTGAAAGGTACGGCCGTGCGGTCCGAAAGGATCAGCTAGTTTGTTTTCTGTAGGCATGGGGAGTCCTTGCCGGGCCATGCCCAAACGGTGGAGTTGATTGATTTGAACTGCTGATTCCTCCAGATGCCGAAACAGCTACCACCCAGAGGACATGGCAATGACTGAAGAAAAAAAGAAAGAACCCGAGCAAGAAACCCCGGCGCACTCTACCGAGGAAGAGCGCGAACGCTTGAAGGACTTCAACAAGGACGGCATTCCGCCTGGTTCAAGCTGATCATCAAGCCGCGCGCGCTTGGAGTTGTTCCGTCCGCCATGGATCGTTTGCCCTGGCCAGCGAGGCCATCGGCGGCAGGCTGTTGCAGTCCTGCTGATTTTGAATCCCTTAAGACTTCGGCTCGATACTCGCGACGTACGCTTTTAACTCTTCGTTTTTTACCCTGCCGTGCAATCCATGGTGTATTTCGCGGTGACAGGTCGGACAGATAGCGCCTATGTAACGAGGATGATCTAGACCGCCATCTGATAATCGATTGACGTGATGCGGCTCTAGATATGGCGACCCGTTTGTCTTCATGAAGGGGGCCGGCCTCTCACAGCTCTCGCAAATACCGGCTGCCCTTCTCAAAACGTATTCGGAGATAGTTCTGCTGCGGCGATACACTGTTCTGCGTGCTGATCCGTTCTCTCCAGCGGATCCGACTTCGGCCGCGGCTAACGCACGCCTTCTCGCTTCGACAAGTGAAAGAGTTGGATCGAGGGTTTCGTTTTCTTCTGAGTCATTGTGGGAGGCTAATTCGAGCCCTTCTGGAACGAGGTTGAATACAACTATTGCCCTGTCGTTGCCGCGCTTGTCAGGCCCGCGGCGCCATTCATGGCTCGCACACGTGTATTCGCCGAGGTACTTCTGGCCTAAACTTTTGCCGAGTATCTCGAAAACATGCAGCGCTTTTCCCTGCTTCGAATGCTCGAGAATTGCCAGGTTACCTTTAGTCAGGGTCATATCACCGAGCTGGCCTTCACCTGTGTAGCTGAAAACCTGCTCCTCGCTATGAGAATCGGTGTATCCGTACTGACCACCTGAGTCGCCGGTGAAAATGAATACCGCTGCGGCCTGCGCTGAGGGGGCAATTCCACTCTGGCGACTGCCCCCGAACAAATCGTGAATCTCAGTTTGCCGGTCATAAACCTGACCCACCACAAAGCTTATTTCTGGATCAGTTGACCGTTGCAGCTCAACGATTGTGAACCCGTGCCGTTTCAAATATCCGTTTGTAGGCTGACCACCTGAGAAAAGTCCTACCGGGGTTTCAGTGGCCAAAGAAACTATTTTTTTTGCAGGGTATAAAGTGCTGTTCGCGCTGATTGCGTAGCGATGCGCTTGGTTTTCAGTCCAGCCTTTCCACTCGGGGGCGTGGCGAAATTTTTCATCAAATTGTTTTAGAGCTTGGTCCAGCTTTTCTTTCTTGACCGCGGGGATTTTCAAAGAAACTTCCTTGTGGGCAGCAGCATTCATCAGATGGTGAATGCTCGCCTGCCCTGGGGTATGAAGCAATAGCGAGATGATGGCTCAATCTCGGCGAACCAGGTCAAGCGCGTTTCCAGAGGGTACTAGGCCGCGCGTCGCGGCTTCAATGCGGCTCCACGCAGAGCCATAGGTGATATCGGGCATATGGGATCCTCGCCGGCTGGCGTGATGTTGACTTTAGGAGTATTGGTATTTGAGTAACTCATCCAGGCAGGAGGCCTATATGAGACTGCAAAGCGATATCGATGCACTCGCAGCAATCGAGGAAGACGCTCTAATGATGCTCAAGTGGATTGGTCTTCCAGACGATAGGCAGAAACTGGAGATCGTCATTTGCTTGCGGCAGTTAATTGATCTGGCGACTTATCGAAAGGAGATCCGCGAGTATTCGGAGCCACTGGCGCTATAGAGGCTGGCTGGCGTGACTCGTTGATATGGGGTATTTGTTTTTCAAACGGGCGGCGAAAAAAGGTGATGCATGAAAGGCGCGGAAAGAATAAAAGCAAAAAAAGCGGTCGATCGAATTCAAAGTGGGGCTTTTGACGAGCTTGAAGTTGAGTCACTCTTTATGCGAATGCGGGCTTATTCAAGAGGCAATGAGGTGTTCCGGGAGGCTGCAGATTTTGTAGCGCACAATAATGCAAGGGATAAAGGAATTATCAATGATTCAATTGATGCAATTTACCTGGCAATTAAGTTTTTAAACGAATTTACCGCAGAAAAACAATTATATTTCGATAGGCCGTTTCCATGCTATGTGCTGAAGTTATTGAAGTATAAGTTGGCGTCGTTTAGTGAAGCAGAATTGAAGCGAGGGGTGGGGGTTTCAAGGAGCTCAATTCAAAAAATATTAAATGATGGCTTTGTTGATGTGGTGCCTAAGGTTTACAGTGTTGCAAAAGATCGGGCTATAAATGAACGTGAGATTGAGATTTTATCTTTTTTGTTGAGCCGCCTTGTGATTGGTGAGGCGTTCTCCCCAGCGGAGCTTATAAATCAGCTCGTGCGCGTTTTGTCATCAAACGCAATTCCCTTCTCTGAACCGCTGTTACGAGCGAATGAAAATGCAGTTGTTCTATGTTTTGCCCTGCTCACGCATCTTGCTGAATTCCAACTAAGTGCGGGCGGGAGAGGATCCTCCGAAATAACTGTCGCTGATAACAGCCTAATGACAGTTGTAGACGGAGTTTTTGCTCCAGCAAACTGTGTCGGTGAAGTGGTAGTAAGTGCTAAATGCCTTTTTAATTTTGGTCGCGGTGACATTTTTATAAGTTTTATTGTGTTCTCAACTGGGCTCTTGGCGAGAGACGTTTGTGATTTTGAGTCTTTAATGGCAGGGCATCACGCTGCTGACGGTGTAGAAGTATTTGCGCGAGATATTTTTTCAAAACCTTTGCACTTGGTATTGGGAAAAATCTCCGCTGCCTAAAGTTTTGGCTGATTTTAAGATATATGGGTAGCCCAAAGAAATCACATCCTTTCGATGCGATTGATGCCCTCGTTGACCGGTGGTGGCAATTTGGTTTGGGTTGGGGTATTACGGGTGACCGGCATGGAGCCGTAATCGGAGATGGAAATGTTTGATCTAAAAATAGCGCTAGCCCAACTATCGCGTTACAACTCATACATCTCTGACATCAGGAGGGAGGTTCAGCTATACGAGCAGCTTTACTGCTTGTCGGCTTCGACGGAGATTTTGAATAGAAATATTACTCCGGTATTTAACATTATCCAGAAATCCATGTTCATTAGTATATTGACGCGAGTTTCTGCGGTTTTCGATTCGAAATCTCTTGGATCTAATGAGAACTTGTCTCTCGATTTTTTAGAACACAAGTACCGCACATATGCCAACGAGGCTTTGCTTTCTGAATTCGATGAGCTCAAGGGTCGTTATCAGGCCCTAAATATAAAGGCATATAGAAACAAGTTAATCGCGCACAATGATTTAGCTACTGTGTTTGGGGCGTCTTCCGTATCACACACAATCAAAGACGGCGATATTATGAGCCTGCTCAAAGCTACTCATAAGTTCTGCATTAATCTTTGCAAATGCCTTCCTGGTGGCATCGAAACTGTCTTGATCGTGGAGCCTTGGCAATTGAAAACGGGCGATGACGGGCTCGAGTTGCTTCGCCGCTTGCAAGCGGGGAAGTGAAATCGGTCATGCTTCGTTCCCGGTCTTTGCAAACTGCACTAGCTGTCGCGACTGCTTTTCGGTTACTTCAAAAACAGGTCGCGACATGGAGGCGAAGCGCGAAGATTCTGCGGCAGGCGCTGCCGCCAGGTTGATCAGGAACGTCGATAGCGTTTCCTGCCACTCTTCAAATTCGTGTCGCTCGCCCAGCACCTGAAGTGCATCATCGAGCGCTTTCGAGACTATCAGCGTTCTCTTCTCGGCACCGATCCTGTCGAGCAGCGCTTTCTCTTTCGCGCGCTTTTCCCGCTGGATCTGCGCGTTGTCCTTGGCCATGGCCTACCTCTTCTATTCCGCTGGCCGGCAGTGCGGGCCAGGTTTGACGTTTGCGTTGCTGGATGCGGGCTATGCGGCGCATGAAGTTCCGCCCTGGCGCGCTTTGGGGTAGTCGATACCGTGGGTGGCGATGATGCGTTCGAAGGCCTTACTGCCGATTGCCAGCCTCCCGCAGCACTGGCGCCGGCTGATGCCCAGCTCCATGAATGCCCTTATCCGCTCGGCGAACTTCGCATCCCGCTCCTTATCAACCGCGTTGTGCACCAGGTTTCGAGCACCGCCGCGGGTTGGTGCCTTGAACGTGATGTCGTACCGCGCGGCGTGGTTGTAGATCAGCCGCCGACTAACGCCCAAGGCTGCGGCGACTTCGGTCTGGGTCTGCGTGATACCTAGCTGGCGTATCTGCTCTACCAGCTTCAGGCGGGCCTTGGTACGGATGTCGTCCTTGTCGAGGGGTAAGGCATCTGCTCCAGCCTTCCGCCGAACAAACGGCTTTGTCGCGGGCGGCTCCGCGGGTACATATACGACGGGCGTCGGTGGCGGGGGAGGCTCGGCCACTTCGATTTCGCCGCCCGCGGCTACAAACTTGGCGACCTGGGCCGCCAGTTCATCCGAGGCAGGGCGCAGTTCCTCGATCATGCTGAGGTGGTTGCTAATCATGCTGCCGCCTTGCCGAGTGTCACCCCGGCCATGCTGAAGGTTGAACCCTGCGCCGCCACCATTGCGTCGAGAGCCTCCCAGTTGACCAAAAGTAGCGTGATCGGCGCCTGACCATTTGCTACGGCCTTCACCAGTGCCTCGAAGTCCGTCACGTTGGCCTGAAGCGCTACCTGCTCGACCGCTTGAGTAGTTACTGGCTTTGCGGCCTGGGTCACGGGTGCTGAAGTCTGGACCGGTGTGGCGCGGACAGGCTCCGGTGTTGCCACCTTATCCACGACTGGCTCTGGCTTGATAGCTGCCAGGCGCTGGGCTTCTTGCTCTTCGGCGATACGCTTCGCGTCGGCCTTTTGTTGCTCCGCCTTCTGGTGTTCGGAGATTCGGAATTTGATCAGCGTCACCAGGTCATCGTTGGCTTTGGTTACCAACTGCTGCACATCGCTAAACAGGAAGGAGTGATCAACAGCGAGCTCCGCCAGACTGGTCAGGTTCAAGCGAATGCTATCCGCCGCCTGACTTGCGTCGATCTTCGCCCGGGCCAGCTCGGTATCAACAGCGTCCTGAAGGCTGGCGATGGTGCGCTTGTTCTTCATGGCGCCGGCGAAGTCGACCTGCACATTAGGCAGCGCCACCTGGCCCAAGGCCCTGTTGATCCCGGCGATGTGTTCTATAAGTGCCAGCTCGGCCTTTTGCTTAATAGTGGTCTTCACCAGCAACTCTTGAGCCTTCACCAGCTTGTCGACTTTCAGGCGGGTCTCGCGAGCATGCGCACCGATACGATCCAGCGACGAAAACAGCTCGTCGATGCTCTGAGTCTGCGACAGGGCCTGCTTCTTAGCGACAGCGACAGCCTCCTCGACATCACTACACCACTTGACCGCCTTCTTGGCGTCGGCGAAGTCCTGGTCCGTAGAGAGTGTGGTTTTCACCGAGTCGATGACAGCCAGCGCCGAGTCTTCGAACACCTTCAGGTTGCTGGCGGTGACCATGCCGGTCAGCTCGATGCGCAGGGCTGGCAGCTCATCAGGCGCCTTGCCGACTACGATTGAAGGCGCGTCGGCCATCTCGAAGTTGGCCAGGTCAGCTTCGAACTGTTTCCAACCCTCGATCAACTGGGCGGCGCGACCGGCGACCGGCCGGTATTCCATGTGTACGAAGTTCTCCGGCGTGCCGTCCGAGCAAACAAAGATGACCCGCTCAGCGCCGCTCACCAGCAGTTGCTGCTCAAGCTGCCAGTAGTAGTGTGGTGCCAGGTCGCCGGCCTTTACCTGAGCCACGACCGACTCATTCCACAGCTTGTGCTCAAACAGGGTCTCACCGAGCATCGTGGCGCCGTCCATGGACGCTAGCAGGTTGCCCTTGGTGCCAACGATCGGATACAGCTCTTCGCCGATCAGTGCTTCGGCCAGCGGGCGAGCGCTGGCTTCGGTTGCGTGGCCTTTATCGAAGATGAATTGCTGAGAGGGTGTGACGTCCGGTGTGATGCCGGTCTTTTTGGCAGCAAGCAGGTCGGTGCGGGTTTGGTACTTCGAGGCGCCCATCATCGCTGGGGCTTCGGAGGCGGTGCGGTACTGGGCGCGGAGGGCAAGCCACTCGGCGGAGCCTTGAGCTACGTTGTGAATTTTCATGCTGCGTCTCCATCGAGGGCTTTGAGGTTGGTGATTTTTTCAATCTGCGCCGGGCTCAGCGTGTACTTGCTGCTGATGGTCGCGATGAGGTGTTCGGGGCTGGTGCGGTTTGAGTCGATCAGCGGTTGCCACTTCTCGATGTTCTCTGTCAGCAGGTCGTCGGAGTAGGCGGGTAGCGCTTCTGGCTCAGGATGGGCGTGCTGCCGAGGGCTGACATCGCGCGCCGGCTCTTCGAATGCCTTGCCTTCCATCTCGTCGGCCGTTGGCGCCGACCCGACTTCGGGGAAGGCTTTGCGTAGGGCCTGTGCTTCGGCGCACTTTGCGAGCTGGGCAAATGCTCGACGCTTCCACATGGCATTGGGCGCCGCAGTATCCTTGCTGGCTGTTGCGTAGTTTTCGATCCAGCGCTCGTTGGCTGTGTATTCGGCCACCAGGCCGTTGCTCATCTGCCGCTTGACCGTCACGCGGCACCATTCGGGATACGTGACTTCTACACCGCTCAACTTCGCAGTCACTGGGGGGCCATATTCTGGTTCGCTGATTCCGGCGTACTGGCCGGTGCGCGCCGCCTGGATGCGGTACAGGCCGATGCCAGGCATCACTGTGTCCTGCATCTTTTTCATCTTCGAGTTCCAGATAGGAACGATGTGTACCGGCTTCAACATTGGGTCCAAGTGCGCGGCCTGGCAGTAAGCCAACACCATCACGACTGAGTTCTTTTCGGCGCCGGGGTAGAGGCTGCTGCTCAGCACTTCAACGAGCGCGGCCTCCGACATCGCAGGCGTGTTGTCGTCCTGCTTCATTACTGCGGACATGGGGAATCCTTGCCGCGATGTTCGCAGCGATTGAAGGTGTTGGTTATTGAGTTATTCGATCAGCGAGTGCGCTGACCTGGTGTCACGCTGCGTCAGCCTTGCGCTGCTCAGCTAGGTCGGCGGCGCGATCCGCCGCCATCTCTTCTGCGCGGGCCCGGCCGTATTCGTTGGCGTGCGGCCTGATCAGCGCTTCGGCAACATCGTGGAGGGCGGTAGGGCTGTACTTGCCTTTTGGCAGGCCCAGCGCCTCGCAGGCGAGATCATGGGCCGCCCCGTGTACTCGGCGGCCGTCGGCGATGATCGTGCAGATCATTCGCTCGATAGGGTATTCACGATTGTCGGTGAGCAGAGGCGCAATATGTTCTTGCGCGCCGAGGTGTTCGGCTAGCGCCTCCCACAACGACTGCGGAGTGACCAGAGCGACTAACTTGCCATGCGCCCGAGGCGCCGTGACGTTGTCGCCGCAGATTAGCGAGTTGATCGCATCGTGGAGCCAGTCAGGCCCCTCTGGTGTGTCGAGAAAGTCGATCATGATTCACTCCCTTCAAGGCGGCGGGCCAGGGCGCAGGCATCGTTGTGATCGCGACGGAACCCCATGACTTTGTCGGTCCGGGTATCAACCACATGGAAGAAGTCACGTCCCGCCGGCTTCACCGTCATCCTGAAGTGGACCACGGGCTCCGGCCGCCCAATCAGCCGGTAGAAGTTGGCAGTGGCGGTACGGGAGCGTTTGCGCAAGCCATCGACAATGTCGCGGCGTGATTGGATGCTTTGGTGCATGGTCACCTCCAAGGTGGCGGGTTGTTCACCTGTATTCGTCAACACTCATGCCTCCCGCTGGTTGCCGATGGGCGCGGGGGAGGAGTGCTGACGTAATAGAGGTGGGGAAGGGGGCCGGTCTTTCCCGGCTGTCATGGCGCTGGTTGTTCAGTTATTCGCGGCTTCAGCGGCTTCGAACTCGCTGCCGAGGATTTCGGTCATCACACCATTCGGCTTGGCTGACGTGCTGACGTAGATGCAGTCAGGTGTGACAACGTGCTTGTAGCTGGAGAAGAACAGTGCGCCGCCGCCAAGCCCCATAGCATCCAGAAACGGCTGCAGGTCAGCTTTATCCTTTGGCTTGTGCGCCTTGAATTCCTCTTGAAGCTTTTCCAGTTCAAGCTTCAACGCTTTGCGCTCTTCACCCTTGGTGCCCGGCGGCAGACTTGACCGAGGGAACTGCGAGCTATCAGCCTTTGGGTCTGGCTTTGTCCAAAGCGGCTGCGGCATTGCTGGGCTGAACTTCAGGCCGTAGAAGTTACGACCGCTGTGCATGCTGGTCTGGAACAGCGCAGTGGCGCCTACAAAGCGCTTGGCAAACTCTTCGCCCAGCACCTGCAAGCGATCCGCGCTTTCTCTGTACGCCTTCCAAGCCGCCAGAACACCGGCATCGCTCGTCTTGTAGTAGGCCATCTCACTTCCTCCGGTTGTTTTCCCAATGCACCCGACCGAACTGCAGCTGGGTGCATCAGTGAAAAATCCCGTTCTCCACCACGCACGGCGCCTGAGTCCTCTCTTTGCCAGGTCACACATTTCGTGTCCGGTGTTCTTCCTGGCTGGCTTGCGTGGTTTCGCGTAATCACATCTGGTGAGTACGGCCAGTTCCAGAGCTGGCGTGGCATCGACTATTTGTTGCTCGCACTTACCAGGGCATTCCTGGGGTAGTCGATGGCGAGGAGCCTGAGTTGTTAAAGAGCGGCGGGTCTGTTGAGTGCCTCGCAGTGGCTGTGTGTCACTGCGATGGGTGAACTGTCACGCATCGTGTTTATCCAGTCAACACGAAATGTGATTTGTTTTGCGAATTAACACGGCAGTTCTCGGTTACGTTTTCGGGAAGCGTGGGATATGATTCTGTCTGTACTGTACGTACATACAGTAATTACCGGGAGGGAATTTCATGGCAAAGAAGCAGGCGGTACCGGCAGCACGGCAAGAAATAAGCGGCATGGAGCGGCTGGCGCTACGCGTCTCATCGATGATTAACCACCCCGTGGCGCAGGCGCAGCGCTGGGTGACGATTCATCGCCTGGACACGGATGGAGATCGGGAGTGGGAAGAGGTGCTGGGTGTGATCGCCGAAACCGACGAGCTTGAGTTGACGCTCAATGACGACGGCAGCGTGACGGTGAGGTGGGAGCCGCAGGAGGATGAGAAGGCGGGAAGGGGGGAGGTCGAGTTTGAGCCAGAAGAAGAGGCGGCGCCTTTCTGACTGACAAGAAAAGCCCGCGGTGGGCGGGCTTTAAGCGAATACGGTGAGCGGCGGCTACCCCGCCAAGTCCAAATCACCACGATGAGCGATATGTACCTTGTTGCCATCTGGATCACGTAGGTACGCACCGTAGTAACCGTCACCATAGTGGGGACGTTGGCCAGGTTCACCTTCATCAGATCCGCACGCAAGAAGCCCAGCTGCATAGGCGCTGTCCACCGCATTTGGAGATGGTGCGGTGAAAGCCACCATGCTGCCATTCCCTGTTCCGGCTTCATTGCGGTCATAAGGGCTGTACACATAAAAGCGAGGGAGGACGCTATTTGGCTTAATCCAGCATGCCGAAGGTGGCCCGCCATCAGGTGTTACAGGCCTACGACAGAGCCCCAGGGGGATCAGCACCGCGTCATAGAAGGTAGAGGCCTTATCAAGATCGTTTGTCCCAACCGTTACGTGACTGAACATCCTATATTCCTACTTACGAAGGCGAGGCGTTATCGTGTCATTTTGACGGTGGGCGTGTATAGCCGTCGTTGGGTAAGTTGGGGAGGGCGAGTTTCGGCCCTCCAAATCGCAGGCAAAGAAAAGCCCGCGATGGGGGGTAGCGGGCTTAAAGGGTTTCACTAGGAGCTGGGATAACCATAGGCGCCCTAGTGTGAAAAGTTCGTGAATGCTCGTGCTCAGTACGAAGTGGCGATTGCCTGTGCCAACTGCCGATCGGTCATTAGAGGCGGCAGGTATGTCGTGCGATAAAAGCGAACTGCCTGTTCAAATTGGGCTCCGCGAATCTGACCTTCCGACCCAATGAATGCGAGCGCGTCAGCTTTAGCAGGCTTGAAGTTATTCGATGCAAGCATAGTAAGCCCGGTGGTTCCCGCAACGGTGTAGGTTGGAGCCATTAGCACTGATAGCATCGAGTTGTTATAGGAGTCATCGGACCCCTCAGAGGCATGAGCGCTGATCGATACGACGAGGGCTGCAGCTACAAGCTTCCATGAGTACATTTTTGGTGCTTCCATTGCATTCAGAGTAGGGCGCCACACCACCAGATCGGGTTGCTGCGCGGAGACTAGGGGGCCGGCACTGCGGGTAGCTCTAGGTCGACATCAGAACGAGGTCGCTATAGCCTGCGCCAGTTGCATGTCAGGCATATGAGGTGATTTGTAGGCCGAACGATAGTACCTGGACGCCTGCTCAAACTCAGCACTGCGAATCTCTCCGTCCGAACCGATGAATACCAAAGCGTCGGTCTTGGCTGACTTGAAGATTTTTGGCGGATCGGTCGTGAGAGATGTGGTTAATCCAATTAAAATGGTTGGCGAGGAGATTGTGATAAATATCGCGGCAGCGATAGGGTTGACGTCGTCACCTGATACGGCCTGAGTGCTGACCGATGCCAATACGGCGATCGCCAGCGTCTTCCATGAGTCCATTCTTCGAAGCTTCCGTTGCGATCAGAGGGCGCCACCATAGCAGAGTAGGGGTCACCAGATACAAGAAGCCCGGCGCTTGGCCGGGCTTCGATGTAGGAGCGTCAGGGACTAACGATGCTTGTTCTTGTGTTTATGTTTGTTGTTGCCTCTGTGCTTCTTACCATCCGATCGATGACCGCTCTCATCATCCGCCAGGTTGTTTCCTAGCGCGCCACCCGCCGCGCCGCCGAGACCTGCACCGATAGTCGAACCAGTTGTGCCGCCGAGGCGGTTACCGATGAGTGAGCCGCCAGCTGAGCCGATACCGCCGCCTAATGCAGCTTCCGCTCTGTTGCCTCTCTGAGCACCGACAGCACTGCCTGCAGCACCACCTACGCCTGCACCTACCGCCGCACCCGTTGAGCCGCCTAGTTGCTGACCTACGATATTGCCAAGTGCACCACCAACGCCGCCTCCAAGAGCGGCTGTTCCATCTCCTGCAGCTAGTGCTCCTTGCGAAATGAGGGCACCCAAAAATAGCGCGGGTAGTGTGATTTTCATTTTGTGAACCTCTATGGGTTGTCAGCAGGCGCTCACGGTTTAAAGCACGCCTAGAATTAAGACTGGAGTAACGGTTTGTAGTTCTCTACGAGCGGTGCCTGCGGGCGAATGCTTGTAACAAGATATGCCGTGATGGATTCGACTGCGGAGGGCGGGCTTAAACGGGTTCTTGAAATCGGGACGAACAGAGGAGCTCGAGTGTGGACTGGCAGAAACAAGAAGCCCGGCGCTGGGCCGGGCTTTGTATGTGTTCGTGCACTTTTTACGTTGCGCCGAATAGTTTGGTTAGGCCGAATGTGATGGCGCAAGCCAAACCGGTAATAGCTATTGCCGTTGCAACACACCACTTGAGAATACTCAGCTCTGTATTCGCAAGATCCGCCTTGGTTGCCACGTGCTTATCAATTGACTCGACCTTGACCAAAATCAGATTTAATTTCTCTTTGATTTCGGGAAGAGATTTTTCAATTTCTGCTATGCGAGCTTCCATTTTACTCCCTTCGGGTGGCTCCGACCCTCCGCCACCACCTTTTTTGGGTGAGTCTTCAGCGATGTGGAGCTCGGCTGCCTGTTGCTTATACTCATCCTTAAGGTAGCTTACTTTGTCACTCATTGACAG
Source organism: Pseudomonas sp. RIT357 (assembly GCF_000632245.1). Lineage (NCBI taxonomy): Bacteria > Pseudomonadati > Pseudomonadota > Gammaproteobacteria > Pseudomonadales > Pseudomonadaceae > Pseudomonas > Pseudomonas sp. RIT357. The sequence continues at coordinate 75,267 of NZ_JFYX01000048.1, forward strand.
TATCCCCGTTTTCATGAGGCCAGTTAGGGTCTCCCTTCAGCAGCTTCCCAAGGCGATTATCAAATGTGTCGATTTCCTCGAATACATCATCCAGTTCCTTAAAGGTTTTTTTCGCTTTTTCTTTTATTTCTTCGTCAGTGGCGTGCAGCGCGATTAAACCTAATGCTGTCATCGAGCCGTGAAATGTCGATAAAAGAGCGGATCTCAGTGGTTGTAGCAGGCTGATCACTTCAAACCGGGTCATTGGCTCGCTCAGGAACTCAGTTAGCTCAGGAGAAATCTCCTCTATTTTTCTTTCGTCATCGTCCATAAGAACTCCTAACCAATCTAGACCCCTCGTTAAAAAGGGTTGATAAAAAATGGTACTGGGTATTTGACTTGCGCATACACAGTAAAAACAGCTGCTAGCTCGCGATAAAACTCCTAGACGTAAAACGACGAGCCTACTAAGCCTTCCCCCCGTACAATCTCCCCCGCCTTCACTTCATGCGCATACCCGCTGAGCTTTTCCTGCTGGGCGGCGAGCAGCGCGCCCATCTTCATCAAGGCGATGGCTTCATCTGACGATTTGGCGAGTCCCGCGATATTGGTTAGCTCTGCCACCGACCAGGCGATAACCGCCGTCGCATCTTCAAGGTCGTAGAACAGTTCCTGCTGGGCTGTCCTGGGGCCGTCGAGCTTTTCCATCAGATCTGCCATTTACCCGTGCTTCCCATAGAAGTGGTTCAGCGCTAACAGCTCAAACACAGCCACAAAGGCGCAGAGCAAAATGAAGCCGGGGCTGAAGACTCGCTTGCGACCTGATGAGCCCCAACAACTAGGACCCGCGTCGGAAATGAAAGGAAGCACCATGATGAACGCCAACCAAGCCCATACCCAATACTTGCTCCAGAAGCTTTGCTTTCGCCATGCAGTCATTTGGTCTGGCTCGAAGCCCGGCTTATCAGGCCGGCCTTCACCTCATCCGCATAGCCCACCAGCCTGTCCGCTTCCTCATATAGCGTGCCCACCAACCCCATTAGGGCTATGGCGTCGGCATCGCTGAGCTTTTCCGCAAGCTTTCCCATGTCGACACAGGACTGCTCGAGGTTTGAGGCTATCGCCTTGAGGTCGCGGCGCAATTGTTGATTAGGTTTAGTGAGGGCCATGGCGTCACACCGGTTGTCCGTTCCATACATAAAGCACCCGGGCCAGGATGTGGGTGTCGTCCACGCGGATGTCTTCTGGATCGTGGTGCTTGTTGTCCGAGATCATCTTGAAGCGGTCCTTGCCTTTCTTCTGCAGGCGCTTCACGTAAAGCATGTCGTCGTGCGAGAAGAGGTAGATGCCGTCGCCGGTGAACTCCCGGATTGTGATGTCCACTAGGAGGGGGTCGCGGTCTTTGATCGTCGGCGCCATCGATTGACCCCAACCGGTGATCATCTTGAGGTGGAAGTGCTCTTTGAACGTAACGCCCAGGTCGCGCAGATGCTTGGGGCTGACTCTGATGTCCTGGAGCATTTCCGGGTATTCATGCGGGATCTGCCCGCCACCCATCGCCGCCCGCACGTCGTAGTGCGCAATCCACACCTCATCGCCGACCTGGCCGGGACGAGAGAAGTCGACTGTGATTACGTTGCTCGACCCCAGCTCCCGCGCGGTCTCGTTGACGGCGTCCGCGATCATTCTGCGCGCGTCATCAGTAAGATTCTTGCCGTGCTTTGCCAGCATCAGATTAACGATTTCAGCAGTGGACGGACGAGCAGCCTGATCGGCTACCTGGTCAGGTGCGCCTGGCGACTCAGTCCGCGTGTCTAGCAGAAGTTCGGACTTATCGACGCGTAGCGCCTTGGCCATCAGTTCTATATCTGCAAAAGACGGCTCTCGCGTCCCAGCCTCGTAGTTACCCACTCGGGATTGCGACCAGCCGCAAGCCTCGGCCAGTTGAGCCTGTGATTTTCCAGCATTTTTACGTGCGCGCTTGATGCGTTCAGCTAATTCGGTCATGCGCGGGATTCAATCACGTATTGAAATACCCGGCTTTCACTTATTGTGTTTGCCATTAACACGATGCGTGTTTATCCTTGGTCCAAGAGCTATAGGAGCGATTTCCATGAACCACGTCCGAAACATTCGAGAGAAAGCTGGGATTACCCAGGCTGCCCTTCGTCGGTCGCTTGGGTGGAATCAATCACGCCTCGCTAATTACGAATCCGGCCTTCGCTGTCCCGGGCTCAGCGAGGCACGACTGATCGTGTCTGCATTGAACGCCTTGGGTGCCAAGTGCGTTCTTGATGAGGCATTTCCGCCTGCGGGCGTTTCATCCCAGTCCGCCGCCTGACATCCCTGTCCGCCGTTCCATTGAGCAAATGATCGCCTCTGCACTTGCAGGGCGCCACGTAAAGAATTTCGAGGTGTTACATGCAGGAATTGATGAAGGCGATCTATGACGTCGTGGACGAACACGGGGCGGGGAGGATTGCGGATGGCGCTAGCTTCTCTTCGAAGACGCTGCTTTCTCAAAAAGCGAACCCTGACTATGACAGCCACAAGCTGAACGTCCAGGAGCTGCACCGAATTATGAAGTTCACCCAGGACTTCCGGCCACTGAAGGCGTGGGCTGAGGCTTTCGGTTTCGACCTGGTGCCAAAGGAAAAGCCCGAAGGCATCAACCTTAACACCGCGCTGCTGCGCCTGCATGCAGACCTGGCTGACGTTACGCGCCTTGCCTTCGATGCTCAGGCCGATGGCCGCGTTTGCACTCGCGAGAAATATGAACTGCTCAAGGAGGCCGAGGAAGTGATCGTCAGCCTGGAAGTGTTCAAGCAGTCCGTGAAGGCAGCCTGAATTTCAGACACAAAAAAGCCACCGGACGAGGGTGGCTTCTTCTACAGCGGTAAGCGAGATAAATCATGCCAAACATTGTTCCGATACACAACCCTCGGGGGTTCACCCGAATGGACAACCAGATGATGGATGGCTTGATGGCCATCGATTTGTCGGCGCGCGAAATGAAGATCGTTCTGTACGTGGCAAAGGCAACCTTGAACTTCAGCACGGGCGCCCATCGCATCCCGGCGGTCGATATCGCGAAAGCCACCCACATCCACCCTGACACGGTGTCGAAGGCTATTTCCGGCCTGCTGCGCCGTCGCGTGCTGTACCGAGAGGGTGGTGCGCGCGGTGACATTGGTGTTTGCGACCCTAAAGAGTGGATCTTCGTAGTAGAGCCGAAACAGACCATATCGTCTGATTCGGCTCAAGTGGTCCGAATCGGCTCAACCGCGAAACAGACCAAAACCGACGACTCCCTTCTTTATACAAAGAAAGAACCCCTATTAACTCTTTCTTCGAAAGAGATTAATCCGCCCCAACCAAAATCCGAACCGGCGAAGCCTGATCGCAAGGCTCCGTTCGGCATGCCCCAGCTGCTGGCCGACAACCCGTACAACGTCCCTGAGCAACTGCTGGCTGACTGGCTGACCCAGCGCAAGGCCAAGCGCGCCGCCGTGACCGCCACCGTCTGGTCAACCGTGAACACCGAACTTGCCAAGTGCGCCGAGGCCGGGATCACCGCCGAAGACGCAATCACCGAAGCGTTGAATTCTGGCTGGCAAGGTTTCAAGGCGTCCTGGGTGATCAAGCGCCTGGCGGAATCTGCACCGGCCCCGGCCCCCCAGTCTCGCCACACCGGTTTCGCCGATCGCAACTACACCAACGGTCTGATTCAGCGTGAGGACGGCTCCTATGCGATCTGAGCAAATCCAACCGACGCCGGAGCTGCCAGCGGGCGCTCGCACCCAGCCTGCCCACTGCGAAACCCACGGCGATTACGACCAAAAGGTTTTCCCGGTGTTGGGCAAGGAGCTGAAAAGCGGTTGCCCTGAGTGCGGCCGGATCATTCGCGAGAAGGCCGACGCTGCTGAGCTGGCCAACAAGGCGATGGAGCTGCGCATGTCCATGGAGCGCAAGCTCGGCGCCGCACTGATCCCCAAGCGTTTCGCCAGCAAGACGCTGGATGGATACGTTGCCACCACCACGGAGCAACGAAAGGCGCTGAACACCTGCCGCCGGTATGCCGCTGAGTTCGCGCAGATCGCCGAGACGGGCCGCTGCCTGTTGCTGCTGGGCAAGCCCGGCACCGGCAAGACGCACCTGTCCGTGGCGATCGCCAACGAGATCATGGCCAAGTCCAGCGCAACGGCGGTGTACCGCACCATCGGCGCCGTGCTGCAGGCCATCCGCGCGACCTACGACCATTCCAGTGACCAGAGCGAAAGCCAGATCCTGGCCAGCCTGATCAGCCCCTCGCTGCTCATCCTGGACGAGATCGGCGTCAGCAAGGAGAAGCCCAGCGACTTCGAGCTGACCACACTATTCGCGATCATCAACGGCCGGTACGAAGAGCAGCGCCCGACGGTGATCATTTCCAACCTGGATGGGCAGTCGCTGCCGGCGGCCATTGGCGAACGCTGCATTGATCGCTTGCGGGAGGGCGGTGTGATCGTGATCCCGTTTGAGTGGGAATCCCTGCGCGGCAAGGAGGGTTTCTGATGAGCGACGACAAGATGCGTTACGAGTTTGAGGCGTGGGCTCTTGCCCGGTTCATCAACTCCGACACCACGCGTCCTCTGGAGCGATATCCAGAAGATCCTGACCAATACCGATACAGCATGGTGAATATGGCTTGGGTTTCCTGGCAGGCCTCCCGCGAGGCGCTGGTTATTGAGCTGCCTGACCACCTCAAGTACGCCGACCATGGAGAGGCCTTCTATGTGGTCAAGGATTGTGCAGAAGCCATCGAAGCCCCGGGCCTTAAGGTGAATTCATGACCAGCCTTCAGATCCGCAACGAATCAGATCGCAACAAGGCCATGGGATACATCGCCGGCCTGGATCTCGCAAAACCTAAGAAGCTGGCCATCACCGAAGTGGACCGCAGTGGGGAGCAGAACAAGGCCCTGCACGCGGCGCTGGCCGATATCGCCGCCCAGGTCGAGCACGCCGGGAAGAAGTGGGATGTCCTGATTTGGAAGCGCCTGCTGACAGCCGCGTGGCTGCGCGAGACGGGAGACCAGCCGCAGATGATCCCGGCGGTAGACGGCAACGGCTTCGACGTCATCTACGAGCGCACCAGCAAGCTCACCGTAAAGCAGTGCGGTGAGTTGATCGAGTGGGTGCACGCTTTCGGCGCCGAGCACCAGGTGCGCTGGACACAAAAGGACAATTGGGGAGGGCGCTACTGATGAGCCATCAACAATGCGAATGCCATCGGTGTATTGCTGAGCACAAGCTGGGCCAGCAGGTCGGCTCCATGTGGTTGCCGCTCTCATCCACCAGAATGATTCTGTGCCCTGTGTGTGGCTGCAAACGCTGCCCCAAGGCAAGCGACCATGATCTGGCATGCACGGACAGCAATGAGCCAGGCCAGGCTGGGAGCGTGTACCAATGACCATCGAACGGAAGCCGGCCAAGCCGAAGAAATGCCGCGTTGCTACGTGCAGGGCCTCATTCGTCCCTTCGCGGATGGGTCAGGCGGTGTGCAGTCCGGCCTGCGCAATGATCGACGCTCCCAGGCATGAGCCTAAGGCCCGCAAGGCGCTGGCTGAGATCGGGCGCAAGGACATCAAGGTCCGCAAGGAGAAGCTGAAGAACAGGGCGGATCACCTGCGCGAAGCCCAGGCGGCGGTCAACGAATACGTGCGCCTGCGTGACGCGCACCTGCCATGCATCAGCTGCGACTCGACGCCCAACGACAACGACCTCATGACTGGCAGCCGATGGGACGCTGGGCATTACCGATCCGTGGGTGCCTGCCCAGAGCTGCGCTTCGAGCCACTGAACATCCATCGCCAGTGTGTGAAGTGCAACCGCAATCTGTCCGGCAATGCCGTGGAGTACCGCATACGCCTGGTGTTGCGCATCGGCGCCGAGAAGGTGGCATGGCTGGAGGGTCTTCACCCTGCCTGCAAGTACACCGTGGAAGAGATCAAGGTCATCAAGGCTAAGTACCGGGCACTGACCAGAGAGCTGAAAAAGGGGGAGGCAGCATGAAGATCAACTCAGCGCGCCAGGCGTGGCATGACTGCAAATACAATCCGGCCCCGGGCCAGGCCTCTGACGTCGTTCAGCTCGGTGTGGTGGTGCAGAACACCGAGCGCGGGCCAACGGCGAACCACGCGGTGCACGGCGCGCTAGCTGGGCACATCCAGTCGGCCATTGCCAGGCTGCACCCGCAGATCCGGGTGTTCGGCGACTTTATGTACGCCGCTGAGCAGAGTGACGACATCCGCGAGGCCGCGGAAGAGGTCGTTTTCCTGATGGTGGTCGGCAAGTCGCCACGCATGACGGCAGCCAAGCGCGAGAAGCTGGAGTTCGTCGTGAAGGGGGTGATGCGCCGGTATCAGCACATGCACCAGGGCGGTCAGTCGTCCAACGAAGATTCGCTGGCCAATGCAGAGAAGTTCAGGTCGTGGATGTGGAGGGTTTACGAGGTGCGTTTAGAGTCATGTGCCTGGGCCCGGGATTGGGAGCCGTACATTGAACGAGTTTTCGAGTGTTGTGCGGATCTTGATAGAATGGCGCTAAGCCCGGTAGCGGCGGTCATTTATCAAATGAAAGAGGCGGCATAACGATCTATGGATGGGTTGGAGACGTGGGACATCATAAAGATTGCGGCCGGAAGCGGCGTTTTAGCAGGGGTCGTTAATTTTGGAGCTTCATGGTTCAAGGAGGGTAGGCAAAGAGCTCAACAACGTCGGCTAGAAGCAGAAATTGACGCAATTCACCTTATTTCAAAGCTGGATGCTCTTGCGGTTCAATGCGCAAACAATTATTGGGAATTTCAAGATCTTTGGGCTAGCGTACGAGGTGACAAGGAGGAGGGCAAAATTGGGTGTGCGAAACCCGAACTGAAAATTGCTTCTGAGGCCCTATCTAAAATTGATCGTGGTCTAGCATGCCGAATTGCGTGGTTAGAGAACGATGTGAGATTGGGTGATGATGGTATTAGGGCCAGATGGAAAGAGTATCTAGATCTTGAGGATGCGCTTGCGGCAGATGCAAATCTTGTTGGCTACTTCGGCTACGAAGCCCTGCTGATCTCTCGAGAGCTTAGGAATAAATACAAGCTTAGGTCTGAGCGTATCCAGTGGGGTATGCCTCAAATTGAAGAGCAGCTTTCAAGGTGTTCATCCCAAACCAAGAAATTCTTTGACGATGACAATTGACTTCCTGCACGGCTGAGAGCATGATTTTGCCATCGTTAGGGTTTTGCCTTTGGCAACTTACTCACTTATCCAAAAAACCCGGCCATCGAGCCGGGTTTTTTATTAGTCTGCTACGGCTGTGACTTCAACTACGTTAAAGGTGGTCAAACTATACCAGCCAACAGTTTTTAGCTGCAGTAAGACTTCACCATTAAACCAGTGTGGCTCCACTTCATCTAGGTCCACAGTCTGCGGCTTAAAGCTTTGATGAGCAGCTTGGGTTTCCTCGGGTAAATCTTCAAACTTAAAGTCTTCTCGTAAAACGAGTTTTAATTGGTCGCCGCGACCGTCAGTACCGAAGTAGCAGATTACATTGTACATTCCAGATAACCCTCCTCGCGAATGGCTTCATGCCTTTCATTACGCGTGATTATCTAGGAATTCTTCTCTATTACTCAATAGCTGTGGCCTCGTTATAGCGAACCTAAAGGTTTTAGCGGGCGGTATTGAAGCCAGTACACATTTAGGGCCTCGACATTGATCGAGGCCTTTTCGTTTTCGGCTCCACCACACCCATTGTTCCGAGCTGGGAGTGCTGCTGGGGCTGATTCAAATCTGCAGGTCATGGCCTGTCATATTCACAACTCCCTGACGGGGAGGAACCGAGATGTCCAACATGCCAGACAAACCAGACACATGGGCGATTGCGCTTGCGTGGTTGAGCCAGCATTCGCCAATCCTCTATGCGGCTGCGCTGTCCTGCGCCATGGCTGTCCTGCGTATCACCTACGGTGGTGGTACACGACGCCAGATGCTGGTGGAGGGCGCTATTTGTGGCGGCCTCACCTTGACCATCATCAGCGGCCTGGACTTCTTCGGCCTGCCCCAAAGCATGGCCACCTTCGCAGGTGGATGGGTAGGCTTCCTGGGTGTGGAGAAGATCCGGTCAATTGCTGACCGCGTGACTGACTTCAAGCTGCCAGGTCGCAAGGTCGATTAATCCGCGACACGTTTTCGAATGCGCCAAATCGTGGCGCGAGGTTTAGCAAATGAGCAACGTCAGCCGGCTGCGACACGTGCTACCAATGAGCCCGGACATCAACGCTGCGGTCGGCGCTCTCGACAAGGCTATTGCCGATGCTGTGGATGCTGCCAAGGCTGCCGGTTTGCCTCAGGGCCTGGTCGTCAGCCTGCTTCACGGGCACGCCCATGCACAGACACACCAAATGGTGACCGAATGACCGTCAAGGTACTGGAGTTCAAGCGGGAGGGCTGGCGAGACGCCGCTAAAACCCTGCGCAAGATCGCCGATGACCTCGATGCCGGCACGCATCCCGAATGCACGGTCGGCGCCTTGACGCTGATCGGCGCGAAGGGAGAGGTGACCGTGCTCGGTCTCGGCCCCAAGTGCGACGACCTGCAGTGCCTGGGTGCCATGCGCCTGGGTGAGCAGAAGCTGATTGATGTGCTGCTGGACAGCCAAGACTAAGGATTCTCCATGACAATCAAGCAGCCCGACTGGGAGGCAATCGAACGCGCCTACCGGGCTGGTTCGCTTTCCATCAGGACGATCGCTGAGCGCCAAGGCGTGAGCGACACTGCAATCCGGAAGAAAGCCAAGGTTCAAGGATGGGCGAGAGACCTATCCGACCAGGTGCGCAAAGAGGTTCGCAGCAAGCTGGTTCGCGGAGAGGTTCGCAACGACCAAGGCGCGAACTGCGAACTTGACGCCGAGATCATCGAAGAGGCCGCAGAAGAAGGGGCCCGGGTGGTTCGCAGCCATCGCCGAGACATTCGGAAGGCGACGAACCTTGCGAACCTGCTGATGGATGACCTGCTCAACACCATCCAGCGCCGCGAAGAGATCGAAGAGGCGATCATCGACGAAACTGACGAGGACAATAACGGCATGCGCCGGGCCTCGATGCTCGCTGCTGTCGCGCTACCCAGCAATTCCAAAACCTTGTTTCAGCTTTCCTCTGCAATGAAGAACCTGCAAGTTCTGGAGCGTCAGGCATTCAGCCTGGACGAGAAGGAAAAGACGGACGACGCCGACGAGATCTCGAAGATGATGGACGAATTATCACAGGACGCCTGATATGAAACCCGAGCACATGAAGCTGCTTCGGGATCGATTCTGGCGACTGAATAATCTCTACTTCATCACCGACAAGCAGGGTAAGAAGGTTCGCTTCCGCATGACGCAGGAGCAGATCGATTACTTCCAGGGGATGCATACCCGGAACATCATCCTGAAAGCTCGCCAGTTGGGCTTTACGACGCTGGTGTGCATCGTCCAGTTGGATGCAGCGTTGTTCGAGGCTGCCAAGTGCGCCTTGATCGCTCACACACTGAACGACGCGAAGCGACTGTTTCGTGAAAAGGTCAAGTACGCCTACGACAACTTGCCGAAGGAGCTGCGCGCTGCCAACCCGGCGAGGAATGACGCCGCCGGTGAGCTGGTGTTCAGCAAGGGCGGCTCGCTTTACGTCTCCACCTCGTTCCGTGGTGGCACGCTGCGCTACCTGCACGTATCCGAGTTCGGGAAGATCTGCGCCAAGTTCCCGCACAAGGCGCGGGAGATCGTCACCGGTGCTTTCGAGGCTGTCGCTGCTGAGTGTTTCGTCACCATCGAGTCGACGGCAGAAGGCCGGGCCGGGTATTTCTTTGATTACAGTCAGTCAGCAGAACGCCAGCAACTGGTTGGTGTGCCACTGGGGCTGCTCGACTGGAAGTTCTTTTTCTTCAGTTGGTGGAACAACAAGGCCTACAGCCTTGATTCGACCGAGGTGGTACTGCCCCAGCGCCTGACCGACTACTTCAACGAACTGCACGCCAAGCACGGGATCATCACCAACGACGGCCAGCGCGCCTGGTATGCGGCCAAGGAGAAGACGCTCGGCGACGACATGAAACGGGAGTACCCGTCATTACCGGCGGAAGCCTTCCAGCAGTCGATCGAGGGCGCTTATTACGCCAAGCAGTTCACCAAGCTTTACGCCGCTCAACGCATTGCCGCGCTACCCGACAACAGCCACCTTCCAGTTCACACGATATGGGATATCGGCGTCGGCGACTCCACGGCCATCTGGTTTGTCCGGATTGTCGGCGAGGAATATCACGTCATCGACTTCTACGAGAACAGCGGTGAAGGCCTTCGGCACTACATGAAGGTGCTCAAAGATCGCAAATACACGTATGGCGATCACTGGGGCCCGCACGACATTGATAACCGCGAATTCGGCAGCGACGGCAAGACTCGCCGCGAACTGGCTCGCGAGGGCTACGAGATTGACGGGCAAAAATACAGCCTCAAGTTCAGCGTTGTTCCAAAGCTCGGCATCGACGAAGGCATTGAGCAGGTTCGGGAGATCCTTCCGGCCTGTGCCTTCGATGAGTCCAAGTGCGAACTGGGCATTTCCTGCCTGGAGAACTACCGAAAGGAGTGGGACGACAAGCGGGGCTGCTGGAAAGACAAACCACTTCACGATTGGTCATCGCACGGCGCGGATGCCTTCCGGTACTTCGCCGTCTCGATGGGCCGACGCAAACGCACAGGCGGAACACGCCGAATTGGAGGCTTGGCCTGATGCCAGTGCAATCGACAAACCCCGACTACGACGCGCACATCGCCGAGTGGGAGATGATGGACGACGCACTCGAGGGTGAATGCGCCGTAAAGCGCAACGAGCGCAACCTGCCCAAGCCGAGCGGTATGGTTGAGGCCGAGAAGATCGACGCCGCCGGTAACAAGTATCTGTACCAGAACTACACCGATCGGGCCCAGTACGAGCACTGGGTGCGGGATTCGCTGAGGTCGATGATGGGCCTGGTCTCCCGACTAATCCCGGAGATCGAATTACCCGCCGGCCTGAAGGGGTTGGAGGACAACGCCACGGCGGACGGCTTCGGCCTGAAGCAGTTGTTCTTCCGTATGGTGCGTCAGGCTATCTCCCACGGCCGGGTGCCGCTGGTGGTGAACATCGACGATAGCGGCGAACCTTATTTCTCGACCTACGCGACGCGCAACGCGATCAACTGGGATACTGCTCATCAAGGCGGCCGGCAGGACCTGATCCTTTCGGTATTCCGTGAGTTCCGCAAGAAGGGTGGCGATCGATACAGCCATGACTGCGACACGGTGTTCCGTGAGTTCTTCATGGAGGGCGATATCTGCTACACAGCGGTGCGCAACGAGGGCGGGGATCTGGTCGAGGACGAAAGACCGCTGGGCACCACCGGCACCGACAATCGCCTGGTCAAAGGCTTGCCCTACCTGCCGGTGATCTACTGCGGCTCGACCGACAACTCACCGGAAGTGGACGAGGTGCCGCTGCTGACCATGGCTCGGGCCGCGTTGAAGTCATACCAGTTGAGCGCTGATTACTTCACGTCACTGCATCAGACCAGTCACCCGCAGCCGTGGGTTTCTGGGCTGGATGAGGCAGTAGAGCTGAGCGTCACCGGGCCATCTGCTGCGTGGGATCTTGGACCTTCTGGATCATGCGGCTATCTGGAGTTCCAGGGCGCCGGGATCGAAGCCGTACGCAAGGCCATGGACGACCAGAAGAACGCCGCGCTTGAGGCTGGCGCCAAGGTTATGGACGTGGGCGGCATCGAGTCGGGCGAGGCGCGTAAAACACGTCAGAACGATCAGCACGCCACGCTGCACAGCATCGTCATCACTGTGGCCGAGGCGGTGGAGCAGGGCTTGCGGTACGCGGCCGAGTGGAAGGGCTACGAACCGAAGCAGGTTAAGTTCAAAGTGAACCCTGAGTTCGTGACCCCTGTGGTCGATGCCCAGGTACTCGCCGAACTGCTCAAGGGTGTGATGGCTGGCACGATCAGCGCCGACACCTACTGGCAGTACCTCACCACCGGCAAGTTGCCGGAGCGCCCCTATGACGAAGAGGCCGACCTGATCAGCGACGAACGCGAGTCGGCCGGCATCAACTTGGACAAAGACGATGCCATCGACAAACCTGGCGCAGGCGGACAGCCAACTGCTGGAGCAGACGACTCGGCACTCGGTAATGCTGGAGCGGCTTAAAGCTGGCGAGGTCAAGAAGTTCGAGAAGTACCTGCGCCAGATAGACGCTCTGGTGCGGGAGCACTTGACTCGCAAGGAGCTGACCACCTATAGCCGGGACCGGCTTGAGCAGTTCCTGGCCAGGGTAGATGGGAAGCTGCTGCAGATCTACAAGGCCTACGGCGACCTGGTGCAGGCAGATCTCGTCGATATCGCGCTCTATGAATCGACCTTTGAGGCAAAAAGCCTGAGCAATGCGCTTTCCATCGACGCGGTGGTGCCAACCAATACGGTGATCCGCGCGGCGGTGTTCTCCTATCCGCTTCAGGTCAAGGGCATCGACGGCGGGAAGCTGCTGAAGAGCTTTGTCAGCGGCTGGACGCGGACCGAGACGATGCGCGTCACGAACACTATCCGGCTCGGCTTTGGCCAAGGCCAGACCAATGCACAGATCATCCAGGCGATTCGCGGCACCGCTGCACAGAACTTCACGGATGGCGTCTTGGCGGTGAGCAACCGCAACGCTGCGGCCGTGGTGCAGACGGCAATTCAGCATGTGGCCACGACGGCGCGGATGGAGACGCTGAAGGCCAACAGTGACGTGGTGCTGGGCTATCGCTGGGTGTCGACGCTCGATCGCAAGACCTCGCAGCAATGCAAGGGCCTGGATGGGATGCGTTTCGACCTGGGCAAAGGTCCGCTGCCACCGGCGCACATCAACTGCCGGTCAACCACGGTGCCGACCACCAGGCTTTCGGAGATGTTCGCTAAGGACGCCACACGCGCCTCGGTGGGCGATAACGGTGGGGCCCAGGTCGACGCAGGCCTGAATTATTACGAGTGGCTGGCAACGCAGCCGGCGAGTTTTCAGGATCATGCCCTTGGTCCGGTCCGGGGCAAGTTGTTCCGCGATGGCGGGCTGACGCCGGAGAAGTTCGCCAAGCTACAGCTCGACAAGTCGTTCAAACCGCTGACCCTGGCGCAGCTGAAGGAGGCCGAACCTGACATGTTCATCCGAGCAGGCGTTACACTCGGCGCTCAACCAGGTTGAGACAGCACATGCAGATCATCGTTGAGGACGGGAAGGGCAGGCCAGACGCGAATAGCTTCGTGCCGCTGGAGAAGCTGACCTTCTACCGCGACTACTACGGGTTCCGGATACCTGAAGCTGAGGCTGACCAGGTCGAACTGCTGCTGCGCGCTGCGGCCGACATCAACAATCGCCAGTGGAAGGGCCGCAAGGCCAGGCCTGAGCAGGCAATGGCCTGGCCCCGGCGTGAATGCAAGATCGAATACCAAACGCTTTCCGAGACATTCGTGCCCTTTGAGCTGGAATGGGGCCAGGTACGGCTGGCGGTCGAGATATATGCTGTCGAACAGGGCTTCCAGATCGAGGAGCCAACGCATTGCACTGAGCCCAATGGCCGGCGCACACGGCTCAATCGCGATACGCCAGGCTTTCGCATGCGGCCGCCGCCATACGCGCCGAGCAGGACACAGTTCGCCGATTACCTAGTCATGCGTGGGTTGACTGTCGTTGAGTAGAGTGCGAAGCGATTGGCCGGTAGCGTGCTGGCTGCTATAAGCTCCTGCTATTTAGGGAGCTAGTTAATGAATTGGATGGCAGTGCTGATCGCGGCGCTAATGTGCCTCATTTGCGGGATGCTTGGACTTACCGCAGGCATCAATCTTAACTCTACGTCGACTGTTTCCTACGTTTGGGATTGGAATACCGCTGGAAGCTGGGTCTCTGGGGTGGGAGCTCTGCTAGCCGTTCTTGCTAGCCTATGGATGGCTAACCGCGGCGAGAGAATTCAAGCGGAAAGAGAGAAGGAAAATCTGAAGATTGATGTAAGGGTGGGCGGCATGTTTGCGCATCTGCACATCGTTTCTCTCGGACATTACCCGGTAACAGTAAAGACCGTGCTTATTGGTCGTTCGACCAAAAACGCCATCAGCCCCGTCCTTAACGATTCTTCGGGAGATCAAATTATATTTCCCGTTCGTTTGGGCTTTAGGGAGGAAATACATGCCAGTTGGCGGTCAGATCAGGCCAAACAATTAGTAACGATCGTAAATTGGTTGCAGCCCTTCACCCTAAATGAATTGACGATCGAAGTAATCACATCGATGGATGTGTACGTTATGCCCGTGGATGCCAAGTTCATTGCCTGGCTACAGGATGCAGCCAACAGGCATGATATTAATCTTCTAAGCCCGCATTGACTTTATCGATGCAAATTCCAAACCTCGGCCATGCCGGGGTTTTTTTATGCCTGCAAAGCGGGCCGACCAAACCCAAGGGGTGCACCAAGTGGCAGACGAAAACCAGATTGATCTTGAAGACCCGGCAGTTCAGACCGCCATTGCTGCAGCTGTCGAGGCTGCTACCCTGGGCCTCAAGAACAAAAATACCGAGCTGCTTGGCTCGCTCCGGACCACCAAAACCGAGCTGGACGGCTTCAAGTCCCAGTTTGACGGCCTGGACATCGCCGCCGTGAAAGGACTACTGACCAAGGTTGGCCAGGATGAAGAGACCAAGCTGATTGCCGAGGGCAAGCTGGACGAGGTCATCACTCGCCGTACAGAGCGCCTGCGCACCGACTACGACACCAAGCTGGCAGTCGAAAAGGCCCGTGCCGACAAGGCTGAGCAATTCGCAGCCAAGTACAGCGACAAGGTGCTGGCCGATTCCATCCGCGCTGCCGCGATCAAGGCTGGCGCGCTCCCTGAGGCTGCGGAGGACATCATCCTGCGTGCCCGAGGCACTTTCAAACTCAGTGAAGACGGTGAGGCAATCGCCACCGATCGTGACGGCGAGGTCGTTTACGGGAAGGACGGGAAAACCCCGCTGTCGCCGCTCGAATGGGCGGAATCCCTTCGTGAAACAGCAACACACCTGTGGCCAAGGGCTCAGGGTGCCGGGCAGACTGGCGACAACGGTGGCAAGGCCACGAAAAAGTGGGGTGAGTACACGGAAACCGAGCGCGCTGCGATCGCCCGTGACAACCCTGATCTCTTCAAGAAAATCCAGGCCACCAAAGGAACCTAATCCATGGCAACTACCCAACTGACTGACATCTTCGTCAGCGACTACTACGCCTCCCTGGCGCCGGTTAACAGCCCGGAAAAGACTGCTGTATACGAGTCGGGCATTGTGACTCGCTCCCCTGTGCTAGACGCGATCGCCTCCGGCAGCCAGGGCACCGCCGAGATCAGCTACTGGCAGGATCTCAATGCCGATGAGGCGCCGAACATCAGCAACGACGACCCGAACGACCAGGGCGAAGTCGGCAAGGTCACCCAGGACAGCATGCGTGCCCGCGTTCTGTACCTCAACAAAGGCTACGGCGTAACCGATCTGACTGCTGAGCTGGCAAACACCGAGCCTCAGCAGCAGATTCGTAACCGCTTCGGCACCTACTGGACCCGACAGTGGCAGCGTTACACCCTGGGCGCGGCTCGAGGCATCATTGCCTCGAACATCGCAAACAACGGCGGTGATATGGTCGTCGACGCGGGCGCGACCATCAGTGCGAACGCCTTCCAGGATGCCGCGTTCACCGCCGGCGATGCTGCAGACCAGTTCGGCGCAATCGGTGTGCATTCGGTCGTCATGAACCAGATGGTCAAGCAGGACCTCATTGAGTACCTGCGTGACTCCGAGGGCAAGATCATCCTGGCTACCTACCTCGGTAAGCCAGTGTTCATGGACGATGCCCTGGTGTATGGCGCGGGTAAGTACCTGTCCGTGTTCTTCGGTCAGGGCGCGTTCGGTTACGGCGAAGGCACGCCGAAGGTTCCGGTAGAACTGGAGCGTAAGCCCGGCGGCGGTAACGGCGGCGGTGCCGAAGTGCTGTGGGAGCGGAAGACCTACATCCTCCAGCCCGCGGGCTTCAGTTGGAAGGGTTCCGAGGCTCAGAACCTCAGCCCGACCGCCGCCCAATACGCCGCTGCTGCGAACTGGCAGCGTGTCTTCAGCCGCAAACAGGTTCCGTTCGCAGCTGTAATCAGCGGCTAATCATGGTGAGCGAGGGATGTTTAGTCATCCCTCTGCATGGAGAATCTCATGTCTTATATTGTGTACTCCGATAGCGATACGATCGAGAAAATCGAGGGTATCGCTTATCGAAAACTGAGCGAGTTTTATGGGGTAGTTGCAGGTGCTTTCGGCGTCTTCATTGATGGCAATGCCCCATCCATTGTCGAGGCGTACGAGGCTGCCGGTGTTGAGGTTCTGAGCGAGGCGCCAACCAACCCAAAGCCGCCCCTACCGGGCGCTGCAGTGAATTGGGGTGATATCAAAGGCAAGCCGGCGCTGCTTGCTTTGGGCGCAACCGCCGATACGGCGGCCGCAGGGAACCACAATCATGCGATCACAGCCAATGCTGCGTCAGGGCTGGCGGCGGCAGCGAACGTGCAGGCAGCTTTCCAGGCCGTGTCTACGCGCGTGAAAACACTCGAAGACGCAGCTGCTGCGGGGTAAACCATGACCGACTTCATCACCGTTGCCGACGTTGACGCCAAACTCGGTCCTGACTGGGCTGGCACCGGTGATCCGGTCCTTGCTGTGGCCATGGCCAACGCCTGGCTCACGGCCAAGATTAAGCGGGCTGCTCCCGATCCGGTACCGGCCGAGATCAAAACAGCCGGCGCCCAGGTCGCCAAAGAAGCTGCGGCGGGCAAGCTTTACACAGCAACGCAGAAGGAAGTGCAGAGCAAGACGGTCTCGGCTCAGTCCGGCACATCGGTGAGCAAAACCTATGTGGCGGGCTCAACCGATCAGTCGGCTGGCGTGAACTTCGCCCTGGCGCTGCTGGAGCCTTGGATCAAGCGCTCCGGCGTGATTATGCTGAAAAGGATCTGATCATGGGGATGCGGGAAGATATCCAGGCCGATCTGGCCGAAGCATTCGACGACCCCGATAGCTTGGCCGATGCAGTCAAACCGGTGACGGGCGTGCGCAAGGTTGTGGGCGAGTATGACCCTGACCTGGGCGGCGAAACGCCCGAGACCACTGTTACCTACATGGGCCGCGGCGTCCTGGGTAGCTACCTGTCCAAGGAGATCGACGGCTCTCTGATCCAGACGACCGACAAGAAGCTGCTGGTTCTCCAAAACGAGCTATTCGTGTCAGATGGCGGCGTGCCAACGGCGGTACCGGCAGCGCCGGCCATTGGCGACATTATCAACGGCCTCCGGGTTATGAATGTGTCCGCCGACCCGGCAGATGCCACCTGGACCGCTCAGTTGAGGAAGTGACATGGCAAGTAAAGGCGCAGGCCAGTCCGGCAGTTTCGCCCTAAGCCTCGCTGCGTTTGCCGCCCAGGCTACCGAAGCACTCGACGCAAGCCTGCGCGAGATCATCATCAAGATCGGTAACAGCCTGATCCGCATGTCTCCCGTGGGTAACCCGGAGATCTGGGCGCAGAACACTGTGGCGACCCAGTACAACAAGGCCGTCGACGACCACAACAGCGCGCTGCGTAGTGATCCGGCCAACCTCACGAAGGCGGGTAGGCTAAGGCCTGGGCGCAAGGTACACGACGGCATGGACATCGTAGCCCCGGAAGGCTACGTGGGCGGCAGGTTTCGCGGTAACTGGATGTTCAGCATCGGCACCCCGAACAACGCCACGACCGAAGAGGTCGACCCTACGGGCAGCAAGTCAACGGCGCGTATCACTGCCGGCGCAATCGAATTCAAAGCAGGTGACACCTGCTACATCACCAACAGTCTCGGTTATGCCATCCCGCTGGAGTTCGGCCATTCGACCCAGGCGCCCGGCGGCATGGTCCGGGTAACCGTGGCTCGCTTTCAGCAGATCGTGCTGGAGGCCATCAGGAACAACCAGGTATGAGTCACGCAATCATCGCCTCGATCTACGAGGCAAAGCTCATCGCCTGGAACGCTGTCAGGTCGGAGAAGCTGAAGCTCGTCTTCGAGAACACGGCCTACACGCCGGCGGCGGGCGAGACGTATCTGCGGGTTTTCACGATCCCGGGCGACACTGCTAGCAACACGCTCGGGGGCGATCACCTGCTGTTCACCGGAGTGTTCCAGGTGAGCATTATCACGCCGGCCGGCACCGGCAAGGCCAAGACGAATCCAATCGCAGCAGAACTGACCGACCTGTTCCCTCTTTACGCGCGGGACACGAAGGGCGCGGTTACCGTGGTGACAATGTCGCCAGTTGACCCGGGCCCTGGCATCGCGGGCGATTCCACTTACACCGTCCCGATCTCGTTCTTGTACCGGGCCGACACCAACTGATCCCGCCCATTGGGCAAACCCAGAGACCCGCCATTGAGCGGGTTTTTTCACATCTGCAAAGAGGAAATACTCCATGGGCTACAAACTCCCCAACGGCGGCACCTTCCAGCACGCCGCAACCTACGCGACCGCACTGGCATTCACTGCCATTAGCAACGCTGCCGAGGCCGTTGCCACCGTTGTAGGTGGCACCATCGCTGCCGGCGATATCGTTCTGCTCACTTCCGGCTGGAGCAAGCTGGATAGCAAAGTGGTGCGCGTGAAGGCAGCCACGGCAACGGCGATTACCCTGGAAGGCATCGACACTACCGACACGCAGGTCTATCCGGTCGCTGGCGGCGCGGGCACGATGCGCAAGGTGCTGACCTGGGTGCAGATCCCGCAAATCTCCGACGTGGCCTTCTCCGGCGGCGAACAGAACTACCTGGATGTGGTGTTCCTCGAGGATGACCAGGGCAAGCAGATCCCCACCGACAAATCAGCGGCAAGTATGGTGCTCACCATCGCCGATGACCCCGCCCAGGCGTTCAACGGGGTGCTGCTGAAGGCAGACGCCGGCAAGCAGATCGAAGCAGCGCGGCTGAACCTGCCCGGTAACGACACCCTGCTGTACGGCACCTACACGTCGTTCTCCAAGCAGCCAGCGGTATCCCGCAACAACCTGCTGACCCGTATCGTCAGCCTGGCGTTGCAGGCCGAGCCGATCCGCTACCTGACTGCGGCGTTGTAACCCATGGCTAAGATCCGTATTGCGCAAAAGGCTACGTTCAATGCGCCCGTGCTGATCCCGATCGTCGGCAGCGAACCCGAGAAGGTCGAGTTCACTTTCAAGTACCGGGATCGCACCGAGCTTGCCGCTCTGTTCGATGAATGGAACGAGGCGCGGAACAGGGCGCGGGCCGCGCTGGGCGACAAGCCTTCTTGGTCGGAAGTGGTTGCCGTGGACACCGAGCAGCAAACCCAGCAGATCAAAGACCTGGTAGTCGGCTGGGGCTTCGATGACGAATACAGCGACGACAACATCGTCGCATTCGTGAAGTCCTGCCAGGGTGCCGCCGAGGCGGTCGTTAAGGCCTACGAAGGCGCGTATAGCCAGGCCCGCCTGGGAAACTGACTGACGCCGCCCGCGCTATGTACTCGCCGAGCGTGCCCGACACGATTATCGGCATGTTCGGCCTTGCCCCTGGCGACCTGGTTGAAGAAGTGGAGGTCTGGCCATGCAACTGGCCGGCGTTCCTTCTTTTCAACCGCATGTCCACCCAGTGGCGAGCAGGCGCCGGCGGCGCGATCGGTCTCGACTACAGCTGCATCCGCGATGTAGCAGGGTTCCTCGGCATCAAGAAAAAGAAACTCGCTGAAATCTTCCCTGACCTTCAGGTGCTGGAAGGCGAAGCCCTGCGCGTCATGGCGGAGGAAAGGGAAAACAGCCCGTAACCACGGGCACTTATTCAAGGTGAGTCGATGAATATTGCAGAGCTCGGCGTCAAAATCGACTCGGCCGATGCAATCCAGGCTAAGACGAGCCTGGACGAAATGGCGAAGGCCGGCGGCCGGGCCGAGCAGTCCGCTGTTTCGCTGATGAACGAAATGCAGGCGCTGGAGAAATCGCTTTCCGCCAGTGCCAAAACCACCCAGGACCTGGCAAAGCAGCGTGATGCTCTCGCCAAGCTGACCAAGACCGGCGCCTATGGCGAGGCGGAGGCGGCGAAGATCTCTGCTCAGTTGGACAAGCAGCAGATTGCCCTGGCCAAGTCCGCCCTAGACGAACAGAAGGCCCTGAACAGCCTGCTGGGTGCCATTGACCCGGCTCGGGCTGCACTGGCCAAGCTGGACACCCAGGTCGAGCAACTTGGCAAGCACCTGGATGCCGGGCGAATCAGCCAGGACCAGTACAACAGCGCCCTGGGTAAAATCGACAAGGATTACGCCAAGCTCGAAAAGACCACCACAGGATTCGACAAACTGCGTCTCGGCACACGTCAGGCCCAGGAAAACGTTGTTCAGCTCGGTAATGCGTTGTCGTCGGGTGACTGGGGTAGCGGCGTGCGTGCCGTGGCTCAGCTGGGCGCTGGTGCTGGGGCGGGCGCTGCTGGGCTGCTCGCGATTTTAGGGCCGCTGGCGCTGGCAACGGCTGCTGTTGGCGGTCTTGCATACGCGTACTACAAAGGCAGCGAAGAACAGGACAGCTACAACAAGTCACTGATCCTCACCGGTAACTACGCCGGTGTCAGCGCCGGGCAACTGGGCGACATGGCGCGGCAGGTCAGCGCAACCGTGGGCACTACAGGACAGGCAGCGGCGGTCTTGGCGATGCTGGCGGACAACGGCAAGATCGCCAGCGAGAGCTTCACAGGTATCACTCAGGCCGCAGTGTCGATGCAGGAAACCACGGGCAAGGCGGTCAGCGATACGGTGGCCGAGTTCGTGAAGCTGGCTGATGACCCTGTGAAGGCCTCAGCAGCACTGAACGAGCAGTACCACTACCTCACCGCTTCGGTTTACTCGCAGATTGCCGCGCTGGAAGAGCAGGGTGATCACGCGGGCGCCGTGAAGCTGGCCACCGAGTCCTACGCCGACGCGATCAACGAGCGCACGCCGAAGATTTTGGAGAACCTGAGCTTCTGGGAGAAGGCATACAACGCTGTCGCACAGGCGGCGGACGGTCTGAAAAACGCCGGCCGCCGAGACATCAACTCAGACATCGAGAATGCTCGTGCTGGACTGGCTGAAGCTCAAGGCATGGATGGCCTGTTTCAAAGCCAAAAGTCCAAGGATGCGTTGATTGAGTTTAGGCAAAACCGCCTGAACATGCTGGAGGACGAAAAGGCAGCTCAGGCGGACATTGCCAAGTGGGAGGGCGAGCAGGCCAAGGCCCAGGGGGCTGCAGTCACGGCAATGACGAAGGTTGATGCGCTGACCAAGTCGTCGTTGACTAATGAGCAAAAGCGGACAAAGGAGATTGAGGACTACAAGCAGCAACTCGCGGATATCCGCAAGGTTGCGCCAAATGATCCCCGTCTCCAGCAGGACGTTGTCGATAAAAACATCTCCAACATCAACGCCAAGTTTAAGGATCCCAAAGCTGCCGGCACGCAGGTCGACCTGACCAGCTTCAACAACGCCAAAAACGACCTGGCGGCGATCACCGACACCTATAAGAACTACCAGAAGGAGCTGGAGGCGGCTCAAAAGGCCGGCCTGCTGTCTGAGGAAGACTATCTGCTGCGGCGCCAGGCTCTGATCGGCAATCAGCTCGACCAAACCACGGCAGCATACGAGGCTGAGATTGCCGCACTGGAAGCGGCCAAGAGCAAGAAGTCCACGTCGGCTGCGCAAAGCACCCAGCTGGACCAGAAGATCGCCGACGCGCGCGCAGGCATGGTCAAGGCGCAGAAGGACGCTGACAGCCAGCTTGAAGTGCTCGCAACCAATGAGACCGGGCGCCTGGCAAAGCAAGAGCGGGCGATCAGTACGTACGTGCATGCGCTGGGTCAGCAACAGAGAGCCTTGGAACTCGCAGGCCAGCGCGCAGTGCTCGGCGTAGGGCAGGGCGATCGACAGAACGCGCTCAGCGGCGAGCTGAATAGCCAGCAGGACCGTTTTGCTCAGCAGTCGCTGGAGCTTGCCAACCAGAAGTCCGATCCGTCGCGCAACATGTCGGAGGAGGAGTTTAAGCGGAAGTCGCAGGCGCTCGCAGATGCGAATAATGCCGCGACGGACCAGATCCGGCAGAACTATGCGGATGTGGAGAATGCGCAGGGCGATTGGACGAAGGGGGCGACTGCGGCATGGGACAACTACCTGGACTCGGCGCAGAACATCGCTGGCCAGACCAAAAGCCTATTCGGCAACGCCTTCAGCTCCATGGAGGACTCGATCGTCAACTTCGCCATGACTGGGAAGCTTTCCTTTGCGGACTTCACCAAGTCGATTTTGGCGGATATGGCGCGTATCGCGACCCGTCAGGCGAGTTCGGCCTTGCTTGGCAGCTTGGTTGGCGCAGCGGCAAGCTACTTCGGTGGTAGCGCTGCTGGCGGCGGTAATGGCATGGCTGCCGGTTCCGCTGGCGCTACATCGTCGAACCTCGGCGCGTCCTCGGCTGGCTACTCCAGCACTTACTTTCCCCAGGCTTTGGGCGGCGCATGGTCGGGCGGTGTGCAGATGTTCGCCGACGGCGGCGCGTTCACGAATTCCATCGTGAGTAAACCAACCTCGTTTGGCATGGCGAACGGTGACATGGGGATAGCAGGCGAGGCCGGACCAGAGGCGATCATGCCTCTCACCCGAACATCCAGCGGAAAGCTTGGCGTTATGGCCATGGGCGGGGGCGCTACGGGAGGTACACAGATCAATGTCGAGGTGCACATCGATGGCGAGGGTAACGCCTCGTCCTCGGCTGATGCTCCCGGCTATGACCTGTTCGGCAAGGAGCTGGCCGCGTTCGTTGAGCAGAAATACCAGCAGATGCGCAACAAAGACATGGGCCAGGGTGGCGTCATCAACAAAGCAATTAAGGGGCGCTGATGGCTATCGAACGATTCACCTGGGCGACGGAGAAGGGCGCGGAGGGTGATATAGCCCACCGCGTTCGCTCCAAGCAGTTTGGCGATGGCTACGAGCAGTCGGTCGAGGATGGCCTCAACAACCGGTCGCAGTCCTGGCCGGTGACCTTCACCGGTTTGAAGGGGCGCATCAAGGACATCATGGCGTTTCTCGACCGGCACAAAGGGGCGAAGGTCTTCCTGTGGGAGCCGCCCCTAGGTGAGCTTGGCCTCTACAAATGCAACGGCTACAAACCTGTGCACCGTGGCGGCCAGGTCTACGCCATCACCGCGACCTTCCAGCAAACCTTTCACCCTTGAGATAACAGCCCATGGCACTGATCACGGACATCCAGAAACTGGAGCCCGGCGGCGAGATTCGCCTGTTCGAAATTGACGGTACCGAATACGGCGCCGATTACCTGCGCTTCCACGGTCACGCTATCCCGCACACGCCAGAGGAATTGCTTGCCTACGAAGGCTCTGAAGAGGATCTGCCCGCCAAGTCGATTATCTGGCAGGGCCAGGAGTACGCGGCCTGGCCTGTTCAGATTGAAGGCATTTCTTCGAGCAGCGACGGCACTGCCTCTCGGCCCACGTTCGCTGCCGGCAACGTCAACGGGCGGGTCACGGCATTGTGCCTGGCCTTCGAGGACATGCTGAAGTTCAAGCTGACGGTCCGTGAGACGCTGGCGCAGTACCTGGACGCGGCGAACTATCCTGACGGCAACCCAACTGCTGACCCGACCCAGGAAGCGCTGGAGATCTGGTACATCGACCAGAAAACCAGCGAAGACGGCGAGGCGGTGGTCTGGGAGCTGTCTTCCCCGGGTGAGATCGACAACCACGGTTTGCCCGGCCGGCAGATGACCACCTTCTGCCACTGGGCCATGACCAACGGTTACCGGGGGCCGGACTGCGGCTATACCGGCGCGGCCATGTTCGATGACGAGGACAACTCCACTGACGACCCTGCCAAGGACCAGTGCAAGGGCTGCCTTTCATCCTGCAAGCTGCGCTTCGGCGAGAACAACGAACTTTCCTTTGGTGGATTCCCCGCCGTGTCCCTGATCGCCCGGAGTTGACCATGCGCAAGCACATCATTGCCGCCATCCAGGCTCATGCGGCGGCCCAATATCCGAAAGAGTGCTGCGGGCTTTTGCTGGCTATCGGGCGGGCGCAGAAGTACTTCCCTTGCCGGAACATCGCCACGGAGCCGAACGAAGAGTTTCGACTTGATCCTGAGGACTACGCTGCGGCGGAAGACCTGGGCGAGGTGATCGGCATCGTTCATTCACACCCGGACGCAACCAGCAGGCCGTCACCGCACGACCTGGCCATGTGCGAGGCCACGGCTTTGCCTTGGCACATTCTGTCGTGGCCAGAGGGAGACTTGCGCAAGATCACACCGACCGGTAGCACGCCGCTGCTCAATCGCCCGTTCGTGCACGGCGCCTGGGACTGTTGGCAGGTCTGCGCTGACTGGTACCAGCGCGAATGGGGGATTGAGTTCGAAGCCTTCCAGCGCACTGATGGCTGGTGGGAGAGTGCGGAGAACGCGAGCCTGTACGAGCAACACTACGAGGCGGCTGGGTTTGTACGCGTCGACCGACCACGGCGCGGCGATATGATCGTCATGCAGGTTGGCCGAACAGCTCACCCGAACCACGCTGGTATTTACCTTGGCACTGATTCGTCGCTGCCTGGTGAGGATTCAGATGTTTTCGGCCCTGGTCCGTTCCTGCTGCACCACCTGTACGGGAGACCTTCCGAGATCATCGTGTACGGCGGCCCATGGCATGACAGAACTCGCCTGATCCTCAGGCTTAGAGAAGCAGCTTGATGGGCGAAGAAAGCTCTGTGTCAGGTTGTACGTTTGACCAGTATCGACCAGGCCTTACTCTGGAACTATCCTAGACCACCCAGCTATCGATCACGGAATGTAAAATGCAAGGCAAGCCAAGGCTGGCAGTTAATGAAATTTCTTCTGAACGCATGGTTCTGTGGCACTCATTAGCTGGAACTCATGTCGTAGATGAATTCTCGGTACGTCGATTAATCAACAAGATCGACTCGGTTCTCAGCTCTCTTTCCTACGGCGATAAAAAGCGTGCGTTGCTGCTTCATGAGCAGGCATATCTTCACGCATACCTAATGAAGCCTAATGCTTCGATTGGTTTTTTTTCTGAGGCGGAAGCTGCCGGGTTGCCGTCATTTGCAAAGCATTTAGCGGCAGCCCATGCAATGGCAATATGTGGAGAGCTGGAGATGGCTAGATCAGAAAACCTCAGCGTCATCATCGATAAGTTGAGTGCTGATGATGTGGTCGTTGTGGCTGATTCATCAGCGCATCTAGGCCTATATAAAAGAGCCAAAGATCTCTATGTATTGGCAGGAAAGACGCCGGAGGGTTTTATGTGCCGAGCATTTGAGGCGGCAGATATTATGGACGACTCAGGCGTATCTGATGAGGACATTTTTGATCGGCTTAGCTTGGCAACAGCAGTAGTAAAAAGGCTTTCTGGTCATCCCAATATTGCGTACGACATGTTTGCATTGCGAGGCGAGGGCATACTCTACAGATTTGTTGTGCGTGCTAGTATTGAAACTCTAGTTGAAATCGACGCGGCGATTGATGAAGCATTGTCACTATCGTTTGATGCGCAGGCAGATAGAATCCTTTCGATAGGGGTGATGCCGCATACCGATGACAGCGCCAAACCATTTGGGAGGCCATATAATGTCAGTATGTAGTGATGATTTGATGGCCCTCGCGCTGAATTTGATTGATCTTGATCCCATTACTGAGTGTATGGCTAGAACATCGGTTGGGCGAAGTTACTACGCTTTGTTTTACGAGGCCCTAGTTGCTGCTGATGCTCTTAGCTTGAGCCAATGCCCACCAGGTACGAGCATGGCAACTCACGAGCGCTTAATTTATCGCTTTGAAAGTGGAACTAAGGGACTGGCTTCGATCGCTAGATCTTTGCGGAAACAGAAGAGAATAAGAGCAATGGCTGATTATGATATTGCGGAAGATTTTCGGGTTTCTGAGGCGAGGCTACATATAGCTAACAGCGCTAGACTTATAAAAGATCTAAAGCGCATATCGAGATCCGAAACAGCGGTTCAATCCTAATCTGATGCTGTTCTTGCGCTAGTTGGGCTTTTTTGCATTTGGCTCCCTCAGTGCTACAGTCCCGCCAAACCAAAGAGGGAACGACATGCGGATTTTGATAGCGGCGGTAGCGGTGGTGGTGCTGGCGGGGGGTACCACACCTGGCGACCTGAAATCGGGAAAGGCTACCATCAGCGCGTCTTCGAGTAAGGAGCCGAAGCAATACGCACTTTGCGTCATGCCAAAATGGCAGGATGCTCGCTCGGGCGCCACGATGACTGAAACGGCAAGTGGTTACAGGCTCATCGTCGCGACCGACTCGACGGCTGAGGAACTTCTTGAGGTGAATCGGTCACCGAAAGGCAGTAACGTTGCACTTTATCAACGGTTGTCCTGGGCGCCTGGTTACGGCCGATCAGCCATTGAACAGGCAGTTCGCGACTGTCTTTAACGAACAACCGCATCGAGCCGCCTCCGGGCGGTTTTTTATTGCCCGGAGAAAACCATGGCAGCGCTCGCAATCGAATACCAACCACTCACTACCATTCTTCTTTTCGGTCAGTTACGCCAGTTCGGCCGATCCTTCAGGCTGTCTGTGAGAACCACAGCAGAGGCAATCAAGGCTCTTTGCGTGCAAGTTCCTGGCTTCGAGCGCTTCTTGTCAAATGCCAAGTCCCGAGGGATAGAGTTCGCGGTATTCAGGGGGAAAAAGAATATTGGAGAGGGTGAGCTCTCTTTTGGCGGAGAAGGAGACATCCGCATTGCCCCAGTGATTACTGGTAGCAAACGAGCGGGGATTCTCCAGACGATTGTTGGTGTAGTCCTGCTCGCTATTTCGTACGTATTCCCGGTCACCGCGCCGTATCTGGCGCCGGCAGGCATCGGCCTCGTCGCAGGCGGTGTTATCCAGATGCTCAGCCCCCAAGCCGGCGGACTGAAGACCAGCGCCGCGCCTGAGAACACTCCCGGCTATGCCTTTGGCAGCGCCAAGAACACCACGGCCTCCGGCAATCCTGTCTCGCTGTGTGCCGGCCGCCGGCGATGGGGTGGTGCAATCATCAGTGCCGCCATTTACGCCGAAGACCAGATGTAGCCAACAGCCGAAAAACTGAAGCCGCCCAAGAGGCGGTTTTTTTATGCCTGGAGAAAAGCATGGGCGCAGCACGCAAGATCGATGTTTATGGCGCCAAGGGCGGTTCCGAGAAGCCTAAAACCCCAACCGAGGCACCAGACAGCCTGCGCTCCGTCGCCATTGCGAAAATGCTTATTGCTGTGGGTGAGGGCGAGTTTGATGGTGCTCCTACCGCCAAGGACATCTTTCTCGACAATACGCCGCTGCAAGACCCTCAGGGGAGCATGAACTTCCCGAACGTGAAATGGGAGTGGCGCAGCGGGGCTGTGGACCAGTCCTATATTCAGGGCATCCCATCGGTCGAGAACGAAACAACCATCAGCACCGAGCTGCGCAGCGGCACGCCGTGGGTTCGAGCGATCACCAATACCCAGCTCTCGGCTGTCCGTGTGCGCTTTGCTTGGCCTGCGCTCCAGTCGGTCGACTCCGGCAGCAACATCAACGGTTACACGATCGGGTATAAGGTCGAGCTGGCAACGGATGGGGGCACGTATCAGGAGGTTTTGAACGAGGCCGTGTCCGGCAAGACCACCAGCCTGTACGAGCGGACCCGCCGCATCAATCTGCCGCGCGCGACAACCGGGTGGCTGCTGCGTATCACTCGACTGACGGCCAACCAGAACAACAACAAAATCTCGGACACCATGCAGATTGCCGGATTCACCGAGGTGATCGACGCGAAGATTCGATACCCGAACACCGCGCTGCTTTACATCGAGTTTTCTGCTGAGCAGTTCCGCAGCATCCCCGCAGTGACGATCGAATGTGATGGCCGGAAATGGCAGGTACCGAGCAACTACGACACCACGTCGCGCACCTATACGGGCGTCTGGGACGGTACGTTCAAAGAGGCCTGGACCGACAACCCTGTTTGGCACACTTACGGCATCACCACGAACGACCGTTTCGGCCTGGGCCGTCGCATTAAGCCGTGGATGGTGGACAAGTGGGAGCTGTACCGCATCTCGCAGTATTGCGACCAACTGGTGCCGGACGGCAAAGGTGGCATGGAGCCACGCTTCCTCTGCAACTTGAACCTGCAGAGCAAAGCTGACGCCTGGTCGCTTCTGCGCGACATCTCCGCAATATACCGAGGCATGACTTACTGGGCCCAAGGTCAGGTGTTCACACTGTCGGATATGCCGCGTGCCACCGACTTCGACTTCGCCTACACCCGGGCGAATGTAATCGATGGCAAGTTCACCTACTCGAGCGCGTCGGAGCGCACCCGCTACACCCGGGCGCTGATCAGCTACGACAATCCGGCGAACAACTACGACACCGACGTCACGGCCGTGACCGACCAGAAGCTGCAGCGGCGCTATGGTGATAACCCGCTTGAGATCAGCGCGATTGGCTGCACCCGTGAATCCGAGGCGCAGCGCCGCGGCAAGTGGGCGCTGCTTACCAACTCCAAGGACCGGGCAGTTACCTTCAAGGTTGGGCTCGACGGGCGTATTCCTCTACCTGGCTACGTGATCCCGATCGCTGACGAATTACTTGCTGGTCGGCCGGTCGGTGGGCGCATCTCGGCGGTGAACGGCAAGGTCATCACCCTGGATCGCGACACCCAGGCCAAGCCCGGCGATCGGCTGATCCTCAACCTGCCCGACGGCAAGTGCGAGGGCCGCACCGTGCAACTGGTCAGCGGCCGACAGGTCACCGTCACGGTGGCTTACTCCGTTACGCCAGAGCGCGAACTGGTGTGGGCGCTCGATGCTGACGACCTGGCCATACCGCTTTATCGGGTGGTGAGCGTGGCGCGCCCGGAGCCAGGTGTTTTCGAAATTTCGGCCGTCCAGTACGACCCGAGCAAGTTCGATCACATCGACACCGGCGCTCGACTGGAAGAGCGCCCAATCAGCGTTGTGCCGATCACCGTTGTTCCGGCGCCGGCGATCGTCGACATCACGTCGAACTACTCTGTGGATCAGGGCCTGGCGATCAGCACCATGAACATCTCGTGGCCCGCTGTGAACGGTGCGGTCGCGTATGACGTGGAGTGGCGTAAGGACAGCGGCAACTGGATCAAGCTGCAGCGCACTGGCGCGACAAGTGTGGATGTCACTGGCATTTACTCGGGCGCCTACCTGGCCCGGGCTCGGTCGGTAGGTGCTTTCGAGATATCTTCGATCTGGAAGAGCTCAAACCTGACCAACTTGGAGGGCAAGGTCGGCCTGCCGCCGGCGGTTGCGTTCCTGCGCACCACCAGCGAATTATTCGGCATTGGGCTGAAAGTGGGCTTTCCACCTGGTGCGGAGGATACCCAGCGAACCGAGTTTTGGTATGGACCTGCAAATGATCTGGCGGCCGCCACAAAGCTGACAGACCTGGCGCATCCGCAGGCCGACTATCGCATGCAGTCGTTGTTGGCTGGAGCAACCCTGTTCTTCTGGGCGCGCCTGGTCGACCGCACCGGCAACGTGGGCCCGTTCTACCCGGTGGGCAATGGTGTGATGGGGCAGGCCAGTTCGGATGCTGCGCCGGTGCTGGAGTTGATCGCAGGGCAGATTGGGCACACTGAGCTTGGCCAGGACATCATCGACCAGATCGACAAGATCCCTGGGCTCCAAGATCAGATCAGCGCTTTGGGTGGGTTGAAGGGTTACAACAAGGACGTCACCTACCTCAAAGGCCAGATGGTGGTGGTAGGGGGGCGGATCTACCAAGCCGCTCAGGCTGTGCCGACCAACAAGCCGCCACCGGATGCTACCTACTGGCTGGATGTTGGCCAGTCTGTGGAGACGGCGAACGGCCTGGCACAGCAGGTCTCCACCAACACCACCGATATCACCAAGCTGGACGGCGTCGTGACGGCTTCAGCGTCGAGCCTTCAGGCATTGCAGGCGTCTTTCCGGGACGATAACGGGGAGGGCGACCAGATCGACGCGCTCCAGGGCTACAACGCTACGGCCAGCTTCCAGGAGGAGGTTAAGACTCGCGCCTCGCAGAACGAAGCCGTGGTGCAGCGTCAGGCCGAACTCACCGCGTCGGTGGGCGACGTCGCTGGCACTGTGACCGATCTGGAAAAAGTCGTGGTCACGGATCGCGAGGCTACGGCGCAGGCCATCCAACAGATCGGCGTGAAGATTGATGACAACTCCGCGGACATCCAGACAGTAAGCCAGGCTCAGGTCGACACCGACGGCAAGCTCTCCACCATGTGGTCGGTGAAGATGCAACTGAATGCAAACGGGCAGTACGTCGCCGCCGGCGTTGGGTTTGGTATCGAGAACGTAGATGGTCAGTTGCAAAGCCAGTTCCTGGTGAGCGCGGACCGGTTCGCCATCGTGAACACAATCGCCGGCGGCGCGATCTCGGTTCCGTTTGCGGTGCAAGGCGGGCAGGTGTTCATTAACTCGGCTTTCATCCAGGACGGCACGATCACCAACGCCAAAATCGGCAACTACATCGCGTCCAACAACTATGTTGCGGGCGTTTCCGGCTGGAAACTGTTCTTCGACGGGACCTTTGAAATCAACAGCTCTTTCGGTGGCCAAGCTCGGCAAGTAATCAATAGCACGGGCGGTAAGGTTTTCGACGAGAACGGTATCAAGCGCTACCAGTGGGGAGACCTTTCCGCATGAACTACGGGGCAAGAGTCTGGGGGCCGACCGGCCTCCTTGAACTGGATGAAAACTCATTTACTGTCCGGATTATTTACTCGGAAATTGTGCAGGTGGGCGTTCCTGCGCCAGGGAGAACTCGCTACATATCTATTCCGGGTGTAAACCCGGCCACACACTCCGCTGTCTGCGTTCCGGTCGCTGCTTACGACACGTCCGGACAGAGCTACTACGCGATTCAATACACCCCAGTCGTTGGGGTGGACGGAGTGGTCATCTACTTCGGCAATCCAGCAAGATCGAACGGTCCTCTTGGGCTTTCTCCTCAACGGCTTTTGGTTATGAGGTATCGCTAATGACGTTTGGTGTAACGTTCACAAACAACAGCGACGTCGTTACCCTTGATTCTGAGTTTGCGAGGCTTGTTGTTCTGGAGAAGGGGGCGTGGAGCGGTAACGGATCTGGCGTCTACGTACCATTCTCTAAACCAATTACAACAAGTGAGCCTCCCTTAGTTTTTGTCAGACCGAACCTATCGGTAACTCTATGTTTTTGTGTAGTGCAGGGATCGGCTGGAGCTTGGACGGGATTTTCTTTTTCGGGGATTGTGGGTCAGGGGACTTCTGGAAATTGGTTTGCCGCTGCCTTTAAGTCAGAACCAGCTGCAAAGTTTGGATTCCGAATTTGGGATGGGTCAGCAAATCTTCTATTTGATAGCGGTACTCCCTGCGCACAGTTTACGAGAACGATAACCGGATGGACCTATCTCGGCTCATCCTCCACTGGGCAAGGGACTTCTCGCCTGAGCTGGACTGCCGCATCGAGTCTAGCTTCCGGGGATTATATGCTACTCAATAATATTGCAATGGATATTGCTGGCGGCACTTCCCGGCAAGGCAATATGTATGCTGTTTGGGATTACCAGAACGACAGACTTGTAATTCAATCTGTGGGAGTTGACTTGACAACATCACTTTATATTCCTGTTGTTTTCGCTAAGCCAATTTCTTAGCTCCTGGAATAATTAGTAGAACTCTATAGCCGCCATGTGCGGTTTTTTATTGCCTGGAGAAAATTATGGGTTGGTATAGGGCTGGCACTGTTGCCGTCACGAATGGCTCGACCGCTGTTATCGGTACGGGTACGGCCTTTATCGCCAATGCTCGTGTAGGCGATGGATTCCGTGGGCCAGATGGTGCGTGGTATGAGATCAATAACATCGCAAGCGATACGGCGCTATCTATCGCCACCAATTATCTGGGGCCCTCCCTCGGTAGCGGTATCTATGCCGTGATGCCCGTGCAGGGCTACAACAAAGATTCCGCAGATCAGTTACGCGCAGCAACAAAAGTTATTGCAACAATTCCTGAAACTAAGCAGGACAAGAACAACAACCTTACTGCCTTGTCGAGCCTTGTTGGTGCCGCTGATCGCCTCCCGTACTTTACTGGGGCGGGGGCTCTATCCCTTGCAGTAATCACAAACAAAGCCCGCGCACTTCTTGCCCGGAGCGATATCGCAGGTATGCAGGCAGAATTGGCCCTGGTTCCCGCAACCTCACTTACAGACCGCACTGCAGGACGGCTACTGATTCCTGGGTGGCTGGGTCTTGGGGATGCTCTACCAATCACGCCGGGGCAGGATTACAACACTCTCACCCAGCCAGGTGAATACTTCTACGGTTCCGGCACTGCCCCGACGAATGCCCCAATTGTCCCCGCGCACTTGATTTCCGTTAAGGGGAGAGGTCTCTACCCATACCAGGAAGTTCGTCCAATTTACGGTAATGCTCTTTGGCAACGGAGTGCCAAAGTAGCTAATCCTACTGCTGCTGCGGCTGACTGGAACGGATGGGTTCCTTACGTTACTGGCTTCAATATGACCAATGACCCGCAGTCAGATGCGGGTGGAGTCATCTCCAGCGCGGTGGTTAGCGGCTTCCGTGTTGAAAAGTTTGCTAACGGCACGATGTGTGTAACCGGAAAGGTGGCCTTAGCAAGTCAGGCAGCCAACAGTTTTGGATACCAAACTCTGACCTTGCCTGTCACGTTTCTCAACACCGCAAACATGATGCCGGGACTGACCTGTAACGCCCAATCTACGGGTGACTCGTATGGCGTAGTTTTCCAGCGGGCAGCGTCGACTAGTTCAATACTGTACGCGGTCAGGAACGGTGCAACCGCCCAGGCATTTGAAATAAACGTATCGGTGCGGGGTACTTGGAAATGAAGATCAGACTTTGGGCAGCACTCATGGACGATACGCTGGAGGCCAGCGTGCAGGGCGACGTTATCACTATCAATGGCGAGGCTATCGACCTCTCCGGCATTCCAAGTGGTTACCGCCTGCCAGGCAGCGCCGTCGGCAATAAGTTTTTTGTCGAGTCGGATTACGTGGAGCGTATAGGCAAGACACTGCACTTCACTCTCCGTCTCCCTGTTACCTGGGAAAGTCCTGAAGAGTTCCGAAACCCGGCGGAACCAATAATCTTGGACGCGCGCAGCGGCCCAGTAAATTTTCCCGATACCGCGCCACCTGCGGCCCTTGGGGCTGTCGAACCGAGCGCATTATTGGAGGTGCCTGAAGATGGTGGATCTATCCAAGCTTGAGCCGGTGAAAACAGCTCAGGACGTTGCGGACCAATTGGATCTTGAGCAGGCGCGTGCTTACCTGCGCGAAACCAACTGGCACGCCTTTGCGCTGCTTGAGGATGGCACGCCCATTCCTAGCGAAATTGCCACGGTGCGCACCGCTGCACGGGCGACGATCTCACGTCTTGCACCCGCTCCGCTCAACTGAGTGATGGCGCAACACCCCGCCCGCCTTGAGCGGGTTTTTTATTGCCTGGAGAAAAGCATGCCGATCACTGAGCAGCAGTTGCTGCAGATACTCCCAAACGCCGGCCGTCAAGCCGGCGTTTTTGTTCCTGCCCTGAACGCGGCCATGAACCGTTATGCCATTGTCGGCTCGCTGCGGGCTGCTGCCTTCATAGCGCAGATAGGACATGAGTCGGGCCAGTTTCGCTGGTTGCGCGAGATCTGGGGGCCGACTGCACAGCAGGCCGGATATGAGGGCCGCGCCGATCTGGGCAACACAGTGAAGGGTGACGGCTCCAAGTACCGTGGCCGCGGGCTGATCCAAATCACCGGCCGCGCCAACTATTCCGCATGCGGTGAAGCATTGGGCCTGGACCTGATCAATAAGCCCGAACTTCTGGAGTTGCCGCAGCACGCCGCGATGTCGGCGGCCTGGTTCTGGTCGACACGCGGGCTTAACACCCTGGCGGACCAGAAGGACTTCGCGAAGGTCACCCGGCGCATCAATGGCGGGCTCAACGGGCAGGCCGAGCGCCAGGCGCTTTACGACAAGGCGATGGAGGTGTTGGCGTGAGCGAAATAAAAACGATCTCCCGCGTCCTTGGCCAAGCGGCCGACGGCTCGCTCTGGTTCTTCTGCAACGGTTGCGATCTTCCGCATAGCCTGAATGTTGGCTCTGGCGCTGGCCCTCGTTGGGGCTACAACGGTAACGCCGAGGCGCCAACTTTCACGCCCTCTGTTCTATCGCGCTATGGGATGCATGGAAAGGATGTGGTCTGCCACTCCTTCGTAACCGATGGTCGAATCCAGTACCTGGATGACTGCACGCATGTTCTGGCTGAGCAAACGGTCGATCTTCCGAATTGGGAGGAGTCATGGGCGAATTGGTAAAGCCCTACAAGGTCGCACTTATCCTCTTTTCTTGCCTACTGCTGATCGGGATTGGCGCGGGAGGCGCCTGGCAGGTGCAGGACTGGCGAATGGGCAAGAAACTCGCCGAGCAGGCCGGCTTGCATAAGGATGACCTGGCGGCGATGAGCAATGCCGCGGCCGCCCAGGCCAGAACCCAGCAGGACAAACGCCTGGCCACTGAGCGGCAACTGGCCGCGCAGGACCAAAAACACATAAAGGAATTATCCGATGCCCAACGTGATCAGGCTCGCATGCGCGATCGCCTTGCCACTGCTGATGTCCGGCTGTCAGTCCTCCTCGAGGATCCAGCCAGTGGCTGCGACGTGCCTTCCGCCCCCGGCGCCTTCAGCGTGGTTCATGCAACCCGTCGAGCCCAACTTGACCCAGCGCATGCTCAAAGAATTATCGCCATAACCGATGAAGGTGATAATGGGTTGATAGCATTACGAGCATGCCAAGATTACGTCCGAGCTATAAACCAATCTCATTGAAATTGAATAGTTCGCATGAGATAAGCCGTGTTATTCGGACTCATTCAGCAGCGGGTTAGTGAAAAAAACGCACCCTATCAAAGTTGCAAATAAAGCTAAAGTTTCTTCCAGCTCCGGGTCTTCAAATAGTATCGAACGCGAATCTAGGGCGCATAGAGCACCATATAACCTACCATCGGGAAGGAAGATAGGAACACCAGCATAAGTTTCTATCGCATACCGTTTAACCACTGCACGACTGGAGTATCTACCGTCTTCGCTGATTTTAGGAATAAATAGTGCCTTAGGGTTTCTCCTGAGCTCGCTGCAGAGCGTGATTTCCAGCTCTAGCGTGTCACCTGCCTCTATCCCCATATGCAACGGGTCGTGAGCTGAGCAGACCACCCAGTCTGTTTCGGTGAACTTCGCGACCCCAGCAAATCGCATTCCCGTAAGACGTGTTACGAGTTTTAAAATGCTGGAGATCGCCTCAATTTCAGCCAAAGCTGATCGTTCATCTAAACTGAGCATAGAGTGCAAGGTGATTTCAGGGCTAACCATATTCCACCTATGCTGTGTTTAGCTGGGCGTGCCGTATTGGCTTATGAGAGATTGGGCAACAAAGCTAGAGTTGGCTGACCCATTTCCTATGTTCTGAATCGAAGAACTAAATCGTTTAGGTTGACGGCCAGACGAGAAAGTTCGTTGCTGGCTGTAAGCGTTTGCCGAGTGCCTTCACTGCTCTGCACTGCAAGGTCGCGGATGCTTATCAGGCTGCGATCGACATCCCGCGCCACGTGAGCCTGTTCCTCAGAAGCGGTTGCAATCTGGATATTCCTATCGTTAATTTCGAGCACGGAATCAATGATTTGACGCAGCGACTGGCCCGCCTGTTCCGCAGTGTCTCGCGTGCTATAAACCTCGGATGTGCTTTTTTTCATTGATTCGACCGCGGCAGATGAGCCTGCTTGAATCGTGGATATCATCTGTTCAATTTCTTGCGTCGATGTTTGCGTTCGGTGCGCCAGCGCTCGAACTTCATCTGCGACTACGGCGAAACCGCGACCCTGTTCTCCTGCACGAGCCGCTTCAATTGCGGCGTTCAAAGCTAGCAAGTTGGTTTGCTCAGCAATCGCCCTAATCACACTCAGAACTTTGCTAATGTCTTGCGCTTGGCCTGCAAGTTCTCTCACCTGATCTGATGACACTTCAACCAAACCCGTCAAGCCACGCATCGCCGTCAAAGTTTCAGTGACTTTTTGATTGCCGAGATCTGCAGCCATGCTCGACTGCATCGCTGCTTCAGACGTGGAGTTGGCGTTTCTTGCAACCTCTTCAACCGCCGCACTCATTTCAGTTACTGCGGTAGCAGCTTGCTCTATCTCACTGTTCTGCTGCTGAAGTGTGCGATCAGCGCTTTCAGTGATCGACGTCATTTCGACGGCAGCAGTGCTCAGTTGGGATGAAGCTCCCGAGATTTCTAGAATTGTGTGTCGCAAATTTTTCTGCATCAGATTCAATGCATGCATCAAGCGCGAAGCTTCATCTGAACCTGTTACTTCAAGATCATGAGTAAGGTCGCCAGCAGCGATATTCTCCGCCAATTTTAGTGATGAGCTGATTGGAATAGTGATGCTGTTAGTGAACAAAATCGCCAGCGCTATAGTTAAGATAAATGCCACGATTAGCACCGCTATCAAAACTTTGACGCTATGGTTATATACGTCGGTCGCGTCGACCCCAGATACCTCGGCTTGGCGTGTATTTTGGTCTCGCAGAAGCGTCAGCTGCTCTTGATAGGTGTTGGCTCTATTTGCCTGCTCTGTGTTGGCAAAAATGACAGCCTGATCATGATCGGATGAATCTAAAGCGATTACTTTTTTGAGACCTTCGATGTACGCATGCATAGCCTGGTTAGCCTTCGCGAACTGGATTTCGTCCTGCTCACCAGACATTAAATGTGCACGATAAAAATCAGTTTTTACCTGAAGTGTCTGCATAGATTCTTCGACCTTTGACAGTGAGAAATCGTGCACATCTCTCGTGGTACTTGAGAGCATGCGGATACTTTCAAGGCGGGCGTGAAGGAGGGCGATCTGGATGTCGTCAATGACTTGGATACTTGGGAGGGAGTTTTGCTCAATGTTCTGCTCTGTAGCACGCAGCCGATCAATTTGAAGATAAGAGAAGCCTGCCAAGCTGATTAGCAGGAATGTGATTAGGCCAAAACAGACGAAGGCTCTTCGCGCGATACTTAAGGATCTCAATTTCATATAGGCCTCCGAAGGCCGGATTTGGTGGCGTGGCATTTCCACGTCATTTTGCTGATCACGAACAAAGGCAGCCTTTTCATGCGGCACAGTGAATTCCATTTACAGCTTGCAGGCTTAAGGCTGAAACGAGGAACGCAAAAGA
This sequence comes from Pseudomonas sp. RIT357, assembly GCF_000632245.1. Classification (NCBI taxonomy): domain Bacteria; kingdom Pseudomonadati; phylum Pseudomonadota; class Gammaproteobacteria; order Pseudomonadales; family Pseudomonadaceae; genus Pseudomonas; species Pseudomonas sp. RIT357. The sequence continues at coordinate 112,725 of NZ_JFYX01000048.1, forward strand.
ATGCATTGGAATGATAGAGGCGCTAAATAATTGCGCGCTAAGTAAATGCGTATGCAGTCTGTCTGCTGAATTTGGCCCGTTTTGGTAGCGCGACGTCCGGGACGTGCCATGCTATGTGCCAGCGATTACAGGCACAGCGCACAGCAGAACACTCCGATATCATTGGATATGGGCAGGGAACAATGGATAAGCGGCTTGCAGGCATTTCATTCCTGCTCACTCTCGGCTGGGTCTCAGCCGTTGTGTTCGTCATGTGGTTTTTCAGTTGATGGATACGGCTCGATAAGCTCCGATCCCTGGTTCCTGACATTGCCAACAGCCCTCCCAACCTGAAACCACTCAAACTCTTCGGTCGGCTGACACAGCTCTTTCGCGATTTCCTCTGCGCGTGCCGGTGAAAGATCTGGATCAAGCCATTCATTGGCGTGTTTCGGGGCAAGTACCAGTGGCCGACGGTCATGTATGTCCACCATGCCTTGGTCACTGGCAGCAGTGATGATGACGAAGCCGTCGCCCTCATGCGGTTCAAGACCTGGGTTTACTTGAGCCAAGGCTCCAAAGAACATCGGCTTTCTGCTTTTCAGTCGGATGAAGTAGGGCTGTTTCTTTCTCGGGTCGTCCGGGTCTTTAACCCATTCATACCAGCCTTCGCTGGGTACAATCGCGCGGCCAGTTGGCCAAAGCTGTTTGAAGAACTTGCCAGTGGTCACGGTTTCGAGCCGAGCATTTATCGGATCAGGGCGCTTTCCTTTCGCCCAGAACGGCGCCCACCCCCATTGCACAGCGTCAATGTGCAACCCATCCTCTTTGCTGTGCAGCAGCTGCACGCGCGTCGTGGGAGCCACGTTAAACCGATTGATCGGCTGTGCATCGTAGCCACTGAACAATTCGATCTGAGGGCTCAATTCCTCCATGTAGATCGCCATTCCCTCGTACTGCACGAATCGACCGCACATAGATACGCCTCCGCCTGTCGAAATCCCCCATAGAGAAATTGACCGCAAGCCGCTTACAAAGTTAACTGTATATTCGTACAGTATCTGCATAAGGCACCGCCATGAGCTTCAACATCCTGGGTCCAATAGCTGAAGGAGGCGCAAAACTGCCTCTTTGCTCGTTTCATGTACCGGCTGGTTTTCCATCGCCTGCGGCCGATCACATTGAGCAGCATATTTCTCTGGATGAAGTGCTTAACATCAGGGCGCCCCATGTTTACCTGGTGATGATCACAGGTGAAAGCATGCAGGGCGCTGGGATATTCGAGGGTGATCTGGCGGTGGTGGATCGCTCAATTGAGCCTGCGCACGGCCACATAGTAGTGGCGCTCCTAAACAACGACCCCATGTGCAAGCGCCTCTGCAAGCGCGGAAAGGAAGTGATCTTACTGTCCGAAAACCCGAAGTACCCGGCGCGCTATGTACTGGAAGGCGACGAGCTATCGATCTGGGGTGTGATCACGAGCACAGTCCGCAGCCATGTCTAACTCCCCAGTCTTCGCCCTGATCGACTGCAACAGTTTCTATGCCAGTTGCGAGCGTGTGTTCCGTCCAGATCTCGCCAAAACGCCGATTGTAGTGCTGAGCAACAACGACGGCTGCGTTATTGCTCGAAGCTACGACGCCAAGCCCTTTATCAAGATGGGCGAGCCGTATTTCCAGATCAAGCACAAGCTCAAGCAACACGGAATCATCCCGTTTTCCTCGAACTATGCGCTCTACGGCGACATGAGCGAGCGCGTGATGACGCTTATTGAATCGATGGTGCCCGCCGTCGAGATCTACAGCATCGACGAAGCATTCGCCGACCTCACCGGAATTGGCGGGCTCGACGCTCTCGGCCGGCAGATCCGCGCCCAGGTGCTGCGGTGCACCGGTATCCCCGTCGGCGTGGGAATCGCGAACACCAAGACGCTCGCAAAGCTTGCAAACCACACCGCCAAGCGGCTACAAGCGCAGACGGGCGGTGTGGTGAACATTACCGATCCGATTAAGCGGGACTGGGTGCTGCGCAATACCGATGTAGCCGAGGTCTGGGGTGTTGGCCGAAAAATGAAGCTCCATCTGGACGCTCTAGGCATCAAGTCCGCGATGGACTTGGCCAGGTCCGACCCCTGGACGCTCCGCAAGAAATTCAGCGTCGTGATCGAGAAGACCGCGCGGGAACTGGCAGGCACCTCTTGCCTCGAATTGGATGAGCCCGACCCACCCAAGCAGGAAATTTGCTGCAGCCGCATGTTTGGAAGGCGCCTTACCGAGCTTGCGCCGATCAAGGAGGCGGTGGCCACCTACATGATGCGAGCCTCGGAAAAGCTCCGGACACAGAACTCGCTCTGCAAGAAAGTCCGGGTCTGCATCCGCACCGGCATGTTCAATCCGGACGAGGCGAAGTACGCGAACGGGGTTGTGGTGGACATGCCGTATCCAACCGACGATGTGCGATTACTCACCAAGGCTGCGGTTGATGCGCTCGACCATATCTACCGTCCAGGCTTCAATTACAGCAAGGCCGAGGTGATGTTGCTCAACCTGTGCCAGCCAGGTGAATACACGGATGATCTATTCGCGGTGTCTCAGCCGACCGAGGCGACCAGAGTGATGACCGTACTGGACCAGATCAATGACAGGTGGGGAAGGGGAACGCTAAGGTCGGCCAGCGTGCCTACGAACCCCGATTGGGGCATGCGGCGCGAGATGATGAGCCAGAGCTACACCACCAAGCTGGACCAGCTCTGGTCAGTGGCCTGCAAGTAGCGATTACTCCGGTGCCATGAGAACTGCGAGCGTCAATTTGATGAACTCTTCGTTGTCGTCGATGGTGTGCAGCGCTCCCCGGATATTTTCTGCGACCTCGGCGGAGCCACGCTGCTCAATCCAGTTCGATAGCTCCATGATGGAGGCTTCAAGGGCTAATTGGTTTTCGTATAGCTTCGAGAGCAGGGAGGGGAGTAGATCTGAGTTTGGCATCGGCGTTCCTCTTATGGAGTCAACAGCGTAGCAGCAGGTGTTTAGTAACCAGCTCCAAAGTTATGATTGTTCGCTCTCGGCCAGAACCGGTCGCACACTATTTAAAAAATCCTGGGCAATTCAGGTTCCCCCCTGCATTTTGAATGCAAGCGCTCGGGGTTGGTTACTGCAGTTGAATTACTGCAAGATTAGAGGGGCATCTGGCTAGCAACGTTGATTCCGCCTTGACTTTAGAGTAACGAAGTCCGAGGAAAAGGCGGCAAAAATTGGGCATGTCACTTTCTTAGACCGCCATGCTTTAGGCGAGAATGGCCCCAGAGCGAAAATGGCGTTAGCATTCCGCCTCACTCGGCTTAAACAGCCTGTTTTTCAGATCAGGGTCGCATCGTGGAAAAGCTAAAACGCCTCCAAAGTGGAATCGAAGGGCTAGACGCTCTGCTCAAGGGAGGGCTGGTCAAGGGCGCTTCATACATAATCCAAGGGCGGCCAGGGTCTGGCAAAACGATCCTAGCCAATCAACTTGGCTTCCATCATGCGAATAATGGAGGCCGGGTTCTGGTCGCCACACTGCTGGCCGAGTCACACGACCGTCTTTTTCAGTTTCTTTCTACTCTGAGCTTTTTCGACTCTTCCAAAGTGGGCGCCGAAATTCAGTTTGTCAGCGCGTTTGACACCCTAGAAAACGAAGGACTGGACGAGGTTGTGAAACTGCTTCGGCGCGAGATAAGTCGCCAAAAAGCCACAGTGATGGTGGTAGATGGCCTGCTCAATGCTCGCTCAAAAGCCGACTCGCACATCGACACCAAGAAATTCATTTCTGAGTTGCAAGGGCACGCTGCTTTCGCGGGTTGCACTGTGCTATTTCTCACCAGCTCCCGTCTCGACGACGGCAGCCCTGAGCACACCATGGTTGATGGCGTAATTGAAATGGGCGAAGAGCTATTTGGCACTCGCTCGGTACGTCGTATTCAACTGCGTAAAACTCGCGGCAGTGGAGCAATGACAGGCCTTCATGAGTGTGAGATTACCGACGAAGGATTGGTGGTTTACCCTCGACTCGAAAGTCTTTACAGCCACCCGTCCGCTCCTGACAGTGCAGACATGACGCGTATTCCTAGTGGCATTGGTTCGCTGGACGGCATATTGGGTGGAGGCCTTTACAGTTCCAGTGTGTCTCTGGTCATGGGCCCCTCCGGCATTGGTAAAACGACTTTGGGTCTCAAGTTCCTTGCAGAGTCGACCGTCGATGCTCCAGGGCTGCATTTTGGCTTTTACGAAAGCCCACAACGGTTGCGACTCAAAGGCCAATCACTGGGTATCGATATCAAGGGTATGGAGGACAGCGGCGCCTTGAGCATTGCCTGGCAGCCCACCACTGAAGGCCTGCTGGATGGGCTGGGCGCACGACTGCTGAGTATCGTTGAAGAAAAGAGTATCAAGCGCCTGTTCATAGATAGCCTTAGCGGTATGACGCGAGTCTCCACAAATCCGGCACGAATTACTGACTTCTTCAGTGCGCTCATGAATGAGCTGCGATCGAGGGGCGTAACCGTGTTTGCATCCTGGGAGATGCGCGATCTATTTGGCTCCGAGGTAAGCGCGCCAAACTCTGACCTGTCCAGTATCGTCGACAACCTGATGCTTATGCGTTTCTCTGAGAATCACTCTGAACTAAGCAGGACGCTTTCCATTCTTAAAGTACGAGACAGCTCTTATGACCCCTCGCGCTTTGAGGTAGTCATCCATGATAAAGATGTTTTCCTGACAAAGGCTTCAAGACATGAACCGTCAGTCCCCACTGAGACACCTCCAGGTTCGATTTCTTAAGCTTTTGCGTGGGTTGAACTGAAATGACCACCATCCTGGTCGTCGACGACGAGTATTTGATCGCTGACATTCTCAGTTTCGCGCTGGAGGATGAGGGGTTTATGGTGGTAACCGCCAGCAACGGCCGAAAAGGGCTGGACGTGCTCGAAAGAGAACGGCCTGCATTGATCATTACAGATTTCATGATGCCAGTCATGGACGGCCTTGAGTTCGCTACAGCTGTGCGAGCACTTCCTTCCGCTAACGACTTGCCTATCATCTTGATGAGCGGTGCTCAGGCACACATCGGTATGCAGAGATCGGATCTGTTTGATGCAGTATTGGCAAAGCCATTCGATATCGATTTGATCATCGCCGAGGTTAGAAAGCTCTTAGGTTCCGAGTAGCTCTCAGCCGCTCAAAGCAATTTGAATCACCCTGGTTTTCGTAGACATTCTTGGTGTCCGTTTTTGGACGACAGAATTCATCAAAAGCCTCTAAGGGTCGATTTCAGCCGGTCCCGACAGACAGCTATTGGCCGATGACTGCCAGTCGCCACCGGCAGCTATCGACCTATTGCAGCCCCTCGCATTCGGCAGAGGTCGGTCAAAAGTGGACATTCGCAGTCATCAGGCAGTAATGGCGAATGATGTTGTCTATGGCCAGGTAGGGCAACGACAGTTCTGTGTTTTCCTGCTTGATGAAAGTGAAAACAGACCTACCCGATCCCTGCGAGAACGTGATAAATCAAGCCCCTTTTCAACGCAAAACATCTCAAGGACGCCCATGAAGTACGATGATGCAAGCTGGCACCATGGCGGAGACTTTCCAGCAGGCCAACCACAAGAGCATGGCGGCACACACATAGCGCTTTTCATGAGATGGTGTTTTGTTAGAGGCTGGGCTGGCGACCTTCATGTCGAGGAAGAGCCTGAAGCCGTCGCCCGCGTGATCAGTGGCGAACTTTCTGCCACCGAATTTCTATTCAGGTATTGCGATGGCAAATTTACTGAGGACGACTTAAACGACGATGGGAATGCGATCGCACAGCACTATTACGGGAGCCGTGGCCTTTACCTTCACGACTACGCCGATCACTTTGGCAACTTGATGTACGTTGCCCCGGAGTCCGCGCACGATTTTGAGGGATTTTCCGCGATGCTGGACGCTCGGGTTAAGAGTGGCGTGCTGATTAAAGCTGAGGCCTAACCGCGCTTCTGGCCTAAAACATTCGCTAGTCGGCTCGACGCCGCACATCTCGCACTACCTGCCTGGCATCAGTGGAGTGTCCGCTTGGAGTCGGAAGCAGTCATTGCGCGGACACCGCGTGAATTGTTTAGCTGATTGAGTTATTGCAGGTTCGAATCTCTCCTTCACCCCCCCATTCTGAAAACGCAAACCATGATTTTTCTAGAGAAGTCGGGGTTTGTGGTTTTTGGCGTCCAAAAAATGTCCCATGTGACCACTATGCGACTTGCGCCACATTTTTGTGCGGTTTTAGGATCGCGATCTAGAGCCCGATTGTTTTATTTATGAACCTACCGTTATACCCATGACTCTCTAGGGGATGGGGCAAATTCTTTAGCCCGCCTTCAACCGTTTGAGAGCTTGGGTAGGAAGTTATGTCTGGCGCTAGAAACGATCTTCATTGCGCAATGAGTGCGTCGGTTCATTTACTCGCCGGGATTGCGCACGCACCCACCTCACTTGAAGCACGGAGGCGTGAAATTCGCACGCATGACCTGATTTTTAAGCTTCGACTAGAAGAGACTATTTCCAATATTGATGCAGACAATCTACGAATCTTGTTCAGAGGGGCGCTTGAGAAGCGCCTATGTGAAATTTTGAGCGAGTAAAAATTTAGGTATTGCATATGTCGACATAACGCCGCTTATGATCAATGGCCCACCAAAACAAGGCCCGCTCCGGCGGGCTTTTTTGCGATTGGCGGAAACCACACCCCGGGAGTCTGGTCTACCATTATTGCTGATCATAGCTGAGCATGACCGCTAAGGACGAGAGACGTGTCGCTACCCATTACCGCCCGGCAGATGAATGCGCTAAGGGCGTTGCAACGGAAAGACCCGGACCTGGGCGAGTTGGCCACCGCCATCGCGCTGGCCTTCGACGCATCTATGATTGAGAACCCGCAGATGGCGCGGTTAATCTTGGACAAGACCTGCCGGCGCATGGTTGCCCAGGAACCCGGCAGTCAAGAAGCGATGATCCAGCATCTAGTGACCTTCGGTAAGTTGAATTGCCTGACGCCCGCGCAGGTGAGCGACTTTACCGACCGAGTCAGGAGGCACGGTTAATCATGCACAACGGAATTCACGAAGAAGTGCTGCGCGCCGTGGTGTAGGGCGGCGCGGTACGCTGGTCAGCCGACAAGAAGAGAAGTGGACGCTGGCTATCCGCCTAGGAGGCTCTTGCAGTAGGTGGTTGTTGGTAAGCTCCCGCCGTGAGGCACTGCGCATCAGTACTAGCTCAACGGCCGTAGGGCGATCCAACTGATTGAGGCAATACCTGTGGTCAGCAACTGACTTTCGTGGGTTTCAGGATTGGAGAAGTCATCGCGAAGGTCCGCTTTTGACCGAATGCTGCGATGTGAGATGTCTCAGGAGTAGTGGGGCTATTTGGTGGTTTGTGTTCAGTCGGCAGGCCGCCGGGGAAGGGTTATGCAGTTTCGGCATGGGCTGAAATTTGCCCGCTGGGACCAATCTTGGGACCAACGGGTGCATTTCGGTGCTTTATCGTTGATTACTCAGGACGACTTGGCCCAGTAAACACTGATCAGCAGTAATCATCAGCATGCGTTTCATACCGCATGGTGATGTTAGCTGTGGAGATCAATTACTTTACCTATCAATGGGTTGCGAGCATGGCAGCAGGCGCCGTCAGGCATGCATCAACAGCGACATCAAGGCGCGAAACCCGGTCGCTGAGCAAAAAAATGGGGATGTGTGTTGGAATTTGGCGCGCATTGTCGCATATGTGTGACGACAGTTGTATGGCAGAGGACGACGGGTATTAAGAACTTTCGGCGCCGGGCCCCTATTAATGCCTTTGCAGGTAACGTTCGAGTTAGGGGGCTCTGGAGTCCATGACGGCAGGAAAATAAAAGGCGTCTCAAGGCCCTGTGGCTTTCCCTTTTTCTGACGCTCTGCGTATTCACCGACGATTTTAAGGGGGGGGCATGGCAGGGGCATTCCACAAAACCAAGCGGTCTGCACCCGTTTTAGTGCGCTCCACCACTTCCCCCCAGGCGACCTCGCGACAGACGTGGGCCGTCTTCGTCTCTTTTTCAATCTCATCCAAGGGCGGTTCGGGCTTATTCAACAGCCGAGCTTGCGCTGGAGATCATCCAACTAAGCCCGGCCACCGCGCCGGGTTTTTTATTCGCGAACTTTGCGAGTTAGAACTGCGGCGGCGCCCGTGGTTTTACCCGGCTTTATTCCAACGGACCTTCGTAATACCCAGCTTGTCGGCAATTTTTAATATTGAGTCCCGAGACAGACCTATCGGTATCCAATATTCAGGGCCCTCACCAGCGTGTCTTGTGGCCATGCGAATCGCATCGCTTTCGCTGAACGCCGTTGCATTCGTATAGAAGTGCTCCGGCTTCCCATCGTGTAGATAATGAATTTTATAGGGTATTAAATTTTCCATTAGAGCCTCTTGGCCGAAGCCGTACCCAAAAGGGTCAATCCTGGAAACTGGAATTCAGAGAGGTCTGTCGGGTGGTGATACCGAGAGATAGGGTGATGGCCGAACTGCGGACGCTGCGTTATCTGATCCGGTAAGCGTTGGACTAGTTAGCCTTCCGATCGTTCGGTCTATCAATTTCATGCAGACTTTTGAGGCTTTAGCCGTCACTAAGGTCCTTTCTTTTTCGACCCCGCCACATCTTCCGCTCTGAGCAGGGAGTGATGCCTGAGCTGATTCAAAAACGCAAACTGTTATTGCCGTCGCAGCGCAGATACTTTAGATGCCCAAGAGGCGGGACAAACCGGGCAAGCAAGGAAATATAAAGCGCGTTGTCAGGTTTTTACTGAGGATTAATGTCTAGAGTTTTTAGTCTGATTCGCACACGATGGCGCTTAGGTAAGTTCAAGGATGTAGTACATGCGTAATACCTGGTTGCTCCTGTTTTCTTCGTCTATCGCCCTTGCTGGTTGTGGGGGGTTCCCCTCTGTTCCCTATGTCGATCCACCTCAGGCCGACAATACGGCTCGCGTTCGTGTGATCACCAATTCTAATGTGTTTGGCGATAGTGTGACGGGCAGCTGCGCCCCGGATACTCGCCACAAAATGGCTGAAGCTGGCCGCTTCTCAGAGGAAGGGCAGCCGAGCATTAACTACCCCCAGTACCCACTTAAGCCCGCCAGTCTTGGAATGCCGGGAAGGGTTTCACCCAAGCTTCAGCAGTACATCGGATCTGTTCGGATGGCCGAAGGCCTATACACCGAGATTGTGGCTGAGTACCGCGTTAAAACGGATGCACCCTTTCAGATCGCAACATTGGGTGCGTCCGCCGGCAGCTACGGCAGCACTTACGCTGTTTGCCCAGGCCAGGCGAAAGTATTCACTCTAGAGCCCGGGAAAGACTATGAGGCCTTGGTTGGACTCAGCAGCGCACCAAACGCGGATGGGAATGCGGTGCTTATGTGCATGTTTGGCTTAGTCGAGCTTACCTCTATCCCTAACCTGCCGTTTGCATTGCCAAAAAGGCTCGCAGGTACGGAGTCGCCGCAAACGCGTTGCAAGGATTAAGTAGCACGGCTCATATTTTTTACTGAGTTTTCATATCTGAGCCCAGCGCGACTGCTGGGCTTTTTCGTTTTTGGCTAAGAAGACATTTTGTTCAATCATGCCCCGTGTAGACGAGCGCATGGACTGTCTGCTGCGCCTGCTCGACAAGGCAATTGCCGATGCTGTGGACGCTGCAAAGGCTTCCGGTCTGCCCCAACGCTTGCTCCATGCCCATGCACAGACCCATCAGATAGTAGGGGATTCTCCATGACCAAAAGCAACCCGACTGGGAGTCAATCGAACGTGCCTACCGGGCCGGGATTTGCTCTGTAGAGCGCTTCGCAAGCTCCACTGCAGCGGTGATGGCCGCTCTGGCTTGAGGGCTATTCTTCCAGCAAGTCGAGCCTAATGCCGCGGATGCTTGAGCCAGGATGTCACTAACATTTGATTTGCGGAGTTCGGCGAGCGATTCGATACCCATTTGCTCAAGCCGAGTAATGACGGTTGGTCCTACGCCTTTGAGCGCGAGCAAAGCGGCTCTTTCCTCCGGTGAAAACGGCATCGTAAATTCCTTTTTGGGCGATGAGTCCGCGCAAGTGTGCCTGACGCTACAGGGTGCCTCAACAGGCCGGTGACCTTTGGACGATCATGCCGAACTGACAGGCGCCGCTGTAGGTCAGAATTTTAGTTAGGTCGGCTTTGTGCTCAGGCTTGACCAGAGTATCGACGGTGCCCGCTGGCAGCTTTGCAAAGGCTTCGTTTGTGGGGGGCGAGCACGGTGAACGGACATTTGGCAGACGCTGGAATGATCGTCTGCTCCGGTGTTTGGCTTGGAGCAGCGTGGGGAAAAGATAAAGGTCACTCCAATTGCGATATGCGCTAGGTATTTTCGGTACCCAAAGGACATGCTTACGCCTGTCGAAATAGCTGGCGATTGATGCGTGTCAAATGCTTCTGCGGCACTGGGTACCTTCATAGTTCATAGCGTGAATTGTGCGATCACTTCGTCCGATGACATTACGTCGGCGTATTCATCATTGAGTATTGCCAGGGTCAGTTCATGAACGGTTGTCGCGTCCCAAGACTTTCCATTCGCCCCAACAACGGGCACGGCGGTCGTTGCATCTGACGGTAAGATGATGCTGTATCCGAGCGCTTTCCCCGCACGGACGGTGGCGTCCATGCTGTTGTGAATAACAACGCCCGTCAGCACCAACCGTTTTACTTCCATCTGTGTGAGAGTGGCATCCAATTCGGTGCCAATAAAGGCGCAGTTTTCCTGTTTGATGATGACGGCTTCTCCCTGTATCGGTGCGACCTCTTTCTTGATGCCATTCCACGGGCCGTCGACGAAATAGCTGGATGTAGGAGTGCGCTCATCGTGCTTCACATGAATAACTGGCCAGCCGTTTGATCGCCAGTGGCCTAGAAGGCGCTGGATCACTGCCAAGTATTCAGGATTACTTTTTTCATCCCAGTTTGGTCTATCAATCGCATCTTGAACGTCCAGGATAACAAGCGGGATCGAGCCTGGTAGAGCTGTCATTTGAACCTACTCCTTCAAGTGAAAAGCGCGGACTTAGTGTGCTGGACCTGGCCTCCACCAGCAACGCATTACAGGAAAGATGTTCTGAGCGCCCTAGGCTTTACTGCGCGCGCTCAAGAAGCCCCGCGCTCTAGTCATTGTCATGATGCCCATTGGCTCAATTCCGCTTTTGAAACTCGCCGTGATAGCCTCTCTGGATGATTTGGAGGGATCCATGAGAAAAATTACCGTCGCGTTTTTGCTGATTGTTTTTGGATGTGGAATAGCCGGTTCTGGATGGAGCGCATATCAGGGCCGTGACAATGTGGCTAAAGCGTCATCATTAGTCGCCTCGCACCTACTTGCTTTTGACGCTGAGCCGGCATTAGACCTGTCTAGCTTCTTGGCGCGCGGTGAAGATGCCGAGAAGGTGCTAACAGCGGATTTGCTGGAGATGCAATCTGCCGATTGGTCGGGTGCTGAGACGAAAAAAGACGCGGCAATCGAGTTCACATCTCGCGCCATAAGCGTCATACGCACATACACGCGCTTTCGGATGTCCAACTTACAAGTGGGGTTGACTAAGCGACGCCTGTTAGCAGAAGAGGGCGCTTTAGCTCAAGAAACTGACCCGAGTCTCAGAGACCTGGCCTCTCATCGGCTGCAATCCTATAAAGACAAGTATGTGGAACAACTGCGTAATTTCAACCATTTGACGACTGCCATTGGTATGCACTGCGAGATGCTGCTAATTGCCAATGATGGGATTAAGGTGGTGTTCGGTGAGAGCATGGGGCTTGATGTTCCGACTCAGGAGTTCATGAAGCAGCTTCTGTAGCCCTGCCTTCATACCCGTTGAATCAATACGCTCTGCGGGTTAGAGAAGTGGCAGTAGTGGTACCGTCTATACAGCACCCTTGAGCCTGCCTAATGAATCGTCCAAGTCCACCTCACCACTTCGCCGCACCACCCGCCGCACCACGCAATGAAAATCCCGCCGCCCACCCATCTATTTGGCAGGGTGGTCCGGACTTACCGATCACTGGCAGCACGGGTTCGGCCATTTTGGGCTTTTGCGCTGCAGTGATTATGTTATTGCCTGCCTTCGGGCTGGCGATCTTGCTCGTTATCGGGCTCGGTGCGATGCAGGATGTGCCGTCCAGCGATGAGTCGAGTTTTACAACGTCGTCGCTCATCCTGTTCCTGCTCGGCTCTGTCGTGGTTATGGGATTGGTCTTCGCGTGGATTTTCTCTGAGCCTAGGGTGCAGGCCTTTACGTTCGACGAAAACCAGCAACTGCTTACCCTCACTGTCATCCGTCGCGCACGTAAACCCACCCAAGTGCGCGTGCTGTTTAGCGACATTATTTACATCTGCCCCTACGTAGTCGCTTCGTATGACCGCGATGGTCATTTCAGCGTTGTGTATCGGGGGGCGAAGGACAAGGTGTTCGAATACCAATTTGCTGAGGGTACTTCCCTGGAAGAGATGGAGTTTCATGCTGCCTGGCTGCGAGGAATAATTGGCGAGCGGATGCACGAACTACTGAATCTGGACAAATGAACGACTCATACGGTCCATAAGTGAGAGGCAGTTTCAGTTGCCCAAATCAGGAGTAAATAAGTGTTCTCAGGAAAAAGCGCAGCGTTGTGGGGGCTTCTATCCGCTGCCACTGCAGTCGAGGCAGCTACAGCAACTCACCCGATACGCGAAGAAAAGGTCGCCGTCAGCTTCATCGCTGCACTTGAGATATGCGACGAGCGAAATCCCGAGCGTGGCTTGACCCTAGAAGGACTGGTCAGTGATCCCACCTTCAGCGAAGAGAGAAAGTCCGAGTTCCGGAGGGTCAACGCTGATCCTTCATACAAAGCGGCAGTCTCGGAAATGAAGTCCTTTCTGCTCCAGCCTCCACTTGCGGATGTCCTGCGTGATATTTGTGAAAACCTGAGGAAGACGAGTCCGGACGGCTATCGGTAATCAGTGCGTACGCAGTTGGTAGCTAAAATGTCCGCACACGATGCCTGTATTTTTTCGCCATTCGTCTAATGCTTGGCACTTGCCAGGATCTGCCGCCTCACATCGTTAAGCGCGGATATCCCGAGCGTAAGAACGGAGAGCCAGCATGGACATCAATGAGAACGCCCCCGGCAATCTTTCACAGCAGGCCGTAACACGTGGCACAGACAACGAGACAGGCCACGCCCCGAGAAATGATGAGGACAATATCCCTCTGCCGCCGGACGATGATGCACCTCTAGAAGAGGACATGTCCGATGTCGATGCTGCCGATTCGGTCGCCAGCGAACATCCCGACAACTGAGTATGTGTAGAGAAAGGAACCCGGCCATGTGCCGGGTTTTCTGTGTCGCTTCTATCATGCTGCAGGCACATGGGGCGCATAGAGCGGTTTCTCCAACGTCTCCGGCATCGCCACCCACAACAGCACCAACGCAGCGCCCGCCACGCCCGCCAGGGTTAAGAAGGCCGCGTTATAGCCCGCCTGTTGCACCACGAACCCCGCCAGGCTGTTGCTCAGTGCCGCGCCCAAGCCAAACACGGTGGACAGCGCACCCAGGCTGACATTGAAACGCCCGGTACCCTGGGTCAGGTCTTTGACGATCACCGGGAACAGCGCGCCGAAGATCCCTGCACCGATGCCGTCGAGCATTTGCACTGCCACCAGCCAATAGGGATCGCTGGACACGGTGTAGAGCACGCCACGCAGCGGCAGAATCATGAAACCGAATATCAGCAGCGGCTTGCGTCCCCACACGTCAGCCTTGACCCCTACCAGCCAGGCCATCGGTACCATCACCAATTGCGCGGCGACGATACAGGCCGAGGTCAGCGGGGTGGCCATCTGCAGGTTGATCTGGGACAGCTTCTGGCTGACCAACGGCAGCATGGCGGCATTGGCCAAGTGGAACAAGGCGCAGCAAATGGCAAACAGCAGCAGCGGACGGTTGGCCAGTAATACCTTCAGGCCCGACGGTTGTTCATGATCGGTGGCGTGGGCAGGGTCGAAGCCGCGGGCCACTTCATGGTCGATGGCCTTGGCTGACACGCAACTGACCGCGACCACACTGGCCACCGCCATAAACGCCATCAGGTAGAACACCACCACCGGTCCGAACAGGTAGGCCAATCCACCGGCGAGCAGCGCGGCCACGGCGTTGCCGGCGTGATTGAAGGTTTCATTGCGCCCGGTGCGGCGGGTAAATGCCCGCGGGCCGGGGATCCCCCGGGAAATAGCGGAAATCGCCGGGGCGAACACGGACGCGGCGACGGCGCTGGCAGCTTGGGTCAACGCCACCAGGCTGAAGGAGCTGACGAAGGGCAGCACCAGGCAGCTGGCGGTCACCAGGATGGCGGCAAGCGCAACCACGGCGCGTTTGCTGCGCGTGCGGTCGATCAGTGCGCCCGCCGGGCCCTGGGTGAGCAGCGCGGCGATGCCCGCCAGGGTCATGACCACGCCGATGCTGGCCGGGTCCCACTTGTGCACGGCCAGCAGGTAGATGGCCAGGTACGGGCCGAGGCCGTCGCGCACATCCGCCAGAAAGAAGTTCAGACTGTCCAGTGACAAGGCATTTCGCAGGTCGGAGTGATTGGCCACGATGACGGCTTCGCAGAGGGGGCGTTCAACGGCTGAACACTCATTGCGTTAATGACCTGCGCGGTGAGCGTTAAGTTTCCGCAGTTGCCTGGAGTTTCAATACGCCGGCATGTGGCTTATCTTCGGTGCCCCGCCGTAAGACTTATCTGGAGACGCAATGGACATGCCCTCAGCTCAACAGGCAATTGCCAGCAACAAGGACGCCTGGGACCAATCTGCCGGCCTGCATAAAACCACCGACACCTGGAGCGCATTGCTGACCGGTGTTGGTAACGCCGATTTTTCCTGCCTGGACCCAACCATTACAGGGGTTCTGCAGGACCTGGGTGTCGCCGGCAAGGACGTGGTGCAACTGGGCTGCAACAACGGTCGAGAAAGCCTGTCGCTGTTCGCCCTCGGCGCACGCTCGGTGGTGGGGGTGGACCAGTCCGCCGCGTTTCTCCGGCAAGCGCGTGAGCTTGCCGATGTGTCGCCTCATGCTCCTGAATTTATCGAAAGCGATATCCACCAGTTGCCGCAGCGGTTACACGAGCGCTTTGATATCGCCCTGGTCACCATCGGCGTGCTCGGCTGGATGCCGGATGTGGCGTTGTTCATGCGCCATGTCGCCAGCACGCTGAAGCCCGGCGGTTCGCTGGTGATGTACGAAACCCATCCGTTCCTGGAAGTGTTCGACCCCAGGGCGCAGAACCCGCTGCTACCTGCCAGCTCGTACTTTCAGCGTGAACCCTTTGTGCTGCAGGAGTCGATTGTCTATGAAGGTCAGGGTGAGGTAGTCGGACCGACTTCCTATTGGTACGTGCACACGTTGGGCGATGTGGTGAGCGCCGCGATTTGCGCAGACCTGCAGATCAGTCACTTGCAGGAATACGCGCATTCCAATCGTGAAGAACTCTACGATCAATACGAGCACCAAGCGGCGCAATTGCCGCTGTGCTTTACCTTGACCGCCACTAAAAGGCCTGCCTGATACGGTTTGTCCACGCAAAAAAAAGCCCGCTTAAAGAGGCGGGCCAAGGGATTCACTGGAGTAGGTAGGCTTTACCCTATCGCGCCGAAAGTGAAGGCTGTGTGAAAAGCATGACGCAGGTTCGGACGGCGTATTGATCAAGCGCGCCGCACGAAGCTGCGCATGGTCTGACCGGGGCCGGTGCTGAAGACGGTGGGCCTGGGCATCCCTTCATCGGCCGCGATAAATACAAATTCGTCGCCATCAAGGCGGTAGCTGGCAGGCAACGGCTTGCCGGCGTCATCGCCCATGGAATCGACCCACGTAATGCTTTTTGGCGTAGTGCTGCTGTCCAGGGAGAATCGGCCGGCCAGCAACAGGTCGCCTTGCACGGTTTTCACTTCGAAGCGGTCGCCTGAAATGGTGGTGATGGCACCGGGCGCAGTGTGAGCGTCTACCGGGTTCAGGACACCGTTGTCCTCAAGTGACGTTTGCTCCCAGGCGCCCTGAAGGGCCTGATGATCCGGGTCTAAAGTGGGCGACATAACCATTCCTTGTAGTTGTGCAGGTGCGAACCCTGCCTAAGTAGACAGCTTTTCACAATTCTTAGTTAACTTTTCGTTACAGAATATGGCTAAATAACTGCCAATGGCCATGTAACCGCTTGTCATCAAGCCGCTCATGTTGCCTGTCTGTGAATTGTGATTTCAGGTGCTGCTATTCATCCTCGGCCGTCGTGGGCACGCAGGAGCAGCCTGTTCTCTACTGACGTGTGACGAAATCCCTTGAAGCTCATCATTGTTGTTCTCTATGTCGCCTCCATTGCGTATGTACACCTGCGTGGCCGGGTGCGACACAAACTGGGTCGCCAGCTCAGTGACCATTCAACCTTCCTGGCACCCATCAACTGTTTTCTATACCTGTTCTCCAAACTCCCCGGTCGACCGTTTCTCTCGCCCAGCGACTTCCCTGACCTAAGCCCGTTGCAGGAACATTGGGAAGAGATTCGCCAGGAAGGCCAGAACCTCATGAGGGCAGGGGCGATCAAGCGCTCCGACCAGTACAACGACGTGGGCTTCAACTCGTTTTTCAAGTCGGGCTGGAAGCGTTTCTACCTCAAGTGGTACGGCGACAGCCATCCTTCCGCAATGAAGCTCTGCCCGCGCACCACCGAGCTGGTGCAGAGCATCGGCTCGATCAAGGCCGCGATGTTCGCCGAGCTGCCGCCGGGTTCCAAACTGGTACGGCATCGCGATCCCTACGCCGGCTCTTACCGTTATCACTTGGGCCTGGATACCCCGAATGATCCTGGCTGCTACATCAATGTGGACGGTGAGAGCTACTACTGGCGTGACGGTGAACCGGTGATGTTCGACGAGACCTATATTCACTACGCCGAAAACACCACGCAGCAGAACCGCATCATCCTGTTTTGCGATGTCGAGCGACCGATGAAATACCGCTGGGCTGCGGCGTTCAATCGCTGGTTCAGCCGCACAGTGATGGCGGCGGCGGGTTCGCCCAACGACGCTGGCGACAAGACCGGCGGACTGAACCGCGCGTTTACGCGGCTGTACAAGATCCGCCTGCGCGGCAAAGAGCTGAAGAAACGCAACCGCACCCGTTACTACCTGGAAAAATGGGCGATTTTTGCGGCCTTGGCGCTGATCTTCGTGCTCATATAACGCTCGGCCAGGGCGTCCTCACTGCGGTGGCTGGGCGCCCAGTTTGTCCCACATTTTCTTGCTGATCTTCTGCCGATGGGCATAACCCTCCCACGGATCCTCCTTCAGTCCCTGTAAGCGTTGGTGCAGATTGGCCACCGTCCACTGCTGCGCGCCACGCAACCCCTGCAATTCCTTACGACTGACCGGCACCGACACCGGCAGCCCTGGCCGAGCCCGTACCGAGTAGGCGGCCACGCTGCTCGCGCCCCGTGCATTGCGCAGGTAATCGATAAAGATCTTGCCCACACGGTTTTTCGGCCCGGAGGTGGCGGTAAAGCGTTCCGGCAGTTGCGCGGTCATAAACTGGGCAATGGCTTTGGCGAAGGCTTTTACCGGCTCCCAACCGTCCCGTCGTGCCAGCGGCACTACCAAGTGCAGGCCTTTGCCGCCGCTGGTTTTGACGAACGCAGCGAGGCCCAGTTCGTCCAGTACCGACAAGGTGAGTTGTGCCGCTTCCAGCATGCTTTTCCAGGGCAACGCGGGATCCGGGTCGAGGTCGAGCACAAACAGGTCAGGGGTTTCGATCTTGTCTGAGGTGGCGCCCCAGGTATGAAATTCGACGGTGCCCATTTGCACAGCGCCGACAAGTGCCTGGACGCTGTCGATCTCCATCAGCCGCGCGTGGCCTGGGTCCAGCGCGGCGTCCAGTTGCTTGATATGGGGAATCGTCAGGCGTTCCGAGTGCTTCTGGAAGAACTGCTCGCCCTCGATGCCTTCCGGAGCCCTGAGCAAGGACACCGGCCGATGGCGCAGGAAGGGCAGGACCCATTCGCTGATACTTTCGTAGAACTGCGCCAATTGCTGCTTTTGCGTGCCGCTTAGTGGATCGATCACTCGCTCAGGGTGGGTGATCTTCAACAGGGTCTTGGCTTGCGGGGCTTTCATGGATTCAGCCACCTGCGGCTGTTCGTGCACGATCTGCGCGGCCGGTTTATCGCTGCGCAGGCCCATAAAAGTGGCGTGGCGCACCAAACCGTCACGGGTCCACTGGGCAAACTGTACTTCGCCCACCAGCGTCGGCTCCACCCACTGCACGCCTCGCGCCTGGGCACTGGTCAGGGGGTTGTGCAAAGGCGAGGTTTTGCGCGCCCGCGCTTTGAGCTGCGTGTAGATAGCCTCCAACGACGCTTGATCAAAACCGGTGCCGACGCGACCGGCGTACCTCAACCCGCTGTCGTCATTCACCGCCAGCAGCAATGCGCCAAAACCGCTGCGCGAACCCTGGGGACGGGTATGTCCGACAATCACAAACTCCTGGCGCAAACGGCATTTGAGCTTGATCCAGTCAGTACTGCGAGCGGACGTGTAGGGGCTGCCCATGCGTTTGCCGATCACGCCTTCCAGGGCCAGGTTGCAGGCGCTCTGTAAAATGTCTTCATGATGGGCGGTGAAGGCTTCAGAAAACCGCAGTAACTTACTTTTGCTTCCGGACAGCGCGGCCTTGAGCATGGCCCGGCGATCCTCTACGGGGGCCTGGCGCTGATCTGCGCCATCCAGAAACGGCGCATCGAACAGGTAGTAGACGAGGTCCAGGCTACGGCCGCTGTCAAAGGCATTTTGCAGGGCCTGGAAGTCCGGTAAACCTTCAGGGTTGAGGCTGACCACTTCGCCATCCAGCCAACTGTCCTTGAGTTTGAGGGCGTGCAGGGCCTTGACCTGCCGCGGCAGGCGCTCGGTCCAGTCATGGCCGTTACGGGTAAACAGGCGGACTTCGCCCTCGCGAATCCGCGCCAGCATGCGGTAGCCATCAAACTTGATTTCATACTGCCAGTCCCCGTCGGGCGCGCGGTCTACCAGGGTTGCCAGTTGCGGTGTGAATTGCTCGGGCAGTGCAGCGGCTGCTTTCTTGGCTTTCGGCTGGGTCTTGGTGGGGGCGATGGAGGCATCACTGAGCACGCTTTTAGGCTCAGCCTGCACGATGTCGTAGTCGGCGGCAGGGCGCGCCTGTGGGTCTTGCTCTTTGATCAGCAGCCACTGTTCCTTGTCACCGCTGCCTTTCAAGCGAGTGCGCACCAGCGCCCAATCGCCCGAGAGTTTTTCACCTACCAGCGTGAATTTGAGTTTGCCGGCAGCGTAAGCCTTGTGTGGGTCATCATGGGGTTGCCAGACCCCACGGTCCCAGACAATCACATCACCGGCGCCGTATTGACCGGCCGGGATGCTGCCTTCGAAACTGCCGTAGCCCAGCGGGTGGTCTTCCACGTGAACCGCCAAGCGCTTCTGGCTGGGGTCGAGGCTTGGGCCCTTGGGCACGGCCCAGCTTTTGAGCACGCCATCGAGTTCCAGGCGAAAGTCATAGTGCAGGTTGCGTGCGTCGTGCTTCTGGATCACGAACGACAGTGCCGACGTCTTTCGTTTGCCCGTGGTCGCCTTGCCGGAAGGTTCTGCGGTGATCTCGAAATCGCGCTTGCGATTGTATTCACTCAGCGGCTTTGCCATGGCGTTCTCCCTGTAATGCCAGGTTCAAGAGGCCTTTTTCTTGGCGGTTTTTTTCGCCGCAGGCTTACCCGCCAGGCTGCGCTTGAGCAGTTCGGTCAGGTCGAGCACATCGGCCGACTTGCGCTCTTCGCTGCCTTCCTTGGATTCCACATCTTCAATCTTGCCGGCCTTGGCCTTCTTCGCCACCAGCGCCATGATTTTTTCCTGAAAGCTGTCGCGGTAGGCATCCGGTTGCCAGTCGGCGCTCATGTCCTCCACCAAGCGCTTGGCCATGTCCAGTTCACCTTTGGCCAGGGAGGGTTTGGTTACGTCGCTGCCCAGTTCCAATTCATCCAGGCTGCGCACCTCGGCGGGCCAGCGCAGCATCACCAGCACCAGTGCGGACTCCAGGGGCATCAATGCCGCCAGGTGCTGCTTGGTGTGCAGCACCACATTGGCCAGGGCGACCTTGCGGGTTTTCTTGAGGGTTTCCCGCAGCAGCGCGTAGACCTTGCCGCCGCGTTTGTCCGGCGCCAGGAAGTAGGGCGTGTCGATGTTCTGCAAGGGGATCTGGTCGCTGGCGACAAAGGCGATGATTTCGATGGTCTGAGTGGACTTGGGGTGGGCCGAGCGAATCTCCTCTTCGCTGA
The DNA here is from genome assembly GCF_000632245.1 of Pseudomonas sp. RIT357. Classification (NCBI taxonomy): domain Bacteria; kingdom Pseudomonadati; phylum Pseudomonadota; class Gammaproteobacteria; order Pseudomonadales; family Pseudomonadaceae; genus Pseudomonas; species Pseudomonas sp. RIT357. The sequence goes on from NZ_JFYX01000048.1 coordinate 133,128, forward strand.
GCACCACATAACGTCCCTTCTCAAACGCTACGCCTTTGACGATGTGCTCCTTGGTCACTTCCTTGCCGGTGGTTTTGTTGATGCGCTTGTAGCCCACCGGGTCCATGCTGCGCTTGTCCAACCAGTCGAAATCCACGCCCTGTGCTGACGTGGCGGAGACCAGCGATACAGGGATATGAACCAAACCGAAGCTGATGGCGCCTTTCCAGATGGCCCGTGGCATAAGTGCGATTCCTTGAGAAGAGACTGTGTTCGGGTGACTCGCGTGCGGTTGAAAAAGTTTCCCTGGATGGATGCGCGGACAGATCGTGTTACACCTGATGAGGAAGTATTTAGTTACCAAAGCCGAACCCCAGGCGTAGCGTGGTATCGAAAGCAGGTACTCCTCGTCCCAGAGAGGCTTTGTCATGATCACCCGCGTGCGTCATCTTGCAGTGCTGGCGCTGAGCCTGGCACTTGCAGCCACCGCTCAAGCGCAGAACCTGCCTGGCGGCAACAACACCAACAATGGCCCCATTCACCGGGCCAACCCCAATAGCATGCAGGGCACGCAGCCCAATGCGCCGGCGATTCGCGGTATCCAGACCGTGCCGGCCACGCGCCCGCCGACCCTGGAAAACGGCGGCATCGGCAACCGTTACCCCCAGCGTGAGGCCGCGCCCAGCCGCCCGGCCACCGACACTAAAGCCCCCACGTTTGATGCCAACGGCAATCGCCGGTAAGGACTCGTCTTATGTTTATACGCAAAACCCTGTTAGCCGTTATGTGCGCGACGACCCTGACGACGGTCTACGCCGCCGATTCGCAGCAGTTCCCCAGTGAACAAGGCAGCCTCACTGTCACCTCGATCGTCAAAGGCCTGGACCACCCATGGGCCGTGGCGTTTCTGCCGGACCAGCAAGGTTTCCTGGTTACCGAACGCCCTGGCCACCTGCGCGTTGTCAGCCCGGATGGCAAGCTCTCGGCTCCGCTGAGCGGCGTGCCTGAGGTGTGGGCCAAGGGGCAGGGCGGTTTACTCGATGTGGTGCTGTCGCCCGATTTCAAAGAGGACCGCACGGTCTATTTGTCATACGCCGAAGGCGGCGGCAAAGGCGGCACGGCCGGCACTGTGGTGGGACGTGGACGTTTGGCGGCGGACCTCAGCGGCCTGATCGATTTCAAAGTCATCCTGCGCCAGGAGCCGAAGCTCTCCACCGGCAATCACTTTGGCTCGCGCCTGGCCTTCGACCAGGATGGGTACCTGTTCGTGACCCTGGGCGAAAACAACGACCGACCCACTGCCCAGGACCTGGACAAGCTGCAAGGCAAGGTCGTACGGATCTACCCCGACGGCCGCGTGCCGGATGACAACCCCTTTGTTGGTCAGCCGGGCGTACGCCCCGAAATCTGGTCCTACGGCCAACGCAACCCACAGGGACTGGCACTGAACCCCTGGAGCGGCACGATCTGGGAAAACGAGCACGGCCCCCGTGGTGGTGACGAGATCAACATCGTCGAACGTGGCAAAAACTATGGCTGGCCCCTGGCGACGCACGGCATCAACTACTCCCTGACGCCGATTCCGGAGGCCAAAGGCAAGACGGCGGAAGGCACCGTGGCGCCCCATCATGTATGGGAAAAGTCACCGGGCATCAGCGGCATGGCGTTCTACGACAGTGACCGATTCAAGGCGTGGCAGCACAACGTGTTCATCGGCGCGCTGGCCAGCCAGGAGCTGATTCGGTTGCAGTTCGAGGGCGACAAGGTCATCCACGAGGAGCGTTTGCTGGGAGGTTTGAAGGCGCGTATTCGCGATGTGCGGCAGGGCCCGGATGGCTTTTTGTATGTGCTGACGGATGAGGATGATGGTGCGTTGTATCGGGTCGGCCTTAATCAGGACTGAGGCACTCAGCGTAGGGAGGGGGCTTGCCCCCTCTCACATTTGAACCGCACCAGGTTTTACAGGCCGAGATCGGACAACCCCGGATGCTCATCCGGGCGTCGGCCCAGCGGCCAATGGAACAACCGCTCGCTTTCTATGATCGGCCTATCGTTGATACAGGCAAAACGGTTGGCCATCAGGCCGTTTTCGTCGAACTCCCAATTCTCATTGCCGTAAGAGCGGAACCAGTTGCCGGAGTCGTCATGCCATTCATAGGCATACCGCACGGCAATGCGGTTGTCGGTGAAGGCCCACAATTCCTTGATCAGCCGATAATCCAGCTCCTTGGCCCATTTGCGCGTGAGAAAGCCTTTGGCTTCTTCGCGGCCATGGACGAATTCAGCGCGGTTACGCCACTGGGTGTCCAGGGTGTAAGCCAGGGACACACGTTGTGGGTCGCGGGAGTTCCAACCGTCTTCGGCCAGGCGGACTTTTTCAATCGCTGATTCGCGGGTGAATGGCGGCAGCGGCGGGCGTGTTTCTGGGGTGGATGACATTTCAACGCTCCTGTTTAGACAAAGTGGCTCGGCCAGTGCATTCAAAGCCCTAATAACGTTCGCGCCATGCATTGCGCGTTATCAGCAGCGGTTGTATCGCCCATGACCAGGGCAACCGTAATGGCGCCATCGATCAGGATCAGCAGGTGTGCTGCCTGCCGTTCGGGGTCGCAGGTGCCATGGGCTTGGCACAGTTCAAGTGCGTACTCGAACAGTTTCTGTTTATGCGCTTTGGCCAGCAGGCGCACCGGGCTGTGCGGATCGCCGGTTTCACCGCTGGTGTTGATGAAGGCACAGCCGCGAAAATCCGCCGAGCCGAACCACGTCCTGAGCGCGTCAAACAGCGCGAGCAGGCGTTCGCCGCTGCCGTCGACGCGTTCCACTTCGCCACGCAGCCAGTGCATCCAGCGTTCATCGCGGCGTTGCAGGGCCGCGATCACCAACTCGTCTTTATTGGCGAAGTAGCGGTAAATACTCTTGCGCGAGACGCCAGCTGTTCTCACCAGAAAGTCCATGCCGGTGGCGGCGATGCCGTGGCGATAGATCAACTTCTCGGTGACGTCGAGGATAATGTCGCGGGTTTCATTGCCAGTAATGTCGTTCATGTCGTACACAGTAGAACGATCGTTCTTCATGGTCAATGGGCTTTTTCCTACGAGGCAACGAGACCTGAGCAACCCCATGGTGTAAGCTCGGGGCCTCTTCGGATTCGACCCATTGCGAGCCCTATGCCGTCGTTCTTCAAACGCTCCCTGTTGCCCAAACTGCGTGGTTTCCCCCTCACTCCCGACGCGCTCGATGTGCTGTCCGGTGCGGATGCGTACCGCCGCTGCCTGCTGGAAAAAATCTCCCAGGCCACCCGGCGTATCTACATCGTGGCGCTGTACTTGCAGCAAGACGAGGCAGGGCAGGAGATCTACGACGCCTTGCACGCCGCCAAGGCTGCACGGCCGGAGCTGGACATCGTGGTGGTGGTCGACTGGTTGCGCGCCCAACGCGGGTTGATTGGTGCGGGCAAACAGCCCGGCAACAGCGCCTGGTACCAGGCCATGACACAGAGCCATGCCAGCGAAGTGCCGGTGTACGGCGTTCCGGTACAAACCCGCGAGCTGTTTGGCGTGTTGCACCTCAAGGGCTTTGTGATCGATGACAGCGTGCTGTACAGCGGCGCCAGCCTGAACAATGTGTACCTGCACAAGTTCGACAAATACCGGTTTGACCGTTATCACCTGATCCACAGCAAGCCCCTGGCCGATTCGATGCAGCACTTGGTGGAACACGGCCTGGTAGCGTCCAAAGCGGTGCACCGCCTCGACCTGCCCAACCCGCCCACCACCCGCAGCCTGCGCAACGACATCGGCGACCTGCGCAGCCGCCTCAAGCACGCGACCTACGACACCACGGCCGGGCAGTTGCCCAATGGCCACCTGTCAGTCAGCCCGTTGCTCGGCGTCGGCAAGAACAACCCGCTGAGCCGGGTGATCCTGGAGTTGATCGCCAGCGCCCAGCAGCAACTGACCATTTGCACGCCGTACTTCAACCTGCCATTGGCGGTCACGCGCGAGATCAACCGTGCCCTGGCGCGTGGCGTGAAGATCGACATCATCGTCGGTGACAAGACCGCCAACGACTTCTACATCCCACCCAGCGAGCCTTTCAAGGTCATCGCGGCACTGCCATACCTGTACGAAATCAGCCTGCGTCGCTTTGCCAAGCGCCACCAGCCGATGATCGACAGCGGCCAATTGAACCTGCACCTATGGCGCGATGGCGACAACACCTACCACCTCAAAGGCATGTGGATCGACCAGCGTTACACCTTGCTCACTGGCAACAACCTAAACCCTCGGGCGTTCCGTCTCGACTTGGAAAACGCCTTGTTGATCGACGATCCCCAGGGGCAATGGTTGGAACCACGGCGGACCGAGCTTGAGCAGATTTTCCAGCACACCACCCGCATCGACGGGTACGCGCAGTTGCAGACACTGGTGGATTACCCCCCGGCGGTCGGCAAGTTTCTGCGTCGGGTGAGCCGCGTGCGGATCGAGCGACTGCTTTACCGGATCCTGTAATCCGCCGCAACGCAACGCGTAAGGCGGCAAGACTCGGCTTACATTCAGCGCGTTTGAGCTTTCCTTAGATTGCCTCTCCAGACGAAGCCGTATTCCACGGCCTAGCGCAGAGAGGATTGAATATGTTGACGCCACTGTCGAGCACCGGCTCGCCCCCTCCATATGCTGTGCAGGCTCCCGTAGTCGGCGAAGACAGTGCCAAGCCCACGGTCCAGCAGCCGCGCCTATGGGCCGCCCCGGCAAACGTCGCCAACCTTGCCCAGGCGCCGCGCCTGAGTCCTGAACTGGTGGAACGGGACGCGCTGGCCGAGCGCCTTGAAGCCGGGCTTGAAGACCTGCCGGACGGCGCACGCACCGACTGGTCCGCCGAGGCCTGGGACGTTCCCCACACATCGCCACTGCTCGCGCGCAGCCAAGCGGCGATGGAGCGTTTGCAGGCATTTGTGTCTCGCCCGCAAATGCTCGCCCTGCTGCAGCGCGAGCGGTTCGATTGGGACGGTAAGCCCTTTCGAGTATCTGAAGGCCGCCTTGAACGCTTGAGCCCGGTGGGGGGCTGGGTGAATCTGACCCATTACGTCAACGACGTAGACACGTTGCGTGATGAGCTTGCGGCGTTGATCCCACTGACCGAACCACTGGGGAATGCCGTGTACTCGACGCCACGGGTTGACGCACGCCAGCTCCTCGAATTGAAGGGGCTGGGGTCGCCACGCACCGTGGCCGAGACACGCAATGTCATCCGCTGGTTACGGCTGTCGCTGCCGCCGGCGCCCGCAGTGGGTGACTACACCGGGCCATATTCCCCCGACACGTTGAGCGAGGCTGATAAGGCCACACTGACTAAAGTCGCGCGGATCAACCTGGACGACGTCAAACCTGGCCACATCGGTGGTTATTCGATCTATCAACCGGCGAATATGGGCCGTTCGTTGAGCGAGGTGCGGCGCGATATCGAGCAGCACCTGCAGCAACATAAAAAGCTGACGCCCGACCTGGCGGCGCTGGTCACCCCGGTATACCTGGCGCAAGCGGCGCCGGAAATGCTGGTCAAGGAAGTGCCGGACACGTTGCGTATCGGCACTCTGGCCTGGATGGAGCTACGCCTGGGCTGCACGCTGGCCGATCATGCTGCGCCGGGCACGTCACGGATGATGAGTGAACACCAGGTCCGTGCACTGACGACCCTGGTGCCCACCAGTGAGGCGCAAGCAGAATTGATGCAACTCAATGCGCTGAAAATCCTCGCCGACTGGGGCGTGTTGAACGGCGCCGTCAGGTTGCGCAGTGACGGCGAGTATTCGCAACATGACCTTCAGGAGGCGTCGCGGGCACTGTTCAAGCAGCAAGAAGAGACGGCCGAGGCCTTCGCCAGCGCCAGCGTGGAACTGCCGACGCGCAAGGCGCTGGCCATCCGGGAGTTGCTGCGAGTATTCCCCGACAGCACGGCGTCTGAGCTTGAGCGCATGAGCCTGGAACTGGCTAACGGCAAAGATCGCCGCAACGCACCGGTCACCGAACCGCGCAGCCGTTCGCTGTTGGAAACCTACATGACCGGCGACCTCACACCGGGAAAGTGGGTGCTCAGCAAGCATTTGCTAGCACCGCCGACGTCCGCGCAAACGCCCTATCAGCCAGACCGCGCGCCGCAGGTGGCGGAGGGCGCCCTGGAGTTACTGGATCGACGCGTTCGTCATCTGCCCGAGCTTGAACCGTTACTCAAAAGCACCGTCAACCGTCACCTCAAACAGCTCCAGGGCGCCTATGCCACGAAGCTCAAGTTGATGTTTGCCCAGTTACCCCTTGCCGAGCGCACGTTGATCGAGCTGGGCAAGGTCGAATTGTTCACCCTGCGTGGCGAAACTGGCGTCGTTCAGGTCGAGGAGACCCAGGCCCGCAAAGATGCGCAGCGCGGTCGCCACGCAACCCTGATGCGTGTGGAGCATGACCAGACGGTGGCCTATTACGAGGTCTTCGCCAGCGGCGAGCTGATCAAGCGTACAGACCTGCCCGACGCCATCGAGCTACACGGCGTGATTCGCAAGCAGCGCATCAGCGCGCCCCATGGTTCGGTGTATGTGCCGATAGTCCGTGGCACACAGATGCCCTTCGATCTTGCTGCCTACACGACCGGCTCTGCGCCACGGCCGGAGGCGATGGCGTCGTCGGTTATCGTTGAACCGCTGGGGGGAGCGATTGCGCCAGGCGAGTTGCCTGCCAACCACACGCTGCAAAGCTTCGTGCCCAACACTTATGGCTCGCGCAAGATCGCGGCCATTGCCGGCAGAATCGCTCAGGACAATTTCTACGAGCCCGCCGAGGCTCTCTTGCAGCGCGCGCGTGATCCGTTACCACTTGAAAAACGCCGGGAAGCCCGGGCCCGCGAGCACGAGTTTCTATTGGGGTTTGTGCCATTCCTCGGTGCGTACCAGGCGTTCAAGCGTGGCGATATCGCCCAGGGCCTGGGCAATTTGACCGTGGATATGATCGGCGTGGCCATCGGCGCCGGCGGTCAGGCGAGTGGCCTGCTGCGTTCGGCCAAGGCCTTGCTGCCCAACCCGGTGCAGCGACTTGCCACGCGGTTCAGACCCGCGGCCGCTACGGCGAATACGGCTAAAGTCGCGGCCAGTTTCAGCGAGCGCGCGTTTGACTTCATCAAACACTCCGGCCTGTTTGCCAATGCCGCGTTAAACCCGCTGGATGGTTATCCGCAGATGATCCATGCCGCGACGAAGGGCCTGGTAAAACTGCCGGTGCTGCTGGCGGGGGGAGCGACGAAATGGGGCAAGACTGCGCCGCATCTGCTCACGGCTGAAGAAAAATTGCGTACGTACATGATGGTTGCGGGGGGCCAGGCGAGCAGCGCCGAGCCGGTGATGCCCCGCGCCGGAGCGCGGGACATGGCGTCAGGTCTTGATCAGTTCAAGCCCAGCTTGCCGCGTAGCGTCGACAGGTCTTCAGCCAGCGTGTTCACCGGGCCTACCAACGCCTTGCGGTCGTTGTCCTTGACCTTATCGTAGGTCTCGAAACCGCCGTCCTTGGTCTTGTACTTGGCCAGAACCTTGTCCACGGTGGCGAAGTTCTTGTCGACCTTGGCCAGGAAGGCCTTGTCCTGTTTGTCGATCTGGCCACGGAACAGGTCGACGATTTTCTTCGCACCGTCGATGTTGCCCTGGAAGTCATACAGGTCGGTGTGGCTGTAGCGGTCCTCTTCGCCGGAGATCTTGGTTGCGGCGACCTCTTCCAGAAGGGCTGCGGCGCCGCCCACGACTTTTTCCGGCGGGAAGGTCAGGCCGTCGACCCGGGTCTTGAGGTCGTTGACGTCGGTGTTGAGCTTGGCCGTCAACGTTTCCAGGCCCTTGGTTGAGTTCTGCGAGAACAGCGCGTATTCGATGCGGTGGAAGCCGGTGAAGTCTTCGGCAGTCACGCCTTTTTCGTGGTCGTCGACACGGGAGTCGATGGACGCATCCAGATCGCTGAACAGCTCGGCGATCGGCTCGATGGACTCATAATGCACGCGGGTCGGCGCGTAGAGCTTCTTGGCGGTAGCCAGGTCGCCCTGGTTGATGGCGTCGGTAAACGCTTTGGTTTGGGTGACCAATTCACCGATTTCTTCGGTGACGTAGATCTTGTAGTCCGACACCGGCCCTACCAGATCCAGCGGCGCCGTGGTGGCGGCGAAGGCGGCCAGGGGTGAGAGGGTCACTAACAACGACAACGCGAGGGTCGACTTCTTCATAGGGCGGTTTCCGCTGTGGGGGTTGGTTTCAGGTGTTGGCAGTGGTTTGAGGGTGCGTGGCGGCAAGCAGCGTGCGACCGATGAAATCCTTGGGCCCGGTGACTCCCGGCAAGGTGAAGAAATACCCGCCGCCGACGGGCTTGAGGTATTCCTCCAGGGGCTCGCCGTTGAGTCGGGTCTGCACGCTGATAAAGCCTTTCTCCAGGTCAGCCTGGTAGCAGATGAACAACAGCCCCATGTCCAGCTGACCGTTTTTATTGACGCCGTTGGAGTAGTTGAACGGTCGACGCAGGATCAGGTTGGCCTGCGTCTGCGGGGTACGCGGGTTGGCCAGGCGGATATGGGCATCGAGCTTGGTCAGCTTGCCTTCCGGGTCCTTGCTGTAGTCGGGCACCTGGGATTCTTTCTGGCCATCCATGGGCGCACCGGTGGTCTTGACGCGGCCAATGATGCTTTCTTGCTCCTGCAGGGGCGTGCGGTCCCAGCGCTCGACGAAGTTGCGGATGATGCGCACCGCCTGGTAACTGCCATTGGCGGCCCAGGCCGGTTCGTCGCTGCCGGGTTGGACCCACACAATCTGGTCCATCGCCTTGTTGTCGTTGGAATTCGGGTTGGCCGAACCATCACGGAAACCCAGGAAGTTACGCGCGCTCTGCGCCGGCTCGCCGGGTTTGGCCGGCGCCTGTGGCGGCACGCTGCCTTCTTGTTTCCAGCGCACCAGCAACAGGTCGGGCAGGTTCTTCACGATGTCGCGCAGGGCGTGGATATTGGTGTCCGGTGTGTTAGAGCTGAATTGCAGGCTCAGGTCGCCATGGCACTGCGCCGGCTCCAGCGCATCGTTGGGAAAACCGACCATGCGGCTCAGACGCTTCGGTTTGGCGGCGTCCAGGCCGAAGCGTTCATCAAACAGCGATTCGCCGACAGACACGGTGATGGTCAGGTTGTCCGGTGTGACCACCGGGCCAAGGATCCCGGAATCGGTGGGCGGCAGCTTCGGGTCGACCTGGGGCACGGTGCCGCCGGTCATCAGAAAGCTGATGCGTTCGTTCAAGGTGCGGAACAGGCGCTCCAGGTCTTCACGGTCGCTGGCCAATACGTCGAACGCCACCAGCATGCCGCAGGCCGGGCGCGGGGTGACGATACCGCTTTGGTGCTTGCCGAAAAAATCGTGGTGGTCCTGGGTCTTGTCACTGCGCGGTGCGGTAGTGACTTGCTCGGCGGCGGCCGCCATGGCCGGGCAGGTCAGGGTGCTGCCGGCTATGGCCGCGCCGGTGGCGGCCATGCCCAAGAGGACACGGCGACGTTGGGCTGAAAACTGTTCTGAGTCACTCATAAAATTCGGTCGTCTTCACTGCAGGCCGGAAAGGCCAAGGGCGGGGTCGATTCCATCGAGTGCATCGGCCAGAGCCTTGGCCTTGTCGGCGATCTGCTTGCGCTGATCGGCGGTCACGCTGTCGTACGTGCTGTAACTGTCATTGACCTTGAACCCCGCGAGCTCGGCATCGAACGCGGCGAGGGCGTTGTCGATGTCGGGCAACAGGTCGGCAGCGGACTTGGTCAACAGTGGACGCATCAACTCGACCACTTTGTGCGCCACTTGCAGATTGGCGGCGAAACCGTTCAGGTCTAGGTGGCTGTAGCGCTCTTCCTCACCGCTGATGGCGCGCACATCGGCCAGACTGTTGAGGTTGCGCACCACGATACTCACCAGTCGCTCCGGTGGCAGCGATTGAGCCAGCAGTTGCTGCTTAAGCGTGGTGACATCGGTCACCAAGCGCTGCGCCACCGGGGCCAGGCCGTCGAGGCTGCGTTGCTGGAACAGGCTGTATTCGAGGCGATGGAAGCCGCTGAAGGCCGGGTCCTGTTCGCGTTTCTCGAAGTAATCGGCGCGGGCGTTGATCGCGTTGTCCAGCTCTGCCAGGCGCTGGGACGCCGGCGCCAGTCGTTGGTAAGCCTCACGGGCCGGCGCATACAGGGCCTGGGCCTGCGCCAGGTCACCGGCGTCGATTGCTTGTTGCAAGGCGGTCGCAGCCTTGACCAGCGCGCTACCCTGGCCGCTCAAGTACACGCGGAATTCCGACAGCGGGCCGATAAACGCCACCATCGACGGCTTGGCCTTGGCCTGGGCATCGGAGGCTGCCGTTGGCGTCACATGCAGGGTGCCACGGGGATTGCTCAACAGGCCGCAGGTGATCGCATAGTCGCCCGGCAGCAGGTTGGCGTTGATCACCTGGCTCAGACCGGGGGCAATGTTTTCCCGCTCTTCGACCACCAGGACGCCGTCGAGGATTTCCCATTCCACCGCGCGGTCGGAGCGGTTGATGATACGAAAGCTCGCGCGCCCGGCCGGAACCGTCAACGCATTGGGCTCGCAGGCGTGGCCATGAATCGTTACAGCGATCTCATTGCTGTTGGTCTGGCGCTTGGCGGCGGCCAATTGCGATGCGTAATAGAACAGGCCACCGGCGGCGATCATCACGACCACCGAGCCGGCCACCGCCCAGCGCAGGGCGCGGGGTGGCGAGGCGGGTTGAGGCGTTGGGTTGGACAAGAGACGGTCCTTACTGGCTGGAAACGGAAGAGGGCATGTTGGCGGGTTTGGCCGGTGCGGCAGGCAGGAAGAACATCACCAGCGCGACCACCAGGTAGATCAGGTAGGCACCCAGGGTGCTGACGGTCGGCGCTTCCTGGTAGCCGAACATGCCGGCGAGCACCGAACCCAGAGGGCTGTCCATCGGCAATGCGGCGCTGAAGTCGAACAGCACCGTTTGCAGGTGGTTCCACACGCCTGCTTCGTGCAGGGCCTGCACCGAATTGGCCAGAATGCCGGCGGCGACCACCAGGATGAACAGGCCGGTCCAGCGGAAAAACGCGCCGAGGTTGAGGCGCATGCTGCCGGTGTAGATCAGGAAACCCACGATGATCGCCAGGACCAGGCCGAGCAAGGCGCCAATCGGCGCGCCCGGGCCCTCGCTTTGCTGGAACACCGCCAGCAGGAAAAACACGGTTTCCAGGCCTTCCCGGGCCACGGCGAAGAACACCATGAGGATCAGGGCCGTGACCTGGTGTTTGGAACCGGTCAGAGCCTGATCAAGGGAGGCATGCAGGGAATGTTTGATGGAGCGCGCGACCTTGCGCATCCAGAACACCATGGAGCTGAGAATACCCACGGCGACCAAGCCGACGATGCCTTCGAACAGTTCCTGTTGTTTTTGCGGGAATTCGGCGCTGACCAGCTCCAGGCCACCGCCCACCAACAAAGCCAACGCGGCGGCGAGGAACACCCCGATCCACACCGCCGGCATCCATTGGCCGCGGCCAGTCTGTTGCAGGTAACTGGCGATGATGCCAACGATCAATGCTGCTTCAATGCCTTCGCGCAGCATGATGAGAAAGGGGACAAGCATTCGGCACCAGAGCGTAACTAGATAGGAGCCTAAGTTGTAACATAATGATACTCATTGCTAAACAGGAAATATTGACGTTTGCTGAACAGTGGCTGAACGACCAAGAGAAGGCCGCTCAGTAGTCCTGTCCGACGGCCTGGTTATAGGCGTCCACCAGCAAGTCAAAGCGCCGTTGTGTTTCAAAGTAATCAGCGTTTAGCCGGTCTGGGTCGGGGGTTTCGCTGGAATGCTGGGCAAGTGCTTGGAGCGCGCCAAGGTAGTCGTAACCGGGTTGTTTAATCCGCTGCCACAACTGTTGGGCCTTGGCTTCGGAGGTCGGTAGGTTGGGGCGCAGGTACCGCTGGGCGTAATCCCAGGTCTGCTGTATGTCGCTCAATGCGTCCGCCAATTGCTTGGGGGATCGTGGGTCAAGGCTGTGCATCGTGTCGCGGGTCTGCAGGATCAGGCCGGCGATAAGCGCCATCTGGTGTTCGTCACGTACCTGCAAGTGCTGCAGTTGTTGCAGGCGTATCCGGCGGTCGGCTACGTCCACGGCGGCGCGCAGTTCGGATGAGACCGTGAGGAATTTTTCCGCCACAGGGAAGAACTGCGCATCGCTGATCGCCCGCTGCGCAGGGGTGAGGCCAGGGACGGTTGCGCTGGGGTAGAAGTCGAACGCTTTCACCGATGAATAGACCTGCAGCAGGTGGTCCATATAGTCGTTGCGAAGCGCGGCGATCTGCGGCAAGTATTTTTGCAGTGCGCTTCTTTGCGAGGACGTCAGCAGGCACAGGTCCGGGCGTTTGGCGTCGTAGTCCAGCAGGCTCAATTGCGGGCCTTGTGTGCGCTGATACAGCTCGGGGAAACGCTCGATGAACGCCAGATTCGGGTCGTTGGCGCGGGGGCTGCGGCTGCGGTAGTTGAAGTACGCCACTCGCCAATTGCTGTCGACTCGGTTGAGGCAGTCGATCACCGGACGCAGCGCCTGGGCTTGCTGGTGCTCAAGCGCTGCCGGGCGGTTGGCCCAGGTTTTCAGCGGGGCGAGCATATCGGTATTCGTCAGCAGGCCCACGGTGCTCAGCGCCAGGGGCACGAAGGTGCAGAGGGCAGCAAAGGTGATGCGGTTCATGGTGTACACCCCGGCGCGCCAGCTTTGAGTCCGCTGCAACGGCTCATCAAGAACGGCTGCAAACCCTCATCACGGTGGATACGTTGATTGTTTTCGTACATCTGCGCGGCGCTCAGCAGCAGGGCGCCGAGGCCCAGGCCGATGGCCCATTGACGCGTCGACGGTCGCGCCGGCCAGCGCCACGTCAGTGCTGCACGTAATCCCGGCCGACCAAGCACGCGCTGCGCCAGGCCCAGGCCCTGCAACGTCAACACATAGCCCGCCAACGCGTAGTTGCCGAGGATCATCCAGATCAACAGGCCAAGCACCCAGCACGGCAGAATCTCGCGGATCACCAACGGTGGCGGCCGGCGAAAGCTCAGCCAGGGCGACAGGTGCACGGCAAGCCGCTCATCGATTTCACCAAAACCGTCGGTGGCCGGACGCCAGATCGCGAGGATGAGCAGGGCCGGTATGGCGATCAGGAAGGCCCAGGTAGGGGCCATGCCGAGGGATTCCATCAGGGTGTGGTCGGTCATTTGCTGGTCGTGGATCGCCCAGCCGACGGCCATGCCCAGCAACGCCACAAACATCGGCCAGGGGCGGCTGATGCGTTCCCAGTCGCGCCAGAAGTAGGGATCCTCACCGGGCATGTGTGCGCACAGGGCCGGGTACTGGTTGAGCAGGGTTTCGCTGAGGGTGCGGCAGGCGTTCCAGTCGGATTCGCCGAAGCGTCGGGCAAAGCGTTGGCGTTGTTCCAGCGTCATGTCGCCGAACAGCAACCTGGCCGCGCGCGCCTTGGGGTCACGGCTGTCCAGGCTGGCCTGGTGGTAGACCTGTGCACTGAAACGCTCCAGTACATTGCGTTCCTTTAACGCCGACCACTCAGGCTCGGGGCAGTGGTTTTCCAGGTACTGATCGGACCAGGCCTGCTCGGTGCACAGGGTTTCGAACAGCGGCTCGGACCAGAAGGTGCTGGCCAGCAGCGTGCGCGCGAGTACGTCATTGAGCCGCGCATGGCGCGCCAGGGGCTTGAGCCATTCGGTGTTATGCAACTCGATCAAGGCCGCCGTGAAGGCCTCGACCTGTTGTTGATTGAGTAATTCGGTGAGCGTGTGCTCGACGTCGGTAAACATCTGCTCCAACAAGGCAGCCAGACGATAGTCGGGCAGTCGCACGGGTGTTTCCCGTTGCCAGGGCGTGAGCCAGTGCAGATGAGTGACGGCCCAGGCCGCAATCGCGGGTTCCGTGCCATTCAGGCAGCGTTGCAGCAGCAGGGCCTCAAAAGCCTCGGCGCATCCAATGTGCTGGGCTTGCTCATAGAGACGCGCAAGATTGGCCGGTGTGGCGTCGTCCACTAAGGCTTGCGCCTGGTCCAAGCGCGTGTCGGGCTCGGTCGTAGCGGGCTGCACTGTGTCGACCGGGAGCGCTTGCGGCACTTCGACGGGCGCTTCATAACGGCTCCATTGCAGCGCGTGCTCATAGGCCTCGCGCAGGCGCTGGAAGCCGACAGGGTCTTCATCCGGGCGATGCTGTTTGAGCAACACCGCGTATTGGCGCTTGATACTGCGAGCATCGGCGTCGGACGGCAGCCCAAGTACTTCCCAGCAACTCATCGATTCCACTCCCTGTCGGTAAAAATCCCGGCGCAGAATACCCGAGACCAATACCTCGGTGCCTACTCTTTTGCCGCGCGACTGCCTAAGATGGCCGCACTTCACGCCACACAGGGCACGGCGGCGCCAATGTTGGAAAAAGACACCATCTCCATCCACCTCGTGCGCGAGGCCTTGTTGCAGAGCTGTGCAACCGGTGCGGCCACGATTGAAGTCTTGCGCAAAGTCGGGATTGACCCTGGGTTGCTCGAACTGCCGACCGCGCGCATTTCGGCTACCGCTTATGCGCGGCTGTGGCGTTTGCTGGCACGGCGCATGGACGATGAATTCTTCGGCATGGACCCGCGCAAGCTCAAGTCCGGCAGCCTGGCGTTTTTGTGCCATGCCTGCGTGGCGCAACCAACGCTTGCTACCAGCCTGGAAACCGGTTTGGGGTTCCTCTCGCTGATGCTGGAACGCATGCCCGCCCAGTTGGTGCGCCAACAGAGCCTGGCAGAGATTGTCCTGCACGAGCCCGAGCCTAAGCCGCAGCGCGCGTTCACCTATTTCACCTATTGGATGATCGTGCACGGCGTCGCCTGCTGGCTGGCGGGACGGCGCATTCCCATCCTGGCTATTGAGTTGCGCTGCCCACAGCCAGACTTTTACGACGACTACCAAGTGATGTTTTCCGACAACCTGCGCTTCGACCGACCGCGCACCCGTATGATCTTTTCCGCCGACTGCCTCGACTTGCCCATCAAGCGCAGCCCTGAAGAACTCAAGCGCTTCCTCGCCCACGCGCCGGCCAACATCCTGGTCAAATACCGCGACCCCGACAGCCTCGCCACACGGATCAAACACGACCTGCGCCAAATGCCCCCCGACACCTGGCCGGAAACCGACGGCCTTGCGGCCACCTTATGCATCTCCGCCTCAACCCTGCGCCGCCGTCTGGCGGAAGAAGGGCAAACCTACCAAGGCCTCAAGGACAGCGTGCGCAAAGAACTGGCGATAGTGTGGCTGGCGGAACCGCAGATCAGCTTCGCCGAGATTGCCGCGCGGTTGGGGTTTGCGGACACGAGCTCGTTTTATAAGGCGTTTCGGAAGTGGGCGGGGTCCAATCCTGGGCATTATCGGAGTTTGATTTTGAATGAAGTCACTCGCGTTTAAGTTCGGGGCGCAAGGGACTAAGAAATAACTGGCTGTGTCTTGCGTTTGCGTCTGACAGCATGATCCTTCGAACTTTTAGGAAGTGCCCGACTTACTTGGATTGATAATTCATGCGCGATTGATTGCACTGCAATTCTACGAGCCGTGGCTCAGGCACGCTCATCTACCGACAGGTTGTTATTTTCAGAGTTTACAAAATAGGCCAGGGCATTGATCACTTGATTTGCACTTTTCATTCCGCCAAGAATATAGGTGACATCTTCGGGTTTCGAGTAGCGGTCGGTACTGAAATATGCCAGTTGATCTTCATGTTTCTCATTGAATAGCGCTATAGCATTGAACTTAACGTCCTGTTTTGTCTGGTGCCCATTTTCATCGAATGCGCCATCGCCGGAAATGAACATACTAAATGTATTTCCATCTATCAGATCGCTCTCATAGAGTTTCCTACCAACGATTTTCAGCTCCTGGGTGCTGATCGATGTCATGTCATAGTTTTTCAGGAATGCCTTCAGGTCAGCCGTTTTCTCGGCGTTTTTGAGTTTTAATGTCTCCGCCGCCTTGGCCTCTTCATTCACAGTGAACGCATTTGTCACCATCGTCGGATTTCTGATTACGCGAGCATCTGTCTGCTTCGATAGCGTGGTTGCGGCATTCGTAACGAGCATGCCCATATCAATCTCCTGTTTGTATTAAGCATTCCATTCCTTGTCGACCATGAATCGGCCAATGTTAGTTTGCGATGTGAATGGAGAATGTTCTGACCGATATCACTGGGGAGTGTGGGGGGCACGTCCCAATGCACACGCCTGAAAAGTATCCGACCAAAAAAAAGCCCCATGACCAAACAGGCCACGGGGCTAAAAATTGGTTGGATGCGACCAACCAAAGGAGCTCTTTACATCACTTCGCCGTTGCTACAACGGTATCTGGCTTCCATCCACCTCCGAGTGCCTTGTAGATCGCCACGATCCCGCGATACAGGTCCACTTCGGCCTGGGCCTGGGAGTCTTCCGCGGCGAGGCGTTCGCGTTGGGCGTCGAGGAGGACGAGGAAGTCCACGGTGCCTTCGCGGTAGCGGATGGCGGCGAGGTCGGCGGCGGCGCGGCTGGATTCGCTTTGACGGATCAGTGAGATCAGGCGTTGCTGACGCTTGCTGTAGTCACTGAAGGCGTTTTCGGATTCTTCCAGTGCCAGCAACACTTGCTGCTCATAGGTCGCCAGGGCGCCATCGGCTTCGGCGTCTGCGCCACGCAAACGGGCGCGCACGCTGCCCAGGTCGAACGCGGCCCAGGTGATGCTCGGGCCGAGGGCCCAGGCATTCGCGGCGGACGAACCGATCTGTGAACCGCGCCCGGCGGTAAAGCCGAGGAAGCCGCTGAGGCTGACCTGTGGGAACAGGTCGGCCTTGGCCACGCCGATACGTGCGGTGGCGGCGGCCAGTTTGCGTTCGGCGCTGAGAATGTCCGGGCGACGTTGCAGCAGTTGGCCTGGATCACCGATCGGCAACGCTTTGGCAATCGCCGGCAGGTCTTTCGGGCCCAGGTCCACGCTCAACTTGTCCGGACGCTGGCCGAGGAGGGTGGCGATGCGGTTACGTTCGCGCACTTGTTCGGCTTGCAGTTGCGGCACGCTGGCTTCAACGGCGGCGAGGCGTGCGTCGGCGCGTTCCACGTCGAGTTGGTCACCCACACCGGCGTCGCGCAGGCTGACGGTGATGGTGCGCGAGTCCTGCTGGTTCTTCAGATTGTCCAGGGCGATCTTTTCACGCAGTTGTGCGCCGCGCAGTTGACCGTAGGCGTCCACCAGTTCGGCAATCAGGGTGACTTGCAACTGGTATAGATCGGCTTCGGCGGCCTGCTGGTCGGCGTCGGTGGCTTCCAGGTTGCGCTGGATGCGGCCGAACAGGTCCAGTTCCCAGGCCATGTCCAGGCCCAGGTCGTAACGCTCGGTCTTGACCCGGCGGGTGGTCTGGCCCGGGATCTGGCCCTTGCCCTGGTCGCTGCTGACGCGGCTGGTAATCGTCGGCATGGCATCATTGCTGGCGTCATCGCGGATTGCACGAGCAGCGCGCAGGCGGGCAAACGCTACGCGCAAATCGCGGTTACCTTGCAGCGATTGAGTCACCAACTGGTTAAGCGTCGGGTCTTCGAACTGCTGCCACCAGATGCCTTCGAACTTGGCGTGGTCATACTGCTTGGCGTCCGCGGCGGCGGTGATGTTCGCCGCCTCCGGGGTCTGGGTCTTGTAGTCCGGGCCCACGGCACAGGCGCTCAGCGCCAGTACCAGCAAGCTCGGCAGGAATACTTTCACACTCATTGCTGTGTCTCCAGCTTCAAGGCCTTGGCCGCTTTGCGCGCTTCGCTGCGCTCCACATAACGACGGATCAGTACGTAGAACACTGGCGTCAGCAACAGACCGAAGAAGGTCACACCGATCATCCCGGAGAACACCGCCACGCCCATGGCATGACGCATCTCGGCACCGGCACCGCTGGACAACACCAGTGGCACCACACCCATGATGAAGGCGAACGAGGTCATCAGAATCGGCCGCAGACGCAGGCGGCAGGCTTCCAGCACCGCGGCCAGCGGGTCGAGGCCCTCGGCTTGTTTGTCCTTGGCGAACTCGACGATCAGAATCGCGTTCTTACACGCCAGGCCCACAAGTACAATCAAGCCAATCTGAGTGAAGATGTTGTTGTCGCCACCCGAGATGATCACCCCGGTAATGGCCGACAGCAGCGTCATCGGTACGATCAGGATCACCGCCAGTGGCAGGCTCCAGCTCTCGTATTGAGCAGCCAGTACCAGGAACGCCAGCAGTACGCAGAGCGGGAACACGAACAGCGCGGTGTTGCCCGAGAGGATTTGCTGATAAGTCAGGTCAGTCCACTCATAGGTCATGCCGTTGGGCAGTTCATCCTTCAACAGTTTTTCAATCGCCGCTTCTGCCTGGCCGGAGCTGTAGCCCGGAGCGGCGTTGCCGTTGATTTCAGCGGTGATAAAGCCGTTGTAGTGCATCACGCGGTCCGGGCCTGAGGTGTCGCTGACCTTGATGAAGGTTGCCAGCGGGATCATCTCGCCCTTGTTGTTACGCACTTTCAGTTGGCCAATCTGGTCCGAATCATTGCGGAACTGCTGCTCCGCCTGCACGTTGACCTGATAGGTACGGCCGAAGCGGTTGAAGTCGTTGGCATACAACGAGCCCAAGTAGATCTGCAGGGTGTCGAAGATGTCGCTGATCGCCACGCCGTGGGTCTTGGCCTTTTCGCGGTCGATGGCGGCATCGACCTGGGGCACGTTGACCGTGTAGCTGGTGAACAGGCCGAACAGTTCCGGCACGCCATGGCTCTTGGTGATGACGTTCTGCACTTCTTTGTACAGTTCGTCATAGCCCAGGTTGCCACGGTCTTCGATCTGCAGACGGAACCCGCCGATAGTGCCGAGGCCCTGTACCGGTGGTGGCGGGAAGATCGCCATGTAGGCTTCCTGGATGTCGCTGTACTTGCCGTTCAACGCGCCGGCAATCGCACCGGCGGACATGCTCGGGTCTTTGCGCTCATCGAATGGCTTCAAGGTCACGAACACGATGCCGCTGTTCGGGCTGTTGGTGAACCCGTTGATCGACAGGCCCGGGAAGGCGATAGCGCTTTCCACGCCGGGCTGTTTCAAGGCGATGTCAGACATACGCTTGATCACGTTTTCAGTGCGGTCCAGGCTGGCGGCGTCGGGCAGTTGGGCGAAAGCCACCAGGTATTGCTTGTCCTGGGCCGGTACGAAACCGGTCGGTGTGTGGGCAAAGCCCAGCCAGGTCAGGACCATCAGGCCTGCGTACAGGAACAGTGCGATGCCGCTGCCGCGAATCACCCGGCGAACGGTGCCGACATAGCCGTGGCTGGCTTTTTCGAAGAAGCGGTTGAATGGACGGAACAACCAGCCACCCAACAGCTTGTCGAGGAACCTGGAGAAGCCATCTTTCGGCGCGTTGTGGCCCTTGAGCAACACCGCTGCCAGTGCAGGGGACAGGGTCAGCGAGTTGAACGCGGAGATCACTGTGGAGATCGCAATGGTCAACGCGAACTGCTTGTAGAACTGCCCGGTCAAGCCGCTGATAAAGGCTGCTGGCACGAATACCGCGCACAGCACCAACGCCGTCGCGATGATCGGACCGGTCACTTCGCTCATGGCTTTTTCAGTGGCGGGGAAGGGCTCAAGCCCCAACTCGATATTACGTTCGACGTTTTCCACCACCACGATGGCGTCGTCCACCACGATACCAATCGCCAACACCAATCCGAACAACGACAGTGCGTTAAGCGAGAACCCAAACAGGTGCATCACCGCAAACGTACCGATCAGCGAGACCGGCACCGCCACCAACGGAATGATCGAGGCGCGCCAGGTCTGCAGGAACAGGATCACCACCAGCACGACCAGGATCAGTGCTTCGAACAGCGTGTGAACCACCGCCTCGATGGAGCCGCGCACGAACACCGTCGGGTCATAGGCGATGCGGTAGTCCATGCCTTCGGGGAAGCTTTTTTTCAGCTCCGCCATCTTGGCGCGTACATCGTTGGAGATGTCGATGGCGTTAGAGCCAGGACGCTGGAAGATTGGGATCGCCACCGCTGGCTGATTATCGATCAACGAGCGCAGGGCATATTGGCTGGAGCCCAGCTCGACCCGTGCAATGTCCTTAAGGCGCGTGATTTCACCGTTATCGCCAGCGCGAATCACGATGTTCTCGAACTCTTCTTCGGTGACCAGGCGCCCCTGGGTGTTGACCGACAGCTGGAAGCTGGTGTCGTTAGGTGAAGGCTGCGCGCCCAAGGCACCGGCGGCGACTTGGCGGTTCTGCTCGCGAATCGCCGTCACCACATCGGTGGCGGTCAGGTTGCGCGAGGCGGTCTTGTTCGGGTCCAGCCATACACGCAACGAGTAGTCGCCCATGCCGAACAACTGCACATCGCCCACGCCGCCGAGCCGCGCGAGCTCATCCTTGATATTCAGGATCGCGTAGTTGGACAGGTAGAGCATGTTGTAGCGCTGATCCGGCGAGGTGATGTGCACCACCATGGTCAGGTCGGGGGAGGCCTTGTCCACGGTGATACCGATGCGCGTCACTTCCTCAGGCAGTTTTGGCTGAGTCCGCGTCACGCGGTTTTGTACCTGCACCTGCGCGTTGTCCAGGTCGGTGCCCAGGGCGAAGGTGATGGTCAGGGTCAGCTTGCCGTCAGCAGTCGATTGCGAGGACATGTACAGCATGTTCTCGACGCCGGTGATGGCCTGCTCCAGCGGCGCGGCCACGGTTTCGCCGATGACCTTGGGGTTGGCGCCGGGGAAGTTGGCGCGCACCACCACGGTCGGCGGCACCACTTCCGGGTATTCGCTGATCGGCAGTTGGAACAGCGAAATCGCGCCGGCGATCAGAATCAGCAGCGACAGCACCGCTGCGAAGATCGGCCGCGAAATGAAGAACTTGGAAAAATTCATCTTGAGTCGTATCCCTTAACCGCGTGGAGTCGCGACGCTGGCAAGTTTGGGCGCGGCTTTATCCGGCGCCACTTGTTCCAGGTTGCTGGCTTCAAGCGCTTGTCGTTGTTGGGCCAAGGCGGCGAGGGTTTCTTTGCTGGCCATCGGAATGGTTTCCGGGGCGACCGGCGAGCCGGGGCGTGCACGCTGCAGGCCCTTGACGATGATGGTGTCGTCCTTGTTCAGGCCGCTGCGTACGATGCGCAAACCTTCGATCTTCGGCCCCAGCTCCACGGCGCGATAAGCCGGTTTGTCGCCGTCCATCACCAGTACGAATTTCTTGCCCAGATCGGTGCCCACGGCTTCATCGTTGATCAGCACGGCGGAGTAGGTGCCGCTGCCCACCAGCTTCAGGCGTGCGTACAGGCCAGGGGTGTATTCGCCCTTGCTGTTGTCAAACACGGCGCGACCACGAATGGTGCCGGTGGCCGGGTTGACCTGGTTGTCGACGAAGTTCATCTGGCCCAGGTGCGGGTTGCCGGTTTCATTCGACAGGCCCAGGTAAACCGGGGTGGTAGCGCCACGGCGGCCTTGGCGAGCCAGCTCGGTGTACTTGAGGTAAACGCGCTCATCGGCGTCGAAGTAGGCGTAGACCTTGTCGGTGGAAACCACGCTGGTCAGCGCGGTGACGTCAGCGGTCACCAAGTTGCCGGCGGTGATGTCGGCACGGCTGACGCGGCCGCTGATTGGCGAGGTTACGCGGGTAAAGCTCAGGTTCAGCTTGGCCAGGTCCAACTGCGCCTGGATCCCGGCGACGGCGGCGCGGGCTTCCTGGGCGGCGGTGGTGCGCGAGTCGGCCAGTTCGGCGGAGATCGCATTGCTCTGGCGCAGGCGCTCGCCGCGTTGGGCTTCGTTGTCACTGCGAGTGGCGGCGGCGCGGGTCTGTTGCAACTGGGCTTCAAGGCGGCGCACTTCAGCCTGGAACGGACGCGGGTCGATCTGGAACAGCAGGTCGCCTTTCTTGACCAAAGCGCCTTCGGTGAAAGCGACTTGGTCAATCTGGCCAGAAACCCGTGGACGGATCTGCACAGTTTCCGGTGCTTCCAAACGGCCGGTGAATTCATCCCACTCGTTCACCGGTTGTTCCAGCACCTTGGCCACACTGACTTTGGCGGCTGGCATGGCGGCCGCTTGTTCCGGGGTCTTGCCGCACGCGCTCATCACCACCACGGCCAAAATCGCCAGGGGGAAGCGCAAATGTTTGAGTGACTGTTCCATGAGGTGCATCCGCCAATGTATTTGAGATGGGCGGATCATGCGCGGCGGGGTGGTATGTCACGAATCGAATGAAGCAAAGGTAACTATCATTGCGAATGATATAAGCGCGAGATTAGCCCTCTAGGATGGGGGTTTCGTTAGGGTGCTATCAATGGGCGTGATGACAAAGGACTGTTGCGTGGTTCGCAACAAGCACTGAGAGGGTGTGGCGGTTGGGGTGTCAGGCATTGCATTGAGGTGGGCGTATGGACGGGTGAAACCGTCCAGTCAAAACGACCGGACGGTGTTTGGCCGTGGGCCCTACGCTGTACCGAACCCGATCTGCACCGTCAGCGCTCCCTGGTTATCCCCCAAACCAATGCCATAGCGCCCCTCCAGATCATCGTTGATACACAGCTGCAATTCCCCCGTCTGCCCCGGCGGAATCTCGGCCAGATCCCCCACCAGAAACGGTGTCCCGCTGCTGCCCACACGCCCAACCAGCGCGCCTTCATTTGCGCCCGGCAGGGTGTAGCCCGCTTTGGCGATCAACCCCGGACTGCCATTGCCATCAACCATGCCGCCGACCGGGCTGGCCAGCCAATGGCCGCTGACATACCGCACCACACGCGGGCTTGGGCCGCTGATCTGCACGCCAGTGCCTTGCCATGGCTGGTTGGCTTGCACCTGCACGGTGACGGCTTTGAGGTCGTTGCACAGGGTGTCGCCGGCCTGAATCGACAGCGCGGCAATGGTCAGGCTCGGGTTGGAGGTGCCGGTGGTGGGGAATACGCCGTCGCCCACCAGGAACAGGTTGTTGTGGTCCCAACTGCGCTGGTATTTGTCGACCACCGAGGTGGCCGGGTCGGCGCCCATGCGGTAGGTGCCCATCAAGTGCCCGGCGCCCTGGAAGGAGTACGACTCGCCCTGGTATTCAAACAAACCGGGCTTGATATTGGTGGTCAGTTCGGTGGCGCCCAGCAGCTCAGTGATGACGTGGCTGGCAAGAATCCGCGCCTGTTTGAAGCCTTCCTTGGTGTAGTCCGACAGGTTGTAATGGATTTCCGGTCGCGGGATGCCCAGACGGTCTTTGTACTGACTGGACGGCACGATGTAGCAGTTGGCCTTGTTCGGATCGTCCTCGACTTGTTCCACCAGAAACCCCACCCGAAACTGCCGGGTGAGCAGGTTGTTCAGCTGTTGCACCAGTGCCGTGCCGAACAGCACCTGGGACGCGTCCGTGGACTTTGGCAGTGGGTTGGTGCGGCTGACGTTGGTGCCATCGATCAGGTCGGCCACGGTGGTGTACGGGTCGCCGATCGGCCAGTTGAAACCCTCGTTGCCTATCTCGATCCGCCAGGCCGCGCGCTGGCTGCGAAAGGCGCCGTCGCGCAGGCTTTCGATACCGGCGGTGGATACCGGGCCACGGTACGGGAACACCGTCTTGCCTTCGGGCATCAAGCCCCACGCCAGGTAGATCGGGTGGTCCGCCAGGCTACGACCGACCTGGCCACTGCTGTTGGCCACGCCCTTGGGCCAGGCGCTGCTGGTGGAGTTGAGCAGCAGTTTTGGCGTTTCGATGGCATGGGCGGCGATCACATAGCGCTGCCCGATCGCGACGCCAGTGCCGGTGGCCGGCCCATCGCCCAACTGATACTGAATGAACTCAATGCCGCTGACAGTCTTGTCCGCTGCCACCGTGACCTTGCTCGCCACGGTCTTGTACAGCACCCGCACATTGCCGGTGTTGAGCGCATTGTTCAGGGTCACCGTGGCGTCGTACTTGGCCTGGATCGGGCAGATCGGCGTGCAGTTGGTATTGCCTGCGCACACCCGTCGCCCGGCATACGGCTGCGAGTTGCGCCCGGCTGGGGTGGGGCTCACCACCAGCGGCAGTCCTTGGAACGATTGGCCCTGCACCGCGCTGACGAAGCTGCCATCCACCAACGACAGCGGAATGCTGGTCATCGGGTATTCATAGTTGGTCGGGAACGTGATGCCCAGGTAGGCCTGGTCGGCGACGTTGGCCGCCACGCCTATTTCTGCTTCGGCGCGGCAATAAGCGCTTTGCAGGTCGTTGTAGCTGATCGGCCAGTCCACGCCCACGCCGTACAGCGTCTTCATCTTAAAATCATTCGGCAGCATGCGCAGGCACGTGGCGACCCAATGCCAGGTAGTGCCGCCGCCGACGCGCTCATAGGTGCTGGTGAACGGCAACGGGCCTTTTTGCACCAGGTAACTGACCTCGGGATTTTTCCAGTTGTCATCGAGCAGGTCAGCGATGGTCGCGCGCGGTGCGTTCTGTTCGGCCGGGTTGCGCGTCGGAC
Organism: Pseudomonas sp. RIT357; assembly: GCF_000632245.1. Classification (NCBI taxonomy): domain Bacteria; kingdom Pseudomonadati; phylum Pseudomonadota; class Gammaproteobacteria; order Pseudomonadales; family Pseudomonadaceae; genus Pseudomonas; species Pseudomonas sp. RIT357. The sequence goes on from NZ_JFYX01000048.1 coordinate 157,674, forward strand.
TGAGGGTGCTCACCGGCGGATAGGGGGACTCGGGGGTCTTCAGCGTGGCGGTGTAGAAACGCTCCAGGTACTGGTTTCGGTTGGCCGGGACTTCCGGGCCGGACTCCAGCACCAGCACCTTCACCCCCGCCAGGCCCAATTGATAGGCAATGATGCTGCCCGCCAGGCCAGCACCGACGATCACTACGTCTGCTTGTTCGGTACTCATGACGATGCTCCAGGCTGTGGGCTGGCGGTAACCCCGGTGAAGTCTTCCAGGCTCGGTGGTGGGCTGTTCCAGTAACCGAAGAAGAACTCGCTGTAGCCCATCGGATGGGCCTGGGCGATGTTCCACGCCCAGCTCTGGGTGTAGGCCTCGGCACTGACCACGGTTTGCTCGTTCACCGGGAACGCGCCTTGGGTGTACGGCTGATACCACACGCCGAGCATCCACAGTTTCATGATCGCGCGCGCCGCTTGGGCGGTTTGCGTGGCGGCGGGTTGGCCGTTCTGCATCAGGATTGCGTTGCCGATTTGCTGCGGCGTCTGCTGCTCGCTCGCCAGCGCGGCGTATTGGGCGAGCAGGGCGCTGAGCACGTCCTGGCCCACGCGAGGGCCAACGAAATTCAGAAACAGGGTGGGCAGGCCGATGGGGTCTACCGACGGCGCCAGCAGTTCCTGATTGATGCCGGTGAGCACCACGCTCAGGCCGGTAAAATTGTCCAAGTCGGTACTCATGGCTGACTCCTTGTCACACCGGTGGATTGAGCGCGTTCGAGCAGGTAAGTGAAGTCGGCGAAACTGGTGCGCGGTGATTGCGTCACGTGGGTGGCGGCATTGCCGTGACAGGCGATACAACTGGAGGACGCCTGGGGCACCGTGCCCTGGATATAGGTCTCCAGCGTTGCATTGGCGAGGAACGAAGGCGCTGGATTGCCCAACGGTTTGGTGGCCGAGATCTGGCACGGTGGCTGGCCGCTGAGGGTAGGCCACTGGGTGCTGATCAACTGGTAATTGGCCCAGACGCTGTTGGGGTTAACCGTACGCAGCAGGTTCTGGTAAGTGCTGTTGAGCGCCTTGGTTTCATCGGTCAAAGGGATCTCGCGCACGATCTGCGAAGGCGTGGCCTTTACCGCCGGGTTCCAGGGCCGTGGCGGCGGTTGGTTGACCTCGGCATGGCTGCTGGCGTTGTAGAACAGGTACGGGCCTTTGCGCTCGGCAGGCGGCGTGGTTTTTTCCGGGACATTGTCAACGTGCTCGAAGGTCGACCACACCCACTGCGGCGCACTGGTGGTCTTATGCACGATATGCAGCCCCACCAGCCCCACCGGCTCGGCAACGCAGGACTCGGCCACCACCGGCCCTTTGCTCGGGTCGCTGTTGCCTGGCGTATACACCAGGGCATCGACGGTGTGGAAACTGCTGGGGTTGTCGTTGCCGTCCAGCACCTTCCACGAGGCCTTGACCATCAACGAACCCACGTCACTGGTGGCCGGGTTGCCGCAACTGAATGCCACCGCATTGGTCGCACTGGCGGCAAAAAATGCCTGCTGACCCTGGATGCTGTACAGGCCATTGTTGACGATGCCGTCGAACATCGATTGGTTAACCACGATTTCATTGCGCGTGTACACGCCGCTCTGGTCCACCAACGGGCCGCTTTGAAACGGCTGAATAAACTCGTCCAGCACATCCGGGACCTTGCCCATTTGCTGCAACAAGCGCCCCGACCCCTTGCCCTCACAGGCCGCCGGTACACTGGCCGGCGCCTGCCAGGCCGCTGGTTTCTGCCCTTGGGGCAGGAAGATTTGGTAGCTCTCCTTGTAGCTTTCCCACACCGTGGCCGCGTCCTGCTGGCCGATCTGCACGCCGGTATTGGGCTTGCCATCGGCCAGGACCGGCCAGTTCAGCGCAATGAACGTCTGCCACGACATTTCATCGAAGTTGGCTTGCAGGCTGTCGAGAGAGAAGGGCGGGGTCGCCGTGACATCGAAGGGTATTTGCGTAGACAACGTGGGGGCCGCGACGACCAGGGGGCTCAGCAACGCGCCAAACAGCGCACAGCCGAACCCGGGCCGGGGGCGATGGGTTTCCATTCTCATCGGTATCTCCTAGGCATCAGACGCCAGGAGACAGTGGGTCCGTCATGGACTCTTCAATGCGCCTCCTGGCACGGGCTTGAGCGTAGATAAGGTTGGAAATGCCGTTGTACGGGACGCTAGATTTATTCGTAATAAAAACAATCGCTCAGAGGCGCTTCAGGCACGCTCTGCGCGGATATAGGTGCGAAACACATGGTCCCACAGCGGTGAAGACACGCCGAAGTTCTTCTCGATGCCTTTGCGGTGATGCAGGTCGTGATTGGCCACCAGCCCCGGAATAAATCGATAGGCCCAATGCGCCGGGCGGTGCATCACGTAGTGCACCGAGATGTAATAGAAGTAGCCCGTCACCGCGCCGACAAACGCCGAGGTCAAACCGGCGTACCAGGCCAATAGCAGCAATGCCGCAAAGGTGGAGCTGGTTTTCCAGCTCGACACACCGATATAGGCCAGCACATCCACATGGTGGGTCCAGTGCTCGTGGCGATACAGCGAGTGGAACAGAAAGCGGTGTGCCGAATACTCCACCAGCGTCCAGGCCATGAAGCCCGCGAGCAGTTGCAGCGGATCAAGTGGCGCCAGGCAGAGCGCCAGGCCGATAAACAGAGGGACGGTGAAGAAATCCAGGTAATACGCGACTGACGACATCAGCCATTTGTTTGAAGCCGCCATGTGCGGATCGTCCTTGAGGTGCATGAACCGACGGGAAGTTAAGCCGGGTCCTCCCCGGCGGCGGGCAGATTGCCCGTTGATTCACGCCGTTGCAACAACTCGATGCGCTGCGCGGGTACCAGGGTGCGCAAGGTCTTGTAGAGCACCCGGGTTTCCAGCAGGTTCCACACCCGCAGCATGGTTTCCAGCGCGTCCAGGGGTTTGCTGATGAAGTCCCGGGCGCCCAGGGCCAGGGCGCGCAGGCGGGTGTCGCGGGTCGCGTCGGCGGTGAGTACCAGGATCGGCAGATATTCGCCCTGGGGGATACGCCGGTTGAGTTGTTCCAGCACCGCAAAGCCGTCGAATTCCGGCATGTGCAGGTCAAGAATCACCAAGTCCGGTTCGAAACTGTTGAACAGCTCCAGGGTGCGCAGCGGCTGGGTGCTGCTCAGCACGTTGGTGAGCCCTTCGCGCGCCAGCAGTTGCTCCACCAGATCGAGGTTCGGGCGTTGGTCGTCGATGATTAGAATGCGCAGGTCGAGGTTCACGCGGGCTCCGGGAAAGACTGGTCGAGGTGGGCGAGAAACGCGGGCACGTTGATCGGTTTATTCAACACGGCGGTTGCGCCGGCGTCTTGCAGAGCCTGGCGGGTAAGGTCGCTGGCGTCGGCGGTGATCATCAGTACCGGTGTGTCACGGGTGATCGGTGACTGGCGCAAGCGTTGCAGCACCTTCAATCCGTCGAGGTCCGGCAGGCAGACATCCAGCAGAATCAACTGTGGCGCGTGCTGCGCGGCCAGGTCCAGGCCCAGTTGGCCTTGCATGCTGGACAGCAGTTTTATCCCCGGTCGGCGTTGCAGCAGGGTTTCGATCAGCGCCAGGCTGGAGAGATTGTCTTCGATGCATAAAACCTTGCCCAGGAACGTGCAGGCGGCGGGGACTGGGCGCGGCAACTGGGTGTCGATGACGGGCGTGGTACTGCGCTGGAATGCCGCCACGCGCGCGAACGGTAGCTCCAGCGTGAAGCGTGAGCCAATGCCGGCTTGGCTTTGCACATTGAGGTGGCCGTCCATGTTTTCCAGCAGGCTTTTACTCAGGGCCAGGCCCAGGCCGCTGCCTTCCACATTGGGGTCGGCGCCCAGGCGTTCGAACGGTTTGAACAGTTGCCCCAGGTGATCCGCCGCGATGCCGTTGCCGGAATCACACACCGACACGGCGATACGCGGCCCATCAACGCTGACTTCGATGCTGACGTCGCCATCGCGCTGGTTGTATTTGATCGCATTGGACAGCAGGTTCAGCAGCACCTGGGTCAGGCGTTGTCGGTCGGCCACGATGCCCACATCCGCCGCCAAGGCGGGCAATGGCTGTAACCGAATGCCCGCCTCGGCGGCCATCGGCGACACCAGCGACAGCGCCTCTTGCAACGCCTCCGCCAAAGGGATCGGCGCGATATTCAACGCCAGGCTTCCCGCCTCGATCTTGGCGATGTCCAGCACTTCGTTGATCAGTGTCAGCAAGTGCTGGCCGGCCCGCAGGATATGTCCGACGTCGGCCTTTTGCGCCTTGGGCGCGTCCATGTCCAGCAGTTGTGCAAAGCCCAGGATCGAGTTGAGCGGGGTGCGCAGTTCGTGGCTCATGCGCGACAGAAACTCGCTTTTGGCACGGCTGGCACGTTCGGCTTCCTCACGGGCCTTGCGCAGAGCGATTTCGGCCGCGCGGCGGTCGGTGATGTCGCGGGTGATCTTCGAAAAACCGCGCAAGGCGCCAGTGCCGTCGTACTGCGCGGTGATCACCACGCTGGCCCAGAACCGCGTGCCGTCCTGGCGGCAACGCCAGCCTTCTTCGGTGTAATCGCCGTTGCGGGTGGCTTCGCGCAGCGCCATGTCCGGGTGCTGAGGGCATTCCTCGGGCAAGTAGAACACCGAGAAATGCTGGCCGATGATTTCCTGTTCGGTGTAGCCCTTGATCCGCTCGGCGCCGTTGTTCCAACTGGTGACATAGCCCGCGGTGTCGAGGGCGAAGATCCCGTAGTCCTTGACCCCATCGATGATCAGCCGCAAGCGTTCTTCGTTGTCACGCAATGCGCGCTCGCGCTCGGCCAGCAGCAACCCTGCTTCTACGAGGCTGGTGCCCAATTGGCCGATTTCATCGTGCTCCGGCGGTTGCGGCAGCAGCGGCGAACCGAGGGCCAGGCGCTGGGCGTTGCGCTGCACATTCTGGACCCGCGCCACAATGCCTTTGGACAGGAACAGCACGGCGACAATGGCGCCAAACAAGCCGCAGATCGCTGCCAGCCAAGTGGACAGCAACAAACGCTGACGGGTTTCGGCCGCCGCCGCGCTGCGCTCGGCCAGCAACGACGCCTCAAGGGTGAGCATGGTGCTGATGTGTTGGCGCAACGCATCGAGGATGTGTTTGTTGCTGATCAGGATGGCACTGATCGATTGCGGCGTGGCGTCGCGGTCCTTGAGCATCTCTTCCAGCCCGTCGACCTTGCCATCGATCAGCGGCTTGATGGCGCTGAGTTGCTCGCGTACCCGTTGATCACGCACGTTGTGGTCAAGCCGGCGTAGGGCGGACTCGATCTGCGGCCTGGCGTTGAGGTAGCTGGGCAGGAAGTCTTCGCGGCGAGTGAGCAGGTAGCCGCGCACACTGGCAGCGGCCTCTGCGAGCAGGGTGTGCACGGCCTGGATATCGCCTTGCACGCGCAGCACCCGGCGCACGTCCTCTTCGGCGCGGGCGGTCTGGCGTTCGGTGGTGTAGATCAGCACGAGCGACAGCAACAGCACCACCAGCGGCAGCGAGATCACCACCAGCGCCTTGCCCCGCAGTGGCAGGTCGGCCCAACGCCGCTTCATGGTGACGTCACCAGGCCCAAGGCGATGCCGCGTACGGCGGCTTGGGTGCGATCGGCTGCGCCAAGCTTGCCGATCACGCGTTCCACATGGGCCTTGGCGGTGCCAGTGGTGATCCCGAGCTGCTCGCCGATGGCGCGGTTGCTCATGCCGTTGGCCACCAGGCCAAGGACCTGGCGCTCGCGCGGGGTGAGGTTTTCGGTGGGGGCCGCGCCGCTGGCCTGGCGTTCGGTCATGCGGCGCAATAGCCGCGTGCTGACTGCTGTGTTGAGCGCTTCGCCGCCGGCCCCGACTTTTTGCAGGGCCTGGATCACCTCGGCACGGCTGGCGTCCTTGAGCAAGTAGCCGACCGCACCGGCATTCATCGCCGCTTCCAGGTATTCGGGGCTGTCGTCCATGGTGAACATCACCACTTTCACCGCCGGCAGGCGCTCTTGCAGCAACCGAGCGGCGCCCAAGCCGTTGAGCCCAGGCATGCGGATGTCGAGGATGACGATATCCGGCAGCAGTTGCTCACACAGCTCCACTGCTTGCAGGCCATCGCTGGCTTGACCGACCACCTCGAACTGCGCAAGGCCGGCCAGCAGAGAGACGAAACCGGTGCGCGTGACTTCATGGTCGTCTGCCAGCACGAGACGCAGGACGTCGGTCATTGAGGAATTCCAGGCAAGTGGGCTGGCACGCGGGCGTGCAGTTGGGTACCGCAGTCGACTGCGCTGACGCAGGTGAAGCTGCCGCCCAGCAGGCTGGCACGCTCCTGCATGGTCGCGAGGCCAAGATGCTGGGCGTCATCGCGTGAGGGGGCCGAAGTGAAGCCTTTGCCGTTGTCGTCCATGCGCAGGGAAGCCTGGCCGTCGTGCAAGGCCAGGGTCAGGGTCACCCGGCTGGCATGCGCATGCTTGAGGATATTGTTGATGGCTTCCTGGCCGATCCGGAACAGGGCGATTTCCACCTGGCTGGGCAATCGCGTTTCACAGTGGGCGAGCCACACCACGTTGATGCCAGCGTCGCGCAGGCGGTCGGCTTCTTTGTCGAGGGCTTTGAACAGGCCGAAATCATCCAGCACGGTGGGGCGCAGACCTGCGATGAGTTGACGGCCTTCACCGACGGAGTGCTGGGCCAGGGTGAGAATCGCCTGCAAGTCGGCGGCGAGTGCGTCCGGCAGTACGGGGCAGCGGCCGGCAAACCCTTGCAGCCGTTGGTGCAAACCCGCGAGGGTCTGTGCCAGGCCGTCGTGCAGGTCGTAGGCCACGCGCTTGCGTTCGTCTTCCTGGGCGCGAAACAGCCGGTTGACCAGGTCGGACAGCGTCTTGTCGCGGGTTTTGAGGGTGGTCAGCAGGCGATCGTTTTCCAGGTGAGTGGCCAGCAGGGTGGCGAGCAGTTGCAGGGATTCGCTGTCTTCGTGCTCCGGTGCCCGCAGGCTGACACTATTGCCCAACACCAGCAGGCCAAACGCTTTGCCGTCACTGCCACGCAACGGCACTTGCAGCACGCTGTGAGGCTGCTCCTTCCAGCGAGGTGCGCGCAGATCGCGGTCAGCGAGGGCGGCCAGGCTGGTCAGGCGTGCCGGGCTGCCATGGCTCGCCGTGGTGCGAACAGCTCCGTCGGCGGCCCATTCCTGCAGCAGGCCATGGTCCATCGCAAGAAACGCGCAAGCCCGCGCGAGTACGCGTTCGCGCATGGCGTCGGGGGCCAGTTGGCTCAGCTCCTGCCCGGTATCCACTAACAGCCGCAGCCGCGCCGTGCGGCTTTCCGATTGCCGGAAATGCGCGCGCATGGCCAAGGCGCTGCCGGGGTCATGGGGCGGGTTATGCATGGGTGATGCTCCAGTGCTGCGGGCGTGCGGGGCTTCTATTAAACATGGTTAAACACCTTGGGCGCTATCTGCCAAATGGCATAGGTAAATGACTCCGGTTGGCCGATGGCGCGCCACGGTCGGCTTGGCAAAGTGGGCTCAACGAACACCACTGGAGTATCCCAATGCAATTCAAGCCCGCAGCAATCGCCCTGATGTTTGCCTTGAGCGTTCCGTTTGTTCAGGCCGCCGAAACGTCGCCGTATGTCTACCGTGAGGTGGCCCAGGCGCCGGCCAATGTGAAGGACCGGGAGATTGCCGGTTTGTTTGACCGTTGGAACAGCGCTTTGCAGACCGGCAACGTCACCTCGGTGGTCGACCTGTATGCGCCGGGCGCGGTGCTGCAGCCCACCGTGTCCAACCAAGTGCGCACTACGCCGGATCAGATCAAGGACTACTTCGATCACTTCCTGGCACTCAAGCCGGTAGGCCAGATCAACTACCGTGAAATCCGCCAACTGGGCACTAACGTAGCCATGGACAGCGGGGTCTACACCTTCACCCTGACCGACGCGAAGGGGCAGGTCAGCCATGTGCAGGCGCGCTACACCTTCGTTTATGAGCAGGTGGGGGGCCAGTGGAAAATTCTTAATCACCACTCTTCGGCGATGCCTGAGGCGCAGGTCAAGCACGCTAAGCAGTAACTGCGGGAGGAAAAATGCCTATCCCTTGGCGGGGGTAGGCATTTTTTTGTGGTGGCTGGGAGAGTGCTCCTGTGACGGACCCGGAACCCACGGGCATTTGACGACCTCTCCCTATCCAAATGTGAGAGGCCACGCTCATCACAAAAACAGGCCCGTTTAGGAAAATGGTTAACCCTTTAAAATCAGTGACTTATTTTATGTTTGATAACAAGGGGTTGTCTTTCAGAAGTCCAAGGTGACGCCGGTATAGAGCGCACGCCCGTCGCCGGGTGAGTGCAGTGACGCCTTCGCGCCGTCCGGGTCGTACCAGACGTATTCGTAGTAGCGGTTGGTGAGGTTTTTCAGTTGCAGGTCGACACTGACGGATTCAGTCACTTGGTACGTCGCACCCAGGTTCATCAACACGTAACCGCCGTAAGTCCCCTTGGTGTTTTCGCGCTCCAGGTAATAGTGGGTCTGGCCGTTCATCCACGCGGTCAGTTGCAGCGCGGGGGTGGCTTTGTAGTTTATGCCTGCGTTGTAGAGGTGATGGGGGATGTGGTCGATTTCCTGGCCTTTGCTGTTGGGCAGGGTGGCGCTGGGCTGGAGGATTTTCGAGTACTGCCAGGCGTAGGCCATCCAGATGTCGGTGCGGTCGTTCGGGTGCAGGTTCAACTGCGCGTCGTAACCCCAGCGGCGGGTTTCGCCGACGTTATCCGATTCGCCACTCGGGTCATTGAGCCGGCGGCTGACTTCGCCGCTGGCTTCCTGCTGCCAATAGGCGACGCGGCCGTCGATCCAGTCGGCGGGGGTGAACTTGATACCGGTTTCCCAGCCTTCGTTGATCGACGGCGCGAGGTCCGTATCCCGTGGCGGTATCTTGTAGGCAGCGGCGCCGGTGCCGACCTGGAAGGTACGGCCCCAGTTGGCGTACACGCTGGCCACGTCCCACGGCGAGTACACCACGCTGAGCTTGGGTTGTTTGATCAGCCCATAGTCGTTGATGGCGTAATCCATGCCGGTCATTTGGTTGGTGAAGTCGCCGTGGATTTTATCGACGCGGTAGGCCGGGATGATTTTCAGCGATTCAAACGGTTTGATCTCAGCCTGGATGTAAGCCCCGTAGGTATCAAAGTCGAACTGCTGGTCGCGGGTTTGCGCCAGGCGTGTGCGGTTCTGGGTCCGGTAGCGTTCACTGGTGTTCTGTTGCTGCTGGACGTCCGCGCCGCCTTCCAGGGCGAAGGCGTAGAGCCAGCTTACCTCGGGCCGCCAGGTCAGGGAGGTGAGGGCGCCGTACTGGGTTTCGTAGGCGTCGCGCTCCTGCTGGGAGCTGGTGCGCCAGTATTGCGTCCAGCGTCGGTCGTCGAAGGTATTGAGGTAGGTTTTTGCCGCCCAGGCCAATGTTTCGGCCAGTTCGGTATCGACGTGCACACTGAGTTGGTTCATCCGCCGCGTGCCTTTGTCGGTGGCGTTGTAGCGGTTGGTCATGGTGGGGTGGTGGCGGGCGTCGTCTTCACTCAAATAACCCGGCTCTTGCGCCTCGGTTTCGTAATGGCGAGCGATCAGGCCGACACGGTAGCTGCTGTCGTCCGGGGTGTAGAACCATTTGCCGGACATCGAGAATTTATCCGCCTGGGCATGATCCCGGTAGCCATCGGCTTTCTGGTAGGCGAAGAAATAATTCTGGGTCCAGTTGCTGCCTTCGATGCCTTTGGCGAGTTGCGTCTCGCGGGTGTTGTAGCTGCCGTAGCGGATTCGCGCCTTGGTGTAGTCGCCTCCTGTGCGGGTCAGCATGTTGACGTTGCCGGCAATGTTGTTGAGGCCGTAGCGCGCGTCGCTGGTACCACGTACGACTTCGATACTGTCCAGCTCCATGGGGAAAATCATGTCCATGAACGGCATGTTGCCGTCGTTGCTGTTGCTGGGGATCCCATCGATCAGCAGCTTCACCGCGTTCACTTCACCTTCGCCGTTGAAACCGCGAAAGGAGATCTTGCCGGAGGTGGTGCCTTGGTTGAATTCGGTGAGCATGACCCCTGGCGCACGGCTGAACAGCTCCCAGCTGTAGTTGACCGGCATTTTCTCCAGGATGTCGGCACCGAGGATGTCGACCGAACTGAGCACGCTGGCGGTGTTCAGCGGGCCGCTGGCGTTGGTGCTGCCTTGGACGCTGACGGTGCCAAGGGTGAGGGCCGAACTTTCGGTTGCATGGGCCAGTGGCGTGAGTGCAAACACTGAGAGCAGCGGCCAGAGTGAGGAGGGCACAGCGATACGCTGTGCGCGGGACAGAGTAAATGGAGCAGGCATGAGCACGCTTCCTGATGACCAAAAGACTTCAAGGACGTTCAGCCACCCTCAACGGACGGCAGAAAACACAGGGTTTCGGGGCAGTCAGGCGACAGGGGAGGCGCGAGGGCTCAGGCTCGGCCAGCGAACCCTGGGATGCAACGTGGGTAACAGCGGATCAGCGAGGGCGACATCCGGCGCATAGCGCGGCAGCCAATGCCGGTAATAGTTGGACGGCAGCGCGGCCAGGCCGGCATGCCCGCAGCAGCAGTCGCCATGCTTCATGGCGGCAGCCGAAGGCGCGGATTTGAGCGGCTCGATCAGCTTGTCAAAGCCTGGTGGCAGGGCTTGGGAGGCGCCGCCTGAGCAGAATCCACCCCACAGCATCAGGCCGATGTCCGGCGTTTGCAGGGCGCGGCTCAACGGCATGGCCAGCATGTTGAGCAACAGGGCCAGGCAGGCGATCCAGGGGCTGATGCGTTTGAACATAGCCATAAAGCCATCGACGCAAAGGGGCGCGTATTTAGCCGCAGTTCAGGCATGAAGTAAAACGCGCTATTTTGCCGCAGGCCTGGCGACCGAACGCGGTGTTGGTGGCGCAACAGCGGTTCAATAAAGTGTTCGATTATCCGAGCCGTGCGGGGTGACCGGTACAGCGCAACCCCTTGAATAAGAAGGCTTATGCGCTTGGCATGAATTGTGTTGTGACCCATTGGCGCTGACCCGACAACGGGAGGGGAAACCTCACCTTTCATAAGAAACCACACCCATGCACAACGTCTTGCAACGCACAGTCATCGCCAGCCTGCTGGCACTCGGCGCCTTGGGCGGGCCATTGTCGACCATCGCCCAGGCCGCCAACGATCAACAGTTCATCCCGCTGGCCACCTACCGAGTTGGCGCCTATGCCTCCAGCGGTATTCCGTGGTGGGCCGGGGAAATTGATTACTTTCGCTATATCAACGAAGTCGAAGGCGGGGTGAACGGCGTGAAGCTGGTCTGGCAGGAATGCGAGACCGAGTGGAAGACCGACCGCATCATCGAATGCTACGAACGCTACAAAGGCGGCCTGGACGGTGCGCCCACCGGGTTCTTCTTTACCCACAGCACCCCGGCCTCCTATGCGCTGATGGACCGTGCTGCCGTCGATCACATCCCCTTGATCGATGGCGCCGGCGGGCGTACCGAATCCACCGATGGCCGCGTGTTCCCTTACGCGTTTCCGTTGTTGCTCAACTACTACGGCCAGGCCTCGGTGGGCATCAATTACATTGCCCAGCGCGAAGGTGGGCTGGACAAGCTCAAGGGCAAGAAGATCGTCACTGTCTATCACGACTCTGCCTACGGTCGCGAAACCCAGGCGGCCATGCAGTTGCTGGCGCAAAAGTACGGTTTCGAGAACATCCAGATTCCCGTGGCAGACCCGGGTAACGAGCAGTCCACTCAATGGCGGCAAGTGCGCCAGATCAACCCGGACTGGGTATTCCTGCGCACCTGGGGCGTTTCGACACCGGTGGCGATCAAGACCGCCGTGCGTTTTGGCGTTCCCGTGGACCGTCTGATCGGTGACGTATGGGCAGGCTCTGAAGCCGACGTGATTCCCGCCGGCACCGCCGCCAAAGGCTACCAGGCGCTGGCGCCGTTCCCCGGTGGCGACGGTTTCGAGATCCATAAAAAGCTCAAGCAGTTCATCCTCGATCCCGGCAAGAGCAACCTCAAGGACACCAGCTACTTCGGCAAGGTCTACTACAACATCGGCCTGATCAACGCCGCGATTGCTGTCGAAGCGCTGCGCACCGGTCAGGCAAAATTCGGCAACCGCGCACTGAACGGTGAGGAAACCCGCTGGGCGTTCGAGCACCTGAATATCGATGCGGCACGCCTCAAGGCCATGGGCTTCGAAGGGCTGTTGGCGCCGTTGACATTGTCCTGCGCCGACCACGAAGGCGGCGGTTCGGCCCGCGTGCAGCAATGGGATGGGCAAAAGTGGGTGCTGGTAACGGACTGGCTGCAAGCCGACCGCGCCACTTTGCGTCCGTTGATCGAAGCCAAGTCCGCCGCGTATGCCCAGGAAAAGGGCATCGTGGCGCGTGATTGCTCGGCGCAGTAAACCTCAGGCGGCGCTTGCCGCGACTTGCCGGCCAGGGATGGCCGCAATCAGTTCGCGGGTGTACTCGGTGGCCGGCTGGTTGAAGATTTGCGCCACCGAGCCTTGTTCAACCACGCGACCATTGCGCAGCACCAGCACCTCATGGGCGAAGTTGGCCACCACTGACAAGTCGTGGGACACCAGCACATACGCAATGCCCATCTCCCGTTGCAGCTCTTGCAGCAAGTCAAGAATGCGTGCCTGCACCGACACGTCCAGGGCGCTGACCGGTTCATCCAGCAACAGCAGGTCGGGTTTCAACGCCAGGGCGCGGGCGATGGCGACGCGTTGGCACTGGCCGCCGGACAGTTCACGGGGCAGACGGTCCAGAAAGCTCACCGGCAGGTGCACGCGGCTGATCAGCTCCCGCGCCGCCTGTTCCAGGGCGGCACCCTTGAGCAAGCCAAACGACACCAGCGGCTCCACGATGCTGTCGAACACGGTGAAGCGTGGGTCCAGCGCAGCGAAGGGATTCTGCTGCACCAGTTGCAGGCGTTGGCGCAACGGGCGGAAGTCGCGCCAGCTGAGGTCTGTAACGTCCTGTTGTTCAAACCAGACCCGGCCCTGGCTCGGCTTCTCCAGGCCGAGGGCGATGCGCAGCGCGGTGCTCTTGCCCGAACCGGACTCGCCGACGATGGCCAGGGTCTGGCCGGGGTACACCTCAAGGTTAAGACCTTCCAGGGCCATGAAGGTCGAGGCTTCGCCCTTGACCTTGGGTAGTGCAAACGTCTTGCCGACGTTGTGCAGGCTGAGGATCGGCTGGCGCCCCAGATCGAGATTGATCAACGGATCGCGGCGCTTGGCGAAGGCAGGCGCGGCGGCAATCAGTGCGCGGGTGTAGTCGTGGCTGGGGCGGGAAAGGATCTGCTGGGGCGGGCCTTGTTCGACCACCTCGCCGTGCTGCATCACCAGAATGCGGTCGGCGCGGTCGGTGGCCACGCCGAGGTCATGGGTGATGATCAACAGCGAAATGCCGCGCTCCCTGACCAGCCGTTGCAGGTGATCGAGGATCTTGCGCTGCACGGTGACGTCGAGCGCGCTGGTGGGTTCGTCGGCAATGATCAGGCGCGGATTACCGGCCAGGGCGATGGCGATCAGCACGCGCTGGCGCATGCCGCCGGAGAGTTCATGGGGATATTGGCGGGCGCGCAGCACCGGTTTGTCGATCCCCACCTGTTGCAGCAACTCGACAATATCCGCATCGACGCCGGGGTAGCGCTTGCCCTTGGCCAGGATCAACGCCTCGGCGATCTGTTGGCCGATGCGCAGGGTAGGGTTGAGGCTGACCATCGGGTCCTGGGGCACCAGGCCAATGGTGCGGCCGCGCAGGTTGCGTTTCTGGCGTTCGCTGGCGTGGGTCAAGTTATTGCCATCCACCCACAGTTGACCGGCGCTGATTTGCGCGTTGTCTGGCAGCAGGCCAAGGATGGCGTTGGCCAGGGTGGATTTGCCCGAGCCGGACTCGCCGACAATCGCCACGGTTTCGCCTTGGGCGAGGGAAAACGACAGCGAACGCACCGCTGGATTGACCTGGCCGCTGGAGCGGTAATCGACACTGAGTTGGCGTACATCGACCAAAAACGGGCTCATCGCTGGATCTCCTCGAAGGTGCGGGCGATATGGTTGAGGCTGAACACCACGGCCACCAGGAACAGGCCGGGCAGCAACGACACCCAAGGTGCGGTGATCAGAAAGTGCCGGCCGTTGGCGATCAAGGTGCCCCATTCCGCCGCCGGTGGTGCGGCGCCGAAACCGAGAAAACTCAAGCCTGCGGTGGCGAGGATGGCTGCGCCGAAGTCCAACGTTGCCAGTACCGCTACCGGGCCCCAGGCGTTGGGCAGAATGTGCCGCAACAACGTGCGGCCCCAACTGGCACCGCCCAGCCGTGCGGCTTCGACATAGGGCAGGGTTTTCACCCGCAGTACTTCGGCGCGGGTGGTACGGGCAAAGCCCGGAATAATGCCGATGCCCACCGCGATGGCCACCGGTACGGTGCCGAAACCGATGGCCGTGACGATCGCCAGGGCCAGCAGCAGTCCAGGCAGAGCCAGCAGTACATCGACCACGCGCATGATCACCGCATCGATACGGCCACCGGCAAACCCGGACAAAATGCCCAGCCCGAGTCCGCCTACCAGCGCGATCCCCACCGCCAGCGAGGCCGCCAGCACCGACAGGCGCGCGCCGTAGACCACGCGGGTAAACAGGTCACGGCCCAGTTCATCGGTGCCGAACCAATGGGTCAAGTTGGGCGCCGTGAGTTTGGCGAGCGGCGCGGTGGCGTAGGGGTCGAAGCTGCTCAGCAGGTGCGGCGCCAGGGCGGCGACCAGCGAAAACACCACCACTGCCACGGCCAGGCTGAACCCCGGCCGGCGCAGCAAGGGCAGCAGGGTGGACGTGGCGCGTTGCAAGTGGCTGCGGCGGTGCCAGAGGGTTTCGCTGCGCACGCGTTTCTGGGTGAGCGTCGTCATGGTCTAGGACACCTTTGGCGTGTGGGAAATGCGCGGGTCGAGCCAGGGGTACAGCAAGTCCACCAGCAGGTTCACGAGGACGAAGGCTGCCGCCGACACTGCAACGATGGCCAACACCACCGGAATGTCCTGGCGCAGTACGGCTTCCTGGGCCAGGCGGCCGATGCCGGAACGGGCGAAGATGGTTTCCACCAGCACCGCGCCGGACACGGTATTGCCCACCTGTAGGCCGATCAGGGTGAGGATGGGCAGCGCGGCATTCCTGAACCCATGGCGTGCCTGCACCTGGCCCCGGCTCAGGCCCTTGGCGTAGGCGGTGACGATATAGGCCTCTTTCCACACGCCCTGGAAGCTGCGTTGCAGCACTTGGGCGTACACCGCTGCACTTGGGATCGCCAGGGTGATCGCCGGTAACACCAAGCTTTCGAAGCCTCGGGTGCCGGTCGCGGGAAACCAACCCAGGCCAAACGCAAACACCTGGATCAGCAACAAACCCATCCAGAACACCGGCACCGAGAAGCCCAGGGACGGCAGGCGCGCCAGTGCTTTTTTCAGGGGTTGCCAACGGATATACGCGGTGAGGTACGCCAAGCCAATGCCGCCGAGCAGCGACAGCACAATCGCCAGCCCCGCCAGGGACAGCGTCTGTGGCAGGCGCTCGGCGAGCAACTCGGCCACCGGGCGGTTGAGTGACAATGACTGCCCAAAGTCACCGCGCAGCGCGCCCAGCAGCAGGTCGATGTATTGCTCAAACAGACCTTTATCCAATCCGTAATAGGCCCGCGCCTTGGCCAGGTCTTCCACCGACAGCGCGTCGGCTTCCATGCCGGACGCACTGAGCATGATCGACAAGGTGTCGCCGGGCAGCAGATAGAGGATGAAGTAGGTGATGCTGTAGGCCCCCCAAAGCACCAGCAGCGCCTGGCCGACCCGGCCAATCAGGTAACGACTCATGGCGCGGCGACCTCGATATCACCCAGCAGTGCAAAACCTTCGGCGGTCCAGCGGAAGTTTTTCACCTTGGCCGACGTTGCGGCCTGCCACACGCGCTCATACACCGGGAACGCCGAGCCTTCATCCACCAGCAGGTCTTGCAGGTTGCCGTAGGCCGCTGCGCGTTGTTGGCTTTGGGTGGCGGTGATGCCTGCATCGAACAGGCCTTTGGCAGCGTTCAGCACCGCCGGTTCGTAGAGGTTGGTGGCCAGGGTCGAGCTGTTGGCGGTGCGTGGGTCGAGGATGGTTTGCAGGATGATCGGGTCGGCGCGGGTCATGTAGGTGCTGGTCAGGTCATAGTTGCCGGCCGAGTTGTTGGCGACCCATTCGGCACGGGTGACCACGTTGAGTTTGACCTCGATACCGACCTTGCGCAGTTGGTCCTGGAGCAGCACGTCACCGGCGGTTTCGGATGGGGTGATGTTGTAGCTCAGGCTCAGGCGCTTGCCGTTTTTCTGGCGGTAGCCGTCCGCGCCCTTGGCCCAGCCGGCCTGGTCCAGCAGCTGCCCCGCGCCTGCCGGGTCGTAGGCCAACTTGGCACCCTGGCTCTTGAAATAAGGCGTAGTGACGTCGTAGATGCCGTCCACCACCGGAAATTCGGCGTTGTAGACGGTGCTGGCGTAGCTCTTGCGGTCGATGGCCTTTTGCAGGGCCAGGCGAACTTGCTTGTCGCTCAGTGCACGCCCATCACGGGTGTTGGGATACAGGTTCAGGGCCGGCCCCGGCAGCGAACGGCTCTGGATGGTGGCGCCCTTGGACTGGAACAGCTTCAGGTCCACCTCGGAGAACGGGTTGCGCGGCCACAGGATGTCGGCCTTGCCTTGCAGGAACAGGCCGTTGCGCACGCTTTCCTCGGGGATGTAGCTGATGTCCACCGCATCCAGGTGCGCTTCGCCCTGGTTCTTCATATTCGCCGAAGCCCAGGCGTAACCCTTGCGCTTGGTCAGGTGCGCGCCGACTTCCGGGGTGTAGCTGGCCAGCACGAACGGCCCGGTGCCGATGATCTTGCCCAACGAGCGCTCTTTGGCGCTGAGTGTGTAAGAGGCCGGCGCGAGGATCGACAGATTGGTGGTGGACGTGGCTTGCAGGAAGCCGGCGTTGGGCTTGGCCAGTACCAGTTTTACGGTCAGGTCATCCACCACTTCGGCGTGGTCGAACCCCGCCAGGTAGGTGGCGCCAAAGGTGGCCGGCAACTCGGTGGCTAACGCCTTGTTGCTGTCGAAGGCGGTTTTGACCGCCACCGCATTGAAGCGCTCGCCGTTGCTGAAGGTGACGTTGTCGCGCAAGTGGAAGGTATAGGTGAGCGCGTCGTCACTGACTTCCCAGCTTTTGGCCAGCCAGGGAATGATCTTGCCGGTCTCCGGGTCTTGGTCGGTAAGGGACTCCGCGACATTGCGCAGCAGCACGCGGTGTTCCAGCCAATAGACCTGGAACGGGTCGACGCTGACCAGGGTGGTGTTGTCGCCAAAAAAGGCGATGTTCAGGGTCTTGCCGGCCTGGGCGTCACTGCCCGAAGGCGAGCAGGCGGCCAGGCTAAGCGCCAGGGCGCACGGGGCCAATAGACGGCTCATCAAGTTGGAGGTGTTCAATGGGATGCCCTCGTATGGCGATTGGCTTAGAAGTCGTAGGCCAGCTTGGTGTACCAGTAGCCGCCGCCGGGGTAGAACGGCGGGTTGCCGTAGGGCGCCAGGCCCAGGTTGCTGTAGACGGCGTGCCGGTCTGGGCGCACGTCGAAGATGTTGGTGCCGCCGATGCTCACGGTGATCTGGTCGACGAAGGTGTAGCTGACGTCGAGGTCGGTGATCCATTTGGCGCCGAAGCTGCGGTCGCCCGTGGGGTTGACCGCCAAGGTCTTGACCGCGCCGTAGCGGCTGGTTTGCAGGTTCACTGCCAGGTCCTCGACCTTCCAGTTGGCGCCCAGGATCCATTTGGTGTTGGGCGATGCTTCGGTCAGGTCGCCTTCGCGGTCGCGGCCTACCAGGGTGACGCCGGAGTTGGCCAGCGCACTCGGGGTATCGCGGTTGCCTTCGATAGTGGTTTTGTTCCAGTTGAAACCCAGGCTCCAGCGCACATCACCCCAGGCATCCAGCGGCGTGGTGTGGTCGGCGACCACGTCCAGGCCACGGGTGCGGGTATCGAAAGCGTTGGTGTAGTAGTTGACCCAAGTGCCGGATGGCACGCCTTGGGCGGTGAGGATGCCGTTGATCACGCCATTGCCTTGGTCGTAGATGTTGCTGGTCAAGGCGATACGGTCGTCGATGTCGATCAGGTAC
This sequence comes from Pseudomonas sp. RIT357, assembly GCF_000632245.1. Taxonomy (NCBI): domain Bacteria; kingdom Pseudomonadati; phylum Pseudomonadota; class Gammaproteobacteria; order Pseudomonadales; family Pseudomonadaceae; genus Pseudomonas; species Pseudomonas sp. RIT357. The sequence goes on from NZ_JFYX01000048.1 coordinate 175,913, forward strand.
GCGTCAGCGGTTATGCTGGTGCGCGGTGCCGGTTGCCAGGTCAAGCCCAGCCCGAGGTTGCGTGACTTCTCCGGCTTGAGGTCATCGCCACCCAATGCTTTGGCCAGGTTGCTGCCCGACGGGGTCAGGCGGGTGACGGCAGGCACCACGTTGCCGTTCACGTCTACGGCGACTCGGTTGTCGGCCACGGTGTAGCCGATCTGGGTCAGGGAAGGCGCACGGAAACCGGTGCCGACGGTGCCGCGTACGGCCACGCTGTCGGTGAGTTCGTAGCGCGAGTTCACTTTCAGGCCGAAGGTGTTGCCTGAGTCGTCGTCGTAATGTTCGACACGCCCGGCGACGTCGAGAAACCAGCGCTCGGTCAGGTCAAAGCCTAAATCCAGGTAGCCGGCGTAGTTGTTGCGGATCAGGCTGACTTCATCTTCCGGGCGAATCGTCACCGCCGCCTGAGCGCCCGATGCCGCCGGGTAGGTCCCGGTGATATAGGCCTCGGGGTCGCCGGCGAACGTGCTGAAGTGTTCCCAGCGATGTTCCAGACCGGCCGACACCTGCACCGGCGAAGTCAGATTAAACAAACTGTCGTAGCGGCGAGTGAAGTCCAGGTTATTGACCCACTGCTCAAAGCGGAAGGTGGCCAGGTTGTCGAATTTGGTCGGTGAGGCGGTGCCCAGGGACGGGTTGATGTTGAGGTCGCTGGAGTGGTGGACATTGTTGCGCCCGTAGGTGGTGCTCAGGTCCCAGTTCCACTCGGCCGCTTGGCCCTTGCCGCCGAACAGTAGCTGGTAGTCGCGGTCCTTGATGTTGTTCAAGGGGTAGTAACCGTCCGGGAACACCTCGGGCACGGCGGCGCGGCCGGTGGGCAGGCGGAAGTAGTTGGCCGCCTCGGCATCACGCTCGCCGTAGGTGGAGAACGAGTAGAGGGTCAGGTCTTCAAGGGGCAGTTCGGCGTTGTAGGCGAGGTTGAAGGCCTTGAGGTCCGGGTCGCCATTCTTGATTGCCACACGGTCCCAGGCGGCTTCCTTGGCCGGATCGTTGAAGGCCCTCACGCTGCCGTCGGCCTTGTCGTTCCAGGAGGCTTCGCCGCGTTTGCGTGCATCGGCGGAGAGGTGGAAAAAGCCGCCGTCGCCCAGCTTGAAACCCTGGTCGCCGGCCACCTTGATGGTTTCGCCCTGGCCGGAGAATAACTGGCCGTAACTGGTTTCCAGGTGCCCGCCGCTGTTGCCGGTCTTGAGGATGATGTTGATCACCCCGGCCACCGCATCGGAACCGTACTGGGCGGCAGCGCTGTCTTTGAGCACTTCAATATGGTCCACCGAGCTGACCGGGATCAGGTCGATATCCACCGCATTCGCGCCGCTGTTGTCGATGGACCCGCGCTGACCGGTGGCGCCGTTGTGGCGACGTTTGCCGTTGACCAGCACCAGCGTGTAGGCCGGGCCGAGGCTGCGGTTACTCAGTGGGCGAGTCACCGAGTTGTAGCCGGCGATATTGGTGCCGAAGTTGAACGACGGCAGCAATTTGGCAATCGCTTCGGACAATTCGGCGCGACCGGTCTTGAGCAGTTGCTCGCTGTTGATCACATCGATCGGCGCCGGGCTGTCGGCCACGGTGCGCTCCTGGCCACGCAGGCCGGTGGAGATCACGGTGACGGTGCCGAGTTGGGCGTCTTCCGTCGCGGCTTCGGCGAAGGAGGGCGCAGTGGCGAGCAGCAGGGAGCTGGTCAGCAGTGACAGGTGAAAGTTCTTGAGGGGCAGCGGGGAGGTGAGGTCTGGCATGTCGAGATCGGTCCATTTAGCCTGATAGCAGGCTCCTGGTGGTCGGGGGTACGTCCTCCGCCAGGTATGGGGTCGGTCTGTGAAGTGAAGATATTCCTATAAAAAACCCGAGGGAAAGTCTTTTTTGGAATAAGCTAATTATTAGATATTGTCATTATGTGGTTTTTTAAGATCATCTATTTTTATGATGTTGTGTCACGGGGGCGGCGGGGCCGAGCCTGCATCAAGGCTGCACAGCCGGGCCCTTCAACTCGATTTGATTACCGTCCGGGTCATTGAAATAGAGCGACCAGCCTGTGCCCTCTGCGCCATAGCGCATCTCGGCTTTTTCAGCGGATATTCCCGCGTCAGCCAAGTGGCCGAGAATGGCCTGCTCATCGAACGGCTCGACCCGCAGGCAAACGTGATCGACGTTGTGCCCTTGCTTGCCCGCCGGCTTCCCGCCTTGGCGTCCGATGGAGCCATTCACGTCCACCAAGTCGATCATGGATGCCCCAGCGCTCAGGTGAATCAGGCCCAGGTCTTCCCGGCGCTTTTTGACCTCACATCCCAGCACCGAGGTATAGAAAGCCAGGCTGCGCTCGATGTCCTGCACCCGCAGAACCACATGGTCGAGGCGTTGAATTGAAAAATTGCGCATAACCACCACTCCTGTTTGAGCCTTGATTTTAGTACCCGGGCAGTGTGTGTGACGGGTGATTTGAGGTCAAAAGCAATAGCGCGTCGGTCTTGGAGCGGCCGGTTGCTCACCCACATCAAGCCCAGCCCGCTTGCACCCGGAAAAAATAGATAATATGTTAACGGTATAACTATAAATAACCTGTGGGAGCGAGGATATGCCTGCCTTGTTGAGCACTCGTGAGGCGTTCGCCAACTGGAACCGCGACTTGCGTACGGTGTGCGGTAATTTCAGCACAGCCCTGTCCGAACAGCACACACTGTTTATCGGCAGCGTCCACGCTCAGGATGTGTGCGGCCTGGAGTTGGCCCATATCCGCACCAATGCAGGATTGATCAGTCGCCATCGCACCTCGGGTGACGGCGATGACGATCGTCACTGTTTTCTCATTCTTCAGAGCAGCGGCCACCAGCGCATCCGCGGGCAAAATCAGGTGATTGAATTAGGGCCTGAAGACATCGCCCTGGTGGACTCGGCCCAGGCCTTCGACATAGAGCCGCGAGGGCTGGTGCAGAATATCTCGATTCACCTGTCACGCCAGGAAGTCAGCCATCAGCTTGGCCCGCAACCGCTGTTTGGCAAGCTCGCGCGCAACAGTGTCGCCACTCACATGATTCGCGCTCTGGTGCGTTCGTTGGGTGACGTTGCGTTGAGCCGTGACTCCGGCGGCAGGAGCGATGGGCCCGCGCTGGAACATGCATTAATCCGGTTGGCTGTCGCTGGCCTGGATGAACGCACCGACGGGCAGCCCGCCTTTGCCTGCGTGGGTCATGATGATCTGTACGGCTTGGCCACCCGCCTGGTTGAGTCTTCCCTGCAAGACGCTGAATTGGGCCCTGACTATCTGGCGCGGCAGTTGAACGTCTCTGTCCGCCAGCTCTATCGGTTGTTCGAGCAGCGCCACGAAAGCATCTCTCGCTACATTCAGCAGCGCCGCCTGGAGCGGGTGGCCCAGGATCTGCGCTGCCAGGATCTGCGCCATGAATCCATCACTCAGATCGCCTTTAAATGGGGTTTTGTCGACGCCGCGCATTTCAGCCGCGCGTTCAAGCGTCATTTTCAGCACGCCCCTCGGGATTTTCGCCAGCACGCTACGTAAGTGCGCGCCTGGCAGAGAATGCCAAGCGCTTTGGCAGCGTCAGTCAAGTCGCGCAGCGCGCCAAGTCCTCTAATAAGCTTGCCTGGGCTGGGGGTGATACCGAGCCGCTTATCGCTGGAGAAAAATAATAATGAGATTACGCAGCCTGTTGCCAGGCATTCCCTTACTGATGGCTACGTTCTGCTCTGTTGTGTGGGCGGGCCCGGCGCAGGTCGATGGCCAGCGAATCATCGCGGCCGACCAGGAGCCCGGCAATTGGATGAGCCACGGCCGCACCTATGACGAGCAGCGTTACAGCCCACTGGACAGCGTCAATGCCGGCAACGTCGCACAGCTGGGCTTGGCGTGGACGACCAAGCTGGATATCGACAGCGGCACCGAGGCCACGCCGCTGGTGGTCGATGGTGTGATGTACACCACCGGCGCCTTCAGCATCGTGTATGCCATCAATGCCGCCACCGGTGAGTTGCTGTGGAAATACGACCCGAAAGTGCCCGCCGAAAACCTTAGCCAGGGGTGTTGTGGGCCGGTCAACCGGGGCGTTGCGGTGTGGCAGGGCAAAGTCTATGTGGGCAGTTTCGATGGACGCTTGATCGCCCTGGATGCGGCTAATGGTCAGCCGGTGTGGAGCGTCGATACCATTATCGATCGCACAAAAAGCTATTCGATTACCGGCGCGCCCCGCATCGTCAAGGGCAAGGTGCTGATCGGCAATGGCGGCGCCGAGTTCGGCGTGCGCGGTTACGTTACGGCCTACGATGCCGACACCGGTAAACAGGTATGGCGCTTTTATACGGTGCCGGGTGACCCCAAGCTGCCAGCGGAAAACCCCGCCATGGCCAAGGCCATGAAAACCTGGGATGGCGACGGCTGGGTGAAGTGGGGCGGTGGCGGCACGGTCTGGGACTCCATGGCCTACGATCCGCAGCTTGATCTTCTCTATGTGGGCACCGGCAATGGCTCACCCTGGAACTACCAGTTCCGCACCAATGGCAAAGGTGACAACCTGTACGTGTCGTCGATTCTGGCACTGCGCCCAGACACCGGCGAATACGTGTGGCACTACCAGATCACGCCGCAGGACCAGTGGGACTTCACGGCGACCCAACACATGATCCTGGCCGATATCAAGATCGACGGCAGCCTGCGCAAAGTGATCATGCAGGCGCCGAAGAACGGGTTTTTCTATGTCCTCGATCGCACCAACGGGCAATTGCTCTCGGCGAAGAATTTCGTCCCGGTCAACTGGGCCAGCGGTATCGACCTGAAAACCGGGCGTCCGATCCTCACCGGCGCGGCCGACTATTCCAAGGAGCCGAAAGTGGTGCAGCCGAGTTTCCTCGGCGGGCACAACTGGCACCCGATGTCGTTCAGCCCCAAGACCGGTTACGTCTACATCCCGGCCCAATACACCCTGGCCGAACTGAAAGCGGCCAAGGCGCCGATGTTCTTATCGAACAAGTCCGTGGTGAACTTCGGCCTGGATGTGCCGGACCTGCCTGAGGCCCCGAAAATCCTGAATAAAATCCGCGACGCCTGGAGCGGCGAACTGATCGCCTGGGACCCGGTAAAACAGAAAGCCGCCTGGAAGCAACCGTACATCAGCGCCGGCAACGGCGGCACGTTGGCCACGGCGGGTAACCTGGTGTTCCAGGGCACCGCCGATGGGCGCGTCGTCGCCTACCGCGCCGACACCGGCAAGCCGCTATGGGAGCATCGAGCCAATTCAGGAGTAATGGCCGGGCCCGTCACCTACACCGTCAATGGCGAGCAATATGTGGCGTTCTCTGTGGGGTGGGGCGGCATCATTCCTTTGCTGACCGGCCCATTGACCAACAAAGGCAAGGTGCGAGCAGAGTCGCGGGTGATCGCCTTCAAGCTGGGTGCGCACGGGGAGTTGCCTGCGCCGAAAGCTGCACCCGTCATGCCGACGACCCATCAGGCACTCACTGCAACCCCCGAGCAACTGACCCAGGCGCGCGGTCTGTTCAATGGATTGTGTGCCGGTTGCCATGGCCTCAATGCTATCAGCGGCGGTGTGGTGCCAGACCTGCGTTACCTGGATGACAACAAGCACGCGGCGTTTCCCGCCTTTCTCAGCGGGGCGCTGATCAATGGAGGGATGCCGAATTTTTCCGACATTCTTCAGCGCGAAGACATGGAATTGATCCGTCAATACCTCGTCAAGCGGACCCAGGATCTGCAAGCCGATCTCAAGGCTGGCGGACACACCACCGCGCACTGATTCCAATCCGTTTCACCTAAGCCTGGCGACTCCCCACGGAGTCGTCATGGCGAAGCTCTGCCTCCAATAAAAATAACGGGACCCGCCATGAAAACACTTAGCACTCTGACGTTCAGCGCATTGTTTGCCAGTCTGGCGCCCTTGGCCCAGGCCGATGTCAAACCCGACCCCGGCGACTACACCGCGCTGCCCCAAGGCACCGATGTGGTGGTGCTGTACCAGCAGAATCCGCGAGGGGACAAGGTGTATTCCGGCGGCAAGAAAGTCGCCGACAACCTCGACCTCGACCTGACTGTCGGCGTGTTGCGATTGATCCACTTCACCGAGTTCTTCAACACAGGCTTGACCTGGGATCCACAGATTGTGATCCCCTTCGGTTATCAGAAGATCGGCGCCACCGACAGCAAAAACTCTGGGCTGGGGGATATCACCTTCGGTGGAACGGTATGGACCATCGCAGACCTTGCCAGAAATGAACACCTGGGCTGGTCGGTGTTCGTCACGGCACCCACCGGCAGCGATAAAAACCAGGGGTTTGCGTTGAGCGATAACCGCTGGGCCTTGGACTTTCAAGTCGGCTACATCAAGGGACTCACCGATAAAATCACCTGGGACGTGATCGCCGAAACGGAGTTCTACGACAAGCAGCGCGCCACCGACGCCGAAAAAGCGCCGCTATTCCAGTTGCACAACCATTTACGCTACAACTTCACCCCGGACACTTACGCCGCGATTTCGTATCGACATAACTGGGGCGCGCGCCAGACGCTTGACCATGAAACCCTCGCCACCAGCCGCAGTAACGGCACGCTCGGTTTCACTGTCGCCGCGATGCTGGGCAAGCAAGTGCAGGTGATGGGGCAGCTCATGCATGACACCTCGGTGCGCGAGGGCGTGAAGATCGATAATTCGCTGCAGTTTCGCGTGGCGTACTTCTACTGACGGCAAGGTGATCGGCGGCCCCTGGCCTGGAAAAGCTTTTGATCGGTTAAATCTTTTATTGACTAAATAATATTTGCCGGTTAATTATTGCTTCGCATCTGCTCGCATGCAGAGTCATTTCCAGGGTTACACCATGGGTCAGAAAATCACGCCGTCATTGGCCAGCCTGTATGTCCAGACTGACGAGGCGTTGTCCAAGCCTCGCCTCGCACCTTTACTCATGCAGGGCTTCCCGTCAGAGCCCGCACGCCGCGTTACGTGGGACAACTGGATGCGTTCGCCCTTCAGTCAATGGGGGTTTCGCAATCTCGCACGACTGCGTCCCACCATCGACGTGCAGGCGGGCGCAGCACCTGCCAGCCCGCTCAAGGTTGCCCCGACAGCCTTGGATTCGCTGTATTTCAACAGCGAATGCGGGCTGAGCATCAGCGTTATCGATCACCTTGTGGCCAGCCAGACCGACGGGTTCCTGGTGATGCAGGGCGATACGGTGTTGTTCGAGCGTTACTTCAACGGACAGCGCGCCGGTGATCGACACATCATGTTCTCGGTGACCAAGTCGTTGATTGGGACGTTGGGTGAGCAACTGGTCACCGAGGGCGTGCTCAGACCTGAGTTGCTCGCTGCGTATTACGTCCCCGAGCTGGCCGGCAGTGCGTTTGGCGATGCCACGGTGCGTCAGTTGTTCGACATGGCGGTGGGCATCGACTACAGCGAGGTCTACGACGATCCCAACTCAGAGAGTTCGCAGTACGGTTATGCCTGCGGCTTTCAACCGGCTCCGGCGGCTTACGCGCAATTCGCATCCCTGTACCAGTACTTGCCATCTCTCAAGAAACGCGGCAGCCATGGCGGATTTTTCCATTATGTGACTGCGACCACCGAAGCCTTGGCATGGGTTATGGAACGTGCGTCGGGCAAGGCTTGCAGTCAGATGCTGGAGACGATCTGGGAGCGCCTGGGTTGCGACCGTGACGGCTACTTCATGGCCGACGCCTGGGGACGCAATGTGGCGGGCGCAGGCTTCAGCGCCACCTTGAGGGACATGGCGCGTTTCGGTCGGCTGCTGGCCAACAATGGACGCCACGAAGGGCTTGAACTGCTGTCCCCTGCGACCGTCGCCCGGATCGCCGCCGGTTCCGATCCGGCGATCTACGCGCAAAATGACGAGTTTTCCAGCTGGACGCCGGGTGCGTCCTATCGCAGCCAGTGGTACGTGTTCAACGATCACAGCCAGGCACTGATGGCCGGCGGAATTCACGGCCAGTACCTGTTCATCGACAAGCCGTCCGGCGTGGTGATCGTCAAGCAATCGTCCCTGACGGAAGCGGTCGGTCCGTTCGATGCCGACAGCGTGCGGATGCTGCGTGCCATTGCGGCCCACCTGAATCCCTGACACACGCCCAACAATAAGAGTCTTGCGTTCTATTCACCTGGCCCCGGCCAGGTGTTGGCGGCGCGCTGCGTCGCCATTGACTGCCCTGTAACAACAATAATTCCACAGGAGCTTCTTATGGTTTTCACCAAGCGTTTCTCACGAGCGCTCTTAGCGGTCGGCTTACCCCTGACCACCCACGTCGCGTTGGCGGGCTACACCTTTGAGGACGGCAATCTCAAGGGCGAAGTCAACTTCACGGCGGGTGGTGGGACGCTGTTTACCCGTGGCGTTAACTTTGGCAGTGGCCAGGTTGATGCACGCAGCGGTAAAAACGGCGGCGCGAACATCAACTGGCAAGAGCTCTACATCAAGCCCGGCGTCAAACTCGACTACGCGCTGCAGCCCGATTTCAGCCTGCTGGCGGGCGGCTCCTTGGTGGCTGCCAGCACGTTCGGCGATGGCGATGCGGGCGGCTTCACCCGCAGCTCCGACGGTAAAGCCGCGTTTGAAGAGCTCTACGCTGGTTTTCGGGCCGGCGAGTGGACCTTCACCGCAGGCCGCCAGAACTACATGATCGGCACCGGGTTCATCGTCATGGACGGCAACCTCGACCAGTACAAAGACGCCGCCTACTGGCTGGGCCCTCGAACCGCATTCAAGGATTCGGCGGTCCTGGCCTGGAACCATGGCGCACTCAAATCCCAGGCATTCACCTTGCGCACCGATGACGATTTGGGCGACTTCCGCATGACTGGCGTCAACCTCGATTACAACGTCGATGACCAGGTGACCCTGGGGGCGATGGCCATGAAGGTCCATGCCCTGGGGCCCAGAGGCAGCACATTCCCGCGTCTTCGTGACGGGATGCAGGTCTACAACATCAGGGCGCTCAACGCCAAGGTGCCCGGTGTGCAGGCACTGACGCTGAACGCCGAATACGCCATTGAGCGCGGCAGCGGCGAGGGTGCCGACTACGATGCCAACGCTTGGTATGGCCAGGCCGACTATGCCTTCAGCACGCTGCCGCTGACACCGATCATCGGCTACCGCTACGCGAGTTTTTCCGGTGACGACAACCTCACCGACAACCGCCAGAAAGCCTGGGACCCGCTGAGCAAAGGCTTTGTCGACTGGAGCACGTGGCTTATCGGCGACGTGGTCGGTAACTACCTGCTGTTCAACAGCAACGAAAAGGTCCAGCAGTTCTCGCTCAAGACCCACCTCAGCGACACCGTGACCCTCGGCACGATTCACTATCAGTTCTGGCTGGACGAGAAGAACTACATGGGCGCGGCGGTCAGTGACCGGCGTTTTGCCGATGAGAGCGTGGTTTTCCTCGACTGGACGCCCACGCCGTCGTTCTATACATCGCTGTCCTACAACTGGGTCAAGCCACTGGCCGCTGCCAAGCAAGTCTTTGGCGATGACCAGAGGTTCAGCGCGCTGGAATTGTATTTCACCTATCGCTACTAAGTGCCGCGAGCCATCGTGGCCGCGCTGGAGTGTTTAATCATGAACAGGTTTTTGCGTCACACCTTGCTGGGCACTGTCGCCTCCCTTCTGATCAGTAGCTTTTGCCTGGCGGAAGAACGAACCGTACGGATCTACAACTGGATCGAATACCTGCCGCCGGAAGTGCTCAAGAGCTTCCAGGAAGAAACCGGTATTCGCCCGATTTATGACGTGTTCGACAGCGCTGAAACCATGGAGTCCAAGCTGCTGACGGGCAACTCCGGGTACGACGTGGTCTTCCCCGGCACTGCCAACCTGGGGCACCTGATCACCGCCGGTGCCGTCCAGCCCCTGGACCGCAAGCAGTTGCCGAACTGGGAGCACCTGGACCCGCAATTCATGCAGTCCCTGGAAGCGGTGGGTGACACTGGCAATCGCTACGCCGCACCTTACCTGTGGGGCACCACGCTGATCGGCTACAACGTCGACAAGGTGCGCAAGGCCCTGGGGCCCGACGTAAAGATTGACACCTGGGACATCATCTTCAAGGAAGAAAACCTCGCCAAACTCGCCAGTTGCGGCGTGGGTTTCCTCGACGCAGGCAACGAAATCGTGCCCATCGCCTTGCACTACAAGGGCCTGGACCCCAACAGCCAGAAGCGCGAGGACTATGCGCAGGCCCAGGCGGCGATGATGAAAATCCGTCCCTACATCACCTATTTCAACTCATCGCGCTACGGCATGGACCTGGCCAACGGTGATATCTGCGTCGGCGTGGGCTGGTCCGGTGGCGTCGCGCTGGCCAAGCAATTGGCGGATGCCGCCGGCAAGGGCGTCAAGGTCGAGATGGCCTTGCCCAAGGAAGGCGCGCCGATGTGGTCGGACGTGATGATGATCCCGGCCAATGCCCCCGACGTGGCCGAGGCCCATGCGTTCATCAATTACATCCTGCGTCCGGAAGTGATTGCCCGCATCAGCAACAAGATCGGCTACCCCAACCCGAACAAGGACGCCACTGCACTGGTAGACGCCAATATCCGCGACAACCCCAACATGTATGTGCCGGAGCAAGTGCGTAAGACGTTGTTTGCCCTGGAGCCGATTCCGCCTGCGATCGAGCGAATCCGTACGCGCACCTGGACCAACATCAAGACCAACCGCTGATCCCCTGCGACCCGGTGCATGCGCGCCGGGTTTGGAGTTGTGCCATGAGTGAGCATTTGGACTTGATGGACGTTGCGCCTAATTTGCAGCGCGTGCTGACGTTGCGCGTGGCCATAGGGCGTGGGGTGATGCTGGGCGACAGTGTTGACGGTTTGCGCTGCAACTACCCGATTGTGGGGGGGGATTTCGAGGGGGTAGGTATTCGCGGTCAGGTGCTGGCGGGCGGCGAGGATTTGTTTGTTCTGCGCCCGGATGGGCTGGGTCAACTGGACGCTCGCTATAGCCTCAGGACTGATCAGGGAGAGCTGATTAATCTGCGTAATCGGGGGGTTCTGAACATGACGGAGTATGGGCGTCAGTTGGAGCGTGAGGGGCAGTGGCCGATTCCCGAGACGGAGTATCGGTGTACCTGCACGCCGGTGTTTCAGGTGCCGAAGGGGCGGTTGGATTGGCTTGGGCGTGCGAGTTTTATTGGGTTGGTGCATTACCCCAGTGCTGATCAGGTGGTGGTTCGGTGTTATCGGTTTTACTGAGGGCGCTTGGTCCAGTGATGTGCGGGTTCTGTCCGGGGTACCGAGTTCGAGTGCGATGGCGGTTTGTCGGTGTACATATCCGTTATTGGGGTAACGGCGGCTATGGGTTCCGCTCTTACAGCGGGTCACTTTTTGAAGAGCGCAAAAAGTAACCAAAAACGCTTCGCCCCAACACTCGGCACCTCGCCTAGGCTCGGTGTGCCCTCACTCCGGCTTGAATCCGTGGGCCGCCGCGATGGGCCATCCATGGCCCAGCGCGGCTAACCCGGCGTCCTGCCGGGTTACCCACGGATTCAAGCCTGCGTTCGGCCAGCGTGTTTGATGGGGCGCCCAAGATCAAGATCAAAAGCGCAGATCAAAAGACCGCTGACTTCGTCAGCGAAGAGGATGTAAGGGCCGGATCAAAAGCAGGGCAAAAGCAGAGCAAAAGCAGGGCAAAAGCAGGGCAAAAGCAGGGCAAAAGCAGGGCAAAAACAGAGCAAAAGCAGACTGAGACCTATCTGTCTGATCTATGGAGATCAAACTGTGGGAGGGGGCTTGCTCCCGATGGCGGTGTGTCAGCCAACAGAGCTGTAAATGAACCACCGCCATCGGGAGCAAGCCCCCTCCCACACGGTTACCAGAGGACACGAGACAAAAATCCGGCCGGCTCTAAGGCCGTCGCGCACCCCAGCGCGGGACAAGCCCGCTCACCACAGAGTGAGGCGTCAGCCTGTCAGAATCGTGCAGATAACCATGCTCATGGGGGCAACCCCTCAGTCAGGCCTGCATGCCATAAAACACCAGCTCCGTAATACGCCTGACCTGCGTGGAGTGCGCTTCTATATCCGGGTGTTCCTGATTCACCAGTCTGAACAGTTGCAGGTGTGAATAATCGTTCAGTAAAAACGCAGCCATTTCCACGTCCAGTTGCGGGCGTAGCTTGCCGGCCAGTTGCAGTTCGCGCAGCAGTTGGCTGATCTCAGCCCTGAGTGCGTCGTTCATCGCGCGATAGCCGGCGGGGAGTTCGTTGGTGCCGCCGAACAGGATCAGTGGCAGCAATTCACGCCACAGGCTGGGGTGCATGACTTCCAGGGCGTAGCCGGTCAGCAGCCGTTCGAGGTGGCACAGCGCGTCAACCGGATCTTCGATTTCCTGGATCAGGCGGCGAGTGTCGGTGATCGCGCGTTGATCGGCGTGGTGCAGGATTTCCAGAATGATTTCCTGTTTGTTGCCGAAATACTTGAACACCGTGGGCGCCGATACGCCAGCCTGGCTGGCGATCTGTTCGATGGTGGTGTTCTGGAAACCCTGGCGCTCAAACAGTTCGATGGCCGCCTTGCTGATGGCTTGTCGGCGTTCGGCTTTCTGACGTTCACGCAGTCCGGTCACGGGTGCTCCTGGTCACGATTCAAAGGGGGCTCGGTACCCGTGCAAAATACTTAATCGGATAAAACATTTAAAGCACTCATTTTCAGGCAATCCCTTCAAGGCTGTTGCCGCTGGTGCTTCTTCAACCGATAGGCAAACTGAGCACGGCTAAGCCCCACGAGTCTGGCGGCGGCGGCGAGGTTGCCGGCGTTCTGTTGCAGCGCTTCGGTGATCAGGCGTGATTCAAGGCCCTCGATGGAAAACCCCTGGTCCAACTGCCCAAGGGTGTCCAGCAGTGCTGGTCGCTGCAAAGGTGCGGTGTTTGACAGGCTGCCATGGTCGTCCAGGCCGTACGGATCCGCCGGCAGTGGCTCGTTGCGAAACAGGTGCACCAAATCGATGGCCTGGCCTTCGTCGCTGGCGATCAGGCCGCGTTCGATCAGGTTTTGCAGTTCGCGCACGTTCCCTGCGAAGTCGTAGCGCAGCAGGACTTTAAGGGCGCGCATGGTCAGGCCCACGGGTGTACGGGCGTACTCCTGGCAGAAGCGGGTGAGGAACGCGTTGATCAACAGCGGGATATCATCGCGGCGTTCACGCAACGGCGGCAGGGCGATGGGGTAGACATTCAGCCGGTAGAACAGGTCTTCGCGAAAGGTGCCGTCAGCCACCGCTTTGCGCAGATCGATATTGGTGGCGGCCACTACCCGCACATCCACCGTGATGCCGCGTATGCCTCCGACGCGTTCGATCTCGCGCTCCTGCAATGCCCGCAGCAGTTTGCTTTGCCCGGCCAGGCTGAGGCTGGTGATTTCATCCAGAAACAACGTGCCGCCCTGGGCCCGTTCAAAACGCCCGGGCCGTGAGTGGGTGGCGCCGGTGTACGCGCCGCGTTCAACCCCGAAGAGTTCAGCCTCGATCAGGTTGTCCGGGATCGCCGCGCAATTGAGCGCCACAAACGGGCTGTCGTGGCGACGGCTGAGTTGATGTAACTGGCGCGCAAACATTTCCTTGCCCACGCCGGACTCCCCGCTGATCAGCACGGTGGCGGGCGTCTGCGCGACGCGTTGCAGGGCCTGCATTGCTGCATTGAACGCGGCACTGGCGCCCACCAAAGGTCGGGGCGCGCTGGTGCTGGCAAGGCGGTCTACCGGGCTGTGGCGCGCACAGGCGTCGGCGGTGTGGGTGACGGTCGAGGACACGTTCAGGTAGCGCAAGTCCTGCTCAACATCACCCCATTGTTCAGCGGTCTTGCCGATCACCCGGCAACTGCTGTGGCCCATGCCTCGGCACTCTACTTCGCGAAAGATCACCAGTTGCCCGAACAGGCCACTGACAAAACCGATGGCGTAGCCGGTCTCCGTCCAGCACACAGGGTCCTGGCCGATGCCGTAGGCGCCCACATGCTCATCGGCCTCGCAGGAGTGGTGCCAGAGAAACTCGCCTTCATAAAAGCCCGAGTCGGCGTCGAACTTGAAATGCAGCGGCTCGACCTTGGTCATGCCTTCCAGGGTGTGCAGGTGCGTCCCGGCACGAAACACCGCAGCGGCATCAGCGTTTGGCCAGCGCTCGCGGATCAGCCGGGCATCCCGCGCTCCGGAGGCATAGCCGGTACGGGTGAACAGACCGCGCGCCTGCTCCAGCCCCAGACGCTCGATGACTTCCCTGCGCAGGGCGCCGAACGAGGAACTGTGCAGCAGCAGCATGCGTTGGTCGTTGAGCCAGATCCGCCCGTCTTCGGGAGAGAAAAACAGGCAGTCGGTCAGTTCCGCAGGCGTCGGCGAGCTGCTGTCACTGAGGTGGCGACTGTCGCCGCGCGGATGGTAGGGCGCAGTGGCTGGCGCGCTGTGGGGGTTAGTCATTGTTATGCCCCTGCAAAGCGAATGAACGATATGAGTAACTGCTCAGATAGTTACTAAACATAACCTTATCAATTGAACAAGTGCCAGGCCCCTGGTTTTTGCGGCCGATGGGCGAGTGGTAAACGGGCGGCACGTGTCAGGCCCCGTTCCAGAGCCCTCGGCGGTTTATGTCTGCGTCAGCACGTGCAAGCGGCACAGCCTTTGCTCAAGGCCAAATGCGGCGTTTGCACTTGTGCAGGCGATGACAATTACAAGAACCGGGAGTTGCCATGTCAGTGTCTGAAACCACCCACCTGTTACAGCGGGCCCTTGAGTCCGAATGCCTGTTTAACGGCGATTGGATACCCGCTTCGGGATCCGTGAGCCCCGTGATCGAACCCGCCACCGGCGAGCCGCTGCTGCGCTGCGCCATGGCCAGCCCGGCCGATGTCGCCCTGGCCAGTCGCAGCGCGGCCCTGGCCCAAACGGCGTGGGCCGCACTCGGTCCACGGGAGCGCGCCGAGGTGTTTCGCAAGGCGGCCGACGTCGCCGAGCAGTCTTTCGCCGAACTGGCGCTTTACCTCGCGCGGGAAACCGGGGGCGCGTTGTTCAAGGGCGAACACGAAGTGCGCGAGGCGATTGTGCTGCTGCATCAGGCGGCGGGCTTGTTGTCTCAACCCCACGGAGTGGTGCTGCCCAGTGCGGCGGGGCGATTGTCCTATGCTCGGCGCCAGCCCCATGGCGTGGTTGGGGTAATTTCACCGTTCAATTTCCCGCTGATACTGTCACTGCGCTCGGTGGCGCCGGCATTGGCGGCGGGCAATGCGGTGGTGCTCAAGCCTGACCCGCAGACGCCGGTCAGCGGTGGTTTTCTCATTGCCCGACTCTTCGAAGAAGCAGGCTTGCCCAAGGGCCTGCTGCACGTGTTGCCCGGCGACGCAGCGGCCGGTGAGGCGCTGTGCCGCGACCCCAATGTGCGGATGATCGCGTTTACGGGCTCCACGGCAGCGGGGCGCAAAGTCGCCGAGGTGGCCGGTCGGCACCTGAAAAAAGTCGCGCTGGAACTGGGCGGCAAGAACCCGTTGATTATTCTCGAAGACGCCAACCTCGACCTGGCCGCAAGCAATGCCGCCTGGGGCGCCTGGCTGCATCAAGGGCAAATCTGTATGGCGACCGGGTTGATTCTGGTCCATGAATCCATCGCCGCCAGCCTGACGCGCAAGTTGGTGGAAAAGGCCCGGGCGCTCACCGTGGGCAACGCCGCCCGGGGTGAGGCCGCGCTCGGCCCATTGATCAATCAACGCCAATTGCAGCGCGTGCACGAGATAGTCAGCGACAGCCTGCAAGCCGGCGCGCGGTTGGAAGCGGGCGGCGAATACGACCGGTTGTTCTACCAGCCCACCGTGCTCAGTGGCGTACGTCCGGGCATGCGCGCCTTTGAGGACGAAGTGTTCGGCCCTGTGGCCACGGTGGTCAGTTTTGCCACGGACGAGGAGGCCATCGAATTGGCCAACCGCACCGAGTACGGGCTTTCGGCGGCGATCATTTCACCCTCGGTGGGGCGCGCCATGGCCATTGGCGAACGACTTGATTGCGGCCTGCTGCACATCAACGACCAGACCGTGGCGGACGAATGCATCAACCCCTTCGGCGGACGCGGCGCCTCGGGCAATGGCGGCAGTGTGGGTGGGCCGGCCGACTGGGACGAGTACACCCAGTGGCAATGGGTCACCGTAAAAAACACGCCGCCGACCTATCCCTTCTGAGCCCCGGCTCGCGCATGCCTATACAACAATAAGAGGGCTTGACCATGAACCTGTACCGCAAAACCTTGATCGTGACCGGCGTGGCGTCGGGCATTGGTGCGGAAGTCGCGCGATTGGCGCGCTTCCAGGGCGCCAGGGTGATCGGCGTCGATCGCCATGAACCGCAATTGACGCTTGATGGCTTTTTCCATGCCGACTTGAGCGATCCCACCAGCATCGATGCGCTGGTGGCGCGCCTGCCGCAGCAGGTCGATGCCCTGTGCAACATTGCCGGCGTGCCCGGTACGGCGCCGATGCAAACGGTGGCCGAGGTCAATTACCTGGGCCTGCGCCATCTGACTCAAGCGCTGCTGCCGCGCATGCCGGCGGGCGGCAGCATCGTCAATGTCGCTTCGGTACTCGGTGCGCAGTGGCCGCAGCGGTTGGCGCTGCACAAGGCGCTGGCGGCGACCGAAAGTTTCAGGGCCGGGCAGCAGTGGCTGGCCGCCAATCCGGTGGAGCAGGGCACCTGTTATCAGTATTTCAAAGAGGCGCTGATCGTCTGGAGCCTGCAGCAATCCCAAGGATGGTTTCGCGATCATTCGGTACGCATCAACTGCGTCGCGCCGGGGCCGGTGTTCACCCCGATTCTGGGGGATTTCGTCAGCATGCTCGGCCCGGAGCGGGTGGCCCAGGATAGCCAGCGCATGACGCGTCCCGCCCTGGCCGATGAGGTGGCGTCGGTGATCGCCTTCCTCTGTTCGGACGCTGCGCGATGGATCAATGGGGTCAATCTGCCGGTGGACGGCGGGTTGGCGGCCACCTACGTGTAGGCGCTGCAGCCGCGTTAAACCCCGGGGCGGATCCACCGCGCCGGGGGTCTTGAACAACAACAAAAATACAGGACATACAAGATGCTCAAGCCAATCTTGCGGACCGTTGCGGCCTCAACATTTGTCGCACTGTCATCGACTGCACACGCTTACGACCTGCCCGGACTCAACCTGGGCAGCACCAGTTTCTACGATGGCTCGCCAGCGCCTGCCGGACCCGGTTGGTACCTGGAGGAATACCTGACGTACTCGCGCGCCAGCCGCTTCAATGACGCCAACGGCAACAAGCTGGCGCTGCCCAAGCAGGACGTGGAAGTGGTGGCGCCGACCACGCAGATCATCTACGTCGGCCAACCCCTGGCCAATGGTGCGATGCCCGGATTCACCGTGATCAACACGTCCCTGGCCCATGTGGATGTGGACGATGGTTTGAATAACGCGGCACTGAGTTCGCGGGCAGGCTTTGGCGACGTGGTCGTCGGCCCCTTCCTGCAACTGCCGACCCTGAACCGCGCCGATGGCAGCCCGCTGTTGACCCAGCGGGTCGAAGTCGATGTGGCGATCCCGGTAGGTGCCTACGATCGCAAGCGCTCGATCAACCCTGGCAGCAACTTCTGGTCATTCAACCCGTATTACGCGGCGACCTACTGGTTCAACCCGAAGTGGTCGGCGAGCGGGCGCTTCATGTACCTGTGGAATGGCAAGAATGACCAACCATCGGCCAGTTTTGGCGATGTCTCCGACACCCAGGCGGGGCAGGCGTTGCATGCCAACCTGACGTTGCAATACGCAATCGACCAGCAGTTGAGCGTGGGCTTGAATGGCTATTGGTTGAAGCAGATCACCGACACCGAGGTAGAGGGGCATGCGGTGAGTGGTCGGCGGGAAAAGGTCTGGGCCATTGGCCCGGGCCTGGTGTACGCGTTCAACAAGGAGAATGTCCTGTCGGTGAACGCGTACTTTGAGCAGGAGGCGCAGAACCGCACCCAGGGCAATAAGCTGGTGCTTAACTGGCTGCACCAGTTCTAGACGTGGAGGTGCCGGGCAGGTTCAGTGGCGCCGCACGCACCATCACGCTGATGATGGTCAGTGCGGCGATCACCACGCCGGGGGAGGTAGCCAGCAGCACGCCGGCGGTACCGGCGCCTGCCGCAAGGAGTTGCCCGGCCGCCAGTGGCCCGGCCACCGAGCCCAGACGGCCGATGGCCACGGCCGCACCCACGCCGGTGGCGCGCACTGCCGTGGGGTAGGAGGGCGGGGCGCTGGCATACAGCACCAATTGCGCAGCCATCACGAACAACCCGGCAGCGAAACCCGCGACGGCCATGGGCACGATGCCCACCGACAGGCCGACACCGGCCAGCGCCGCCAGCAACCCGGCGTACACAAACAGCACCACTTTGAGCGCGTTGCAACGGTCCAGCAGCACGCCACCGAGCAGTGAACCGAGGGCGCCGCCGATATTGAAGAGCATCTGCACCATGCCCGCCTGGGGTTTGCTGAAACCTTGTTCCAGCAACAATGAAGGCAGCCAGTTAAGCAACATGTACATCACGGTCAGGGTGAAGAAGTAACTGAGCCACAGCGCCAGGGTGGTGCGGGCGCGACCCTCGCCGAACAGCGCCTGGCCCGTGGATGGGCGGGCGCCTGGCGTGTGGTCGACCTGCTGGCGAAAGACGTTGGATTCGGGCAGCAGCAGGATCATCAATGGCACGGCCAGCAGCGGCGCCAGGCCGCCGATGATAAAGGTGGTCTGCCAGTGTTCACTGGAAAACATCGCCACCACGGCGGCCAATGCACCCCCCAGCGGTACACCGCAGTACATGACACTGATGGCGGTGCCGCGATTGCGCTCGCTCACCGCTTCGGCACACAGCGCAATCAGGTTGGGCAACGCGGCGCCCAGGCCCAGGCCGGTGAGAAAACGCACCAGCAACAGGCTTGAATAGCTCTGCACAAATGCCGTGCTCAAGGAGAACAGCCCAAACAGCAGCACTGCGATCACCAGGATTTTCTTGCGGCCGATACGGTCGGCGATCCATCCGCCAAAAAACGCTCCCGGCAGCAGGCCGATGATCCCGACGCTGAATACCCAGCCGAGCATTTTCGGGTCAAGGGCAAAACTGTTGCGCAGCCCGGCAGCGGTGGTGCCGGCCGCCTGTAGATCGAAACCCTCGATCAGCGCAACGATAAAACACAAAGCGATCGTCAGCGTCGAACGACGCGATGAACTGTTCATGGGCAAACCTCGTTGTTGTTTTTGTTGTGGTGGCGAGCCTGACCGGCTGCTGGAAATTAAGATAACAAATATAACTATAAAAAGAAGGGTGCCGGACCCCAGTCTAAAATCATGACGCAAGCCGTCTAACGCAGGTGTTTGAGATTAACGTCAGTCGAAAATATGAAAATAGATAGGTTTATTAATGTTCGATTATCGGTCAGTGGCGGTTGACGAAGGGCTCCAGCTGTTTCCATTCTCTGTCCGCGAAGCCCACTGGGCCACGCCTGTGCCACCCCCAAAAACAACAACAAAAAATGGACATCGAACATGCCAAAACTCCCCACGGACGCCGTCGCGGCGGCCTGCTGTGTGTCGAACAGCACTCCACGCCTGATCAGTGCACTGCTGATGTTCAGCATCCTGCACACTCCGCTGTGGGCGGCGGGGTTCATCGACGACAGCCACGGCACCCTGACGCTGCGCAATTACTACCTGGACCGTGACTACAAGGACGACGGCGCCAAGACCGCCGCGCGAGAATGGGCCCAGGCGTTCATGCTCAACCTGGAGTCTGGGTACACCCCTGGCGTCGTAGGCTTTGGCCTGGATGTGCGTGGGCTGATGGGGATCAAACTCGACTCGTCGCCGGACCGCAGCGGCACCGAGCTATTGCCGGTGTCGGCCAGCGACAAGCGTGCCGCCGATGAATACTCACGCCTGGCGCCCACCGCCAAATTGCGGTTTGCACAAACCACGGTGAAGGCCGGTGACGTGTCAATCTTCCTGCCATTCGCCTTCGCCAGCCCGTCCCGCCTGCTGCCCCAGACCTTTCGGGGCACCACCTTGAGCTCCAAGGACATCGACGGGCTGACCCTGAACACGGGCTATATCGACCGTATCAACAAGCGTGATTCCACTGACTACCAGGCTATGACCATCGCATCGCCCAACCGGCGGTTCAATGCGACGGCGACCACCTCACACCTGGCGTACGTCGGCGGGGATTACCAGGTCAATAAAGACCTCAGCCTGCGCGTCTATCACTCCCAAGTGGCGGACCTTTACCAGCAGGACACCCTGGCGTTGCTGCACAACCTGCCGGTGGGCGATGGGGTATTCACCAGCGACCTGCGCAGTTTCTTCAGCCGCGAGGACGGCAGTGCCAAGGCTGGGGACGTGGATAACCGTAACCTCTCGGCGCTGTTTGCCTACCGCTTGGGTGGGCACCGCGTCAGCCTGGGTTACATGCATTCCAGCGGCGACACTGCCACGCCCTATATCTCCGGCACGGAGCTGATGGGCATGAGCGAACTGACCATGAGTTCGGATTTTCTCAACGCCAAAGAGCGCACCTGGCAGGCCATTTACGACTATGACTTTGCCGCATCCGGCATGCCGGGCCTGAAGGGCCGGCTGCGTTATGTGCGCGGCGATAACATCGAGTTGGCGGCGTTCAATGCCGAGGACCGCAAGGAACGTGAGTTCCAGATGGAGTTGGGTTACGTGATCCAAAGCGGCCCGCTGAAAAACGTCGGGCTGATGGCACGCAAGTCGATCTACCGCAACGACTTCCCAGGCGGCGCGGCCTTTCGCGATGAAAACCAGACCCGCTTCCTGGTGCTCTACACCGTGGCGCTGTGGTAGATCGCGGGATCAGTCCTGATACACCTTCTTGAGCAAACGCAGCAGCTCTGCACGTTCCTCGACGTCCAGGGCTGCGGTGGCGTCCAGGTCGCTCTGCGCGGCAATGTCCTTGAGGGACTTGAGCAGGATTTCGCCCGGTTTGCTCAGGAAAATCCCATAAGAGCGCTTGTCGGGTTTGCAGCGCACGCGTACGGCGAGGGCGCGGCTTTCCAGCTTGTTCAGCAACGGCACGACCTGGGGCGGTTCGATGGCCAGGGCGCGGGCGAGGTCGGCCTGCATCAGGCCGGGGTTTTGCTCGATGATCGCCAGGGCCGAGAACTGTGCGGGGCGCAGGTCGTGGTCGGACAGTCGGCCGATCAGGTTCTGGAACAGCTTGAGCTGGGCGCGGCGCATGGCATAACCGATCAGATCGTCCAGGGCTGAATCCAGCGGCGGCTGTACCTCGTCATGGTCGGGCAGGGCCTGGCTGGTGGCGATGTTGGAAGGCTTGGCCATTAGCAGTGCAATCCTCAGAAGGTAGCGGTTAACAAGGCTATCTAGTTTGCCGGGGTTGGCGCGCTGTGGCTACGACGGTTTTTCACAGTCGTTAAATATTGGTTACTCAGGTTAATAGTTAATTGACATAACTATATTTGCGGTTTAATTTCGAATCATCTTCAAACCCAGAACAAGAGCACACCGCCATGAGCAATTACGAAGGCCGCTGGACCACCGTCAAGGTTGAGATTGAGGAAGGCATCGCGTGGGTCATTCTCAATCGCCCCGAAAAGCGCAACGCCATGAGCCCGACCCTGAACCGGGAAATGATCGACGTGCTGGAAACCCTGGAACAGGATCCCGCCGCCGGTGTGCTGGTGCTGACCGGAGCCGGTGAGGCCTGGACCGCCGGCATGGACCTCAAGGAATACTTCCGCGAAGTGGATGCCGGCCCGGAAATCCTCCAGGAAAAAATCCGCCGCGAAGCCTCCCAATGGCAATGGAAACTGCTGCGCATGTACGCCAAGCCGACCATCGCCATGGTCAACGGCTGGTGCTTCGGCGGCGGCTTCAGCCCTCTGGTAGCGTGCGACTTGGCGATCTGCGCCGACGAAGCCACCTTCGGCCTCTCGGAAATCAACTGGGGCATCCCGCCTGGAAACCTGGTCAGCAAGGCCATGGCCGACACCGTGGGCCATCGCCAATCGCTGTACTACATCATGACCGGCAAGACCTTCGGCGGGCAGAAAGCCGCTGAAATGGGCCTGGTTAACGAAAGCGTGCCGCTGGCGCAACTGCGTGAAGTCACCATTGACCTGGCGCGCAACCTGCTGGAGAAAAACCCGGTGGTGCTGCGTGCCGCCAAGCATGGCTTCAAGCGTTGCCGCGAGCTGACGTGGGAGCAGAACGAGGATTACCTTTACGCCAAACTCGACCAATCGCGCCTGCTCGACACCGAAGGCGGTCGCGAGCAGGGCATGAAGCAATTCCTCGACGACAAGAGCATCAAGCCTGGTCTGCAGGCGTATAAGCGCTGAAGGATGCGGCCTGCGGGCCGCACCGTTTTACCCTGCTTGAACGTATTCCCGATAAAGACAATAAAGAGGAATCACCATGCTGGACGTGCCCCTGTTGATCGGCGGCCAGTCGTGCCCCGCACGCGACGGTCGAACCTTTGAGCGTCGCAACCCGGTGACCGGTGAAGTGGTCTCGCGGGTCGCCGCTGCCACTCTGGAAGATGCTGACGCCGCCGTGGCCGCTGCCCAAACTGCGTTCCCCGCGTGGGCGGCGCTGGCGCCCAACGAACGCCGTACCCGGCTGCTCAAGGCTGCCGAGCAGTTGCAGGCGCGCAGCGACGAATTTATCGCGGCCGCCGGCGAGACCGGCGCCATGGCCAACTGGTATGGCTTTAACGTGCGCCTTGCGGCCAATATCCTGCGCGAAGCGGCTTCGATGACTACCCAGATCACCGGCGACGTGATCCCTTCCGATGTGCCTGGCAGCTTCGCCATGGCCCTGCGTCAGCCCTGCGGCGTGGTGCTGGGCATCGCGCCGTGGAATGCTCCGGTGATCCTCGCTACCCGCGCCATTGCCATGCCGCTCGCCTGCGGCAATACCGTGGTGCTCAAAGCCTCGGAACTGAGCCCGGCAGTGCACCGCCTGATTGGCCAGGTGTTGCAGGACGCCGGCCTGGGCGATGGCGTGGTCAACGTCATCAGCAACGCCCCGGCGGATGCGGCGGCAATTGTCGAACGGCTGATCGCCAACCCGGCGGTGCGTCGGGTCAACTTCACCGGCTCAACCCATGTCGGGCGGATCGTCGGTGAACTCTCCGCCCGTCACCTCAAGCCGGCCTTGCTGGAACTGGGCGGCAAGGCGCCGTTGCTGGTGCTGGACGACGCCGACCTGGACGCCGCCGTATCGGCAGCAGCCTTTGGCGCCTACTTCAACCAAGGGCAGATCTGCATGTCCACCGAGCGCCTGATTGTCGACGCCAAGGTCGCCGATGCCTTTGTCGCCAAGCTGGCGGCCAAGGTCGCGACCCTGCGCGCCGGAGATCCCACGGCGGCGGACTCGGTACTGGGTTCCCTGGTGGACGCCAGCGCCGGTACGCGCATTAAGGCCCTGATCGACGATGCGCTGGGCAAAGGCGCGCGGCTGGTGGCCGGAGGGCAACTGGACGGCAGCATCCTGCAACCGACGCTGATCGATGGCGTTACAGAAGACATGCGTTTGTACCGCGAAGAGTCCTTCGGTCCGGTGGCGGTGCTGTTGCGTGGTGACGGCGACGAAGCCTTGCTGCGCCTGGCCAACGATTCGGAGTTCGGCCTGTCGGCGGCGATTTTCAGCCGTGACACCGGCCGTGCCCTGGCCCTGGCACAGCGGGTCGAATCGGGCATTTGCCATATCAACGGCCCGACCGTACACGACGAGGCGCAGATGCCCTTCGGTGGGGTCAAGTCCAGCGGCTACGGCAGTTTTGGCGGCAAGGCCTCCATTGAACACTTCACGCAACTGCGCTGGGTGACCTTGCAGAACGGGCCACGGCACTACCCGATCTGAGCAGGCGCTGCGACATAACAATAACAAGGCGGCGTTGATTCGCCTTGATGGAGGACGTCCTTGTGAGTTCCGAATTCAGACCGCAACCCCAGTCCGCGTCGCGATACCGCGAAGTGTCCATCGGCCACGCACCGGTGCAGGTCACCGAAGAGCAGGGCGTGCTGCATATGCGTTCCCTGGAGCCGTTGGCCGAGTTGCCTGCGCGCTTGCTCGATCGCCTTGTGCATTGGGCCCGGGTGCGCCCCGAGCAGACGTTTATCGCCGCACGCCAGGGCGGTGGTGACTGGCGCCGCGTGAGCTACAGGGAGATGCTCGACAGCGTGCGCTCTATTGCCCAAGGCCTGTTGAGTTACGGACTGTCGGCGGACAAGCCGCTGGCATTGTTGTCGGGCAACGATATCGAGCATTTGCAGGTGGCGCTGGGCGCCATGTACGCGGGTATTCCGTATTGCCCGGTATCGCCCGCGTATTCGCTGCTGTCCCAGGATTTCGCCAAGCTGCGGCATGTGTGTGGCCTGCTGCAACCGGGGCTGGTGTTCGTCAGCGATGCGGCCGCCTACCAGCGCGCAATCGAGGCGGTGTTGCCCGCCGAAACGCCGTTGATCAGTGTGCGCGGTGAAGTGCCTGGGCGCACTCGGGTGAGCTTCGACAGCCTGCTTCAAACGCCGAGTGGCGCCGAGGCTGAAGCGGCGTTTGACGCCACCGGCCCGGACAGCATTGCCAAGTTCCTCTTCACCTCGGGCTCGACCAAACTGCCCAAGGCGGTGATCACCACTCAACGCATGCTCTGCGCCAACCAGCAAATGCTGTTGCAGACCTTTCCGGTGTTCGGCGAGGAACCGCCGGTGCTGGTGGACTGGCTACCTTGGAATCACACCTTTGGCGGCAGCCACAACGTCGGCATCGTGCTCTATAACGGCGGCACTTTTTACCTCGACGACGGCAAACCCACGGTTCAGGGCTTTGCCGAGACCCTGCGCAACCTCAAGGAAATTTCGCCAACGGCCTACCTGACCGTTCCCAAAGGCTGGGAAGAGCTGGTCAGCGCCCTGGAGCAGGATGCCGAGTTGCGCGAGCGCTTTTTTGCGCGGATGACACTGTTCTTCTTTGCCGCTGCGGGCCTGTCACAGAGCATCTGGGATCGCCTCGACCGAGTGGCCGAGCTGCACTGCGGTGAGCGCATCCGCATGATGGCCGGGCTGGGCATGACCGAAGCCGCGCCGTCCTGCACGTTCACCACTGGGCCGTTGTCCATGGCCGGTTATATCGGCTTGCCCGCGCCGGGATGCGAAGTGCGACTGGTGCCGGTGGACGGCAAGTTCGAAGGGCGCTTTCGCGGGCCGCACATCATGCCGGGTTACTGGCGCGCGCCCGAGCAAACCGCCGAGGTGTTCGATGACCAGGGTTTCTACTGTTCCGGAGACGCGATCAAACTCGCCGATCCCCACCAGCCGCAATTGGGGCTGATGTTCGATGGGCGCATTGCCGAAGACTTCAAGCTGTCTTCCGGGGTGTTTGTCAGCGTTGGCCCGTTGCGCAATCGCGCGGTACTGGAAGGCTCGCCCTACGTGCAAGACCTGGTCATTGCCGCGCCGGACCGCGAATGCCTGGGGGCGCTGGTGTTCCCCAGAGCCTACGAATGCCGCCGTTTGGCGGGTTTGGGCGCCGACGCCAGCGACGCCCAGGTATTGGCCAGCGAGCCGGTGCGCCAATGGTTCGGCGATTGGTTGCAACGCCTTAATCGCGACGCCACCGGTAATGCCAGTCGCCTGGAATGGATTGCCGTGCTCGACGAACCCGCGTCCATCGACCGTGGGGAAATCACCGATAAAGGTTCGATCAACCAGCGGGCGGTACTGCAGTGGCGCGCGGCCAAGGTCGAGGCGTTGTATCGCGGTGAAGACCCCACCATCCTGCGCGCCGGGCCCAAGCCTTGAGCGGCGCAGGGCAGTATTCGGCGTTTGCCGACGCGGCGATTTTCGAGGCGGTGCGCACGCCGTGGGTCGACCTCGGTGGTGCGCTGTCCCAGGTCTCGCCCATCGACCTGGGGATCAAGGTCGGCCGTGAAGTGCTGGCCCGGGCAGATATCGATCCGCAGGCGGTGGACAGCGTGTTGGCGGGTTCCATGGCCCAGGCCAGCTTCGATGCCTACTTGCTGCCACGGCATATCGGGTTGTACAGCGGTGTGGCGCAATCGGTCCCGGCGCTGGGGGTGCAGCGCATCTGCGCCACCGGTTTCGAGCTGTTGCGCCAGGCCGCTGAACAACTGCGCGACGAGGTGCAACTGGCCCTGTGCGTGGCGGCTGAATCCATGTCGCGCAATCCGATTGCTGCTTACACCCACCGGGGCGGGTTTCGCCTGGGAGGCGAGGTGCAATTCAAGGATTTTCTGTGGGAGGCACTGTACGACCCGGCTCCCGGCCTGGACATGATCGCCACCGCCGATAACCTGGCGCGCCGTTATGGCCTGAGCCGCGAGGCGGTGGACCGGTATGCCTGTGACAGTCATCAGCGTGCGTTGCAGGCGCAGCGTGAGGGGGCCTGGGCGCAAGAGATCGTCAGCGTCGATAACCAGGTGTTCGAACTTGACGGTTATCAACCCCGACGCCTCACCCTGGCACGTCGCGCCGCTGCGGTGACCGAGGACAGTCACCCACGGCCCACTGACCTTGAGGCACTCGCGCGTTTGCGCGCCGTGCATGCGGATGGGGTGCAGACCGCCGGCAATAGTTGTGCGGTGGTCGATGGTGCGGCGGCCGCGTTGGTGGGACGCGCCTCAGACTGCACGCACCCGGCCCTGGCCCGGTTGGTGGCCAGCGCGGTGGTCGGCGTGGCCCCCGAATTCATGGGCATCGGCCCGGCACCAGCGATTCGTCTGTTGCTGCACCGCAGCGGGTTGAACCTGAGCGATATCGGCCGTTTCGAGATCAACGAAGCGCAGTCGGCCCAGGTACTCGCTGTGGCCCAGGAGCTGGAGCTGGACAGCACTCGGCTCAACGTCCAGGGCGGCTCCCTTGCGCTGGGGCATCCTTTGGCTGCCAGCGGTCTGCGCCTGGTCATGAGCCTGGCCCGGCAACTGCGTCAGCACAACCTGCGCTACGGCATTGCCGCTGCGTGCGTGGGCGGCGGGCAGGGCATGGCGCTGCTGATCGAGAACCCTGACTGGCGCGCTTGAACACACACGTTTTATTCGATGATGAGGTGTCCCGATGTGGAGCTATGAGGCGCCCCTGCGCGATATGCAATTTGTCCTGGAGCATTGGCTGCAGGCGCCCTCTGCATGGCAGGCCTTGGACCTGTCCCTGGCGATGCAGGTGCTGGAGGAGGCTGCACGCTTCAGTCAGGGCGTGCTGGCGCCGCTGAACAGTCAAGGTGATCGTCAGGGCTGCCGTTGGCAGGCGGGGCAGGTCAGCACCCCGGATGGTTTTGTCGAGGCTTACCAGGCCTATGTGGACGGTGGCTGGCCAGGGCTGGCGTGCGCCGAGGCAGTGGGCGGGCAGGGCTTGCCGCAATTGCTCGACGCGGCGTTGCAAGAAATGCTCTACGCCAGCAACCACGCCTGGGCCATGTACACCGGCATCGCCCACGGCGCTTACCTGTGCCTCAAGACCCACGCCGAGCAGTGGTTGCAGGCGCGCTACTTGCCTGAAATCGTCAGCGGCCAGGCCTTGCCCACCATGTGCCTGACCGAGCCCCAGGCCGGCAGCGACGTCGGCTTGCTGCGCTGTCGCGCCGAACCCCAGGCGGATGGCAGTTATCGCCTGAGCGGCAGCAAGCTGTTTATCTCCGGTGGCGAGCACGACCTCACGGCCAACATCCTGCACCTGGTGCTGGCGCGCCTGCCCGATGCGCCGCCCGGCAGTCGCGGTATTTCCCTGTTTCTGGTGCCCAAGCGATTGGACGATGGCCACGTCAATGGCGTGCGCTGTGACGGCCTTGAGCACAAGATGGGCATCAAGGGCAGCGCCACCTGTTCGCTGACGTTCGAAGCTGCCCAGGGCTGGCTGATCGGCGAGGCCAATCGCGGCCTGGCGGCGATGTTTGTGATGATGAATTCGGCGCGCCTGCACGTGGGCCTGCAAGGCCTGGGGCATGCCGAGGCGGCGTGGCAGAACGCCCGCCAATACGCCGCCGACCGTGTGCAGATGCGCGCACCGATCAGGCCTGAAGAAGTGGCGGCCCAGGCGGCCGATCCGATCTGCTATCACCCGGCCATGCGGCGTGTATTGCTGGAGCTGCGCACCACCAGCGAGGGCATGCGCGCTATCGGTTACTGGGCGGCGCACCTGCTGGATCGGGACGACCCATTGGCGCCGTTGCTGACCCCTATCATCAAGGCGTTTTTCACTGAACAGGGCTTCCGCCAGGCCAGCAATGCCTTGCAGGTCTTCGGCGGTTACGGTTACGTCGCCGAGTTCGCCATCGAGCAAACCCTGCGCGACAGTCGCATCGCGATGATCTACGAGGGCAGCAATGAGATCCAGGCCAATGACCTGTTGCTGCGCAAGGTGCTTGGGGATGACGGTCGGGTGTTCGGCCTGCTGCTGGGCGAGTTGCGTGCAGAGGCCGGGCAGGGCAGCGAGTTCGTCGAATGCGCGGCCTTCTCCCTGGCACTTGGCAGTCTGTGCGACGCCTTGGACACGGTGGTGAGTGCCATCCGCGAACGCTCCCTGGAAGACAGCGAATACCCGTATCGCGCTGCGCCGGATTTCCTCCAGCTGTGTGGCGTTGCGCTGCTGGCCTTTGCCTGGGCGCGGGCGGCACGGGTGTCCAGGGCATTGCCCGAAGGGGATCCGTTGCGCGCCGCCAAGCTGCAAAGCGCCGGGTTCTTTTTTGATTACCTGCCATCAAGGCTGGCCCAGCACTTGGGCGCGATTGACGGGGCGCGGGCGGCACTGGCATTCGTCTGACGGCGGCAAAGGCTTGCGGTACTATGGCGACCCACGTTTTCTGGAAGTTGCCTGGATGAGTAAGCCCGGTCAATTGGTGCTGGTTGCACTGCGCAAGATGATTGCCAGCGGGGAGTTGGCGGCGGGCGAGCGGCTGATGGAAATTCCCACGGCGCAGTTGTTCGGCGTGTCGCGCATGCCCGTGCGCATGGCCTTTCGTACCCTCGAACAAGAAGGACTGCTGGTGCCGTTTGGCGGGCGCGGCTATCAGGTGCGTTCGGTCAGCCCCAGCGACATTGCCGGCGCGGTTGAAGTGCGCGGCGTGCTTGAGGGCCTGGCAGCGCGCCAGACCGCCGAGCTGGGTTTATCCGATGCGGCACGTGCGGCGCTGGAGCGCTGCCTGGTGGAAGGCGATCAACTGTTCGAAAAGGGCTACGTGACCGAGGATGACCTTGAGGTCTATCACGACCTGAACATGCGCTTTCACCAGGTCATCGTCGAAGGCAGCCACAACCCGGCGATCGCCGACGCGCTTGCGCGCAATGATCACTTGCCGTTCGCCTCGGTGACCGCGCTGGCGGTGGATCGCGAGGACATGGCCCGCGAGTACCGACGCTTCAACTATGCCCATATGCAGCATCACTCGGTCTTCGACGCCCTGGTCAATCGCCAGGGCGCACGGGCCGAAGCCATCATGCGCGAGCATGCCAACGCGACCCTGCGCTATGCCGAGATTTTCAGTTCAGCCACCGCCGACGCGCGCATGAAGGTGATCCTGCCCGCGTCGTAACCCGGTTAGATATCGAGTACCAGCAAGGGCGTTTTCGCCCGCGAACAGCAGGGCGTGAACTGATCATTCAGCGCCTGCTCCTGCTCGGTGAGAAACAGATCGCGGTGCTCCGGTATGCCTTCCAGTACGCGGGTCAGGCAGGTGCCGCAAATCCCCTGTTCGCAGGACACCGCAATCTCGATACCGTGGCTTTCCAGGACCTGGACCACGGTCTTGTCGGCGGGAATTTCGAAGACCTGGCCGCTGCTGCCGAGCTTCACCGAAAAGCCGCCGTCGAGGCTGCTGTCCACCGGTGCCGCACTAAAGTATTCGCGGTGCAGGCAGTCTTCCTGCCAGCCCTGTGCGCGTGCGCTGTCGAGTACATGCTGCATGAACCCGCCAGGGCCGCAGACATACAGGTGTACGTCGTCGGCGGGCGCCGCCAGCACCTCGGCAGCATTCAAGGCCGTGTGCGGCTGCTCATCGAAATGCAGGAACACTCGCTCTGCAAACGGCGACGCCTTGAGTCGCTGCACAAACGCCGCACGCTCGCTGGCGCGGGCGCAGTAATGCAGTTCGAAGTCGGCCCCCGCATGGGCCAGGCGTTCGGCCATGCACAGGATCGGAGTGATGCCGATGCCACCGGCAAACAGCAGGCTGCGACGCGCATCGTGGACCAAGGGAAATAGGTTGCGGGGTTCGCTGATGGTCAGGTGTGCGCCCTCGTGAACCTGCTCGTGCAAGCTGCGCGAGCCACCCCGGGAGGTCGGGTCCTTGAGCACGCCGATCAGGTAGCGATGACGTTCTTCGGGGTGATTGCACAGGGAATATTGCCGGATCACCCCGTCGGGCAGGTGCACGTCAATATGCGCGCCGGCACTGAAGGCCGGCAGCGGCTGGCCATCGACACTGGCCAGTTCATAGCTGCAAATGTCCTGGGCTTCATTGTTACGGGATACCACCACCACATCGATCATGTTCAGTCCTCGCAAAGTTGTCGTGCTGTTCAGGCGGTGGTGGTGGCGATCAGTTGCGGTTCGAGGGCGCGTTCCTTGGCAATCAGTCGCTCCAGGATCTTGCGTGACTGCACGCCACCCGCGTCGATATTCAACTTGAGCAGGTTGCGCTGCGGATGGGCCAGCAGGTTCTGTTGCTGGCGTTCGAGCATTTCCAGGTCTTCGCTGAAAATCTTGCCCTGGCCCTCGCGAATGCTTGCGGTCAGTGCCTCATCGTGGGGGTTGAAGTTGCGCGCCATGCCCCAGAAGTACCAGATCGAGGTCTCGGTTTGCGGGGTGATGAAGTCGACCACAATGCTCGCAGCCTTATGCTCGGGGGCGGCGTTATAGCCACCCTTGCCGGCGTGGGCCACGCCGACCTCGATCAGCACATGGCTGGGCGGGGTGAAGCGGCAGATCTGCCAGCGGTCTACCGGCACGTCATCGGCCAGGTTGTTGCCACGCAAGGCCATGCGCCAGAACGGCGGGGCCATGATGTTTTCCATGTGCCGGGCAGTGACGACCTCATCGCCGTCCACCGTGGTCACGGGCGGCGCTTCGTCGATTTCCTTCTGGCCGATGCTGGAGGCGTGCACGTAGGTTTCGTGGGTCAGGTCCATCAGGTTGTCGATCATCAGGCGGTAGTCGCACTGGATGTCAAACAGCCCGCCGCCATAGGCCCATTGGTCACTCACGGCCCATTCCAAGTGGTGGATCAGCGCCGGGTCGGCCTGGGCCTGATCGCCGGGCCACACCCAAATGAAGCCGTAGCGTTCAACCGCGGCAAAGGTTTTGTTGCACGGAAAGCCGCGTACCCGCTGACCGGGCATTTCCACGGTCTTGCCGTCGCCGCCCATGACAAGGCCGTGGTAGCCGCAGACCAGGTTGCCGTTCTCGACATAACCCAGCGACAGCGGCGCACCGCGATGGGGGCAGAAGTCCTCGACCGCCACCACGGCGCCTTCCTGGCCACGATAAAACACCATTTTTTCGCCGCAGATCTGACGACCCAGGGGCTTGTGCGCGATTTCATCGGGGGTGCAGGCGACATACCACGTGTTCTTGGGGTACATGATGACTCTCCAGGCAACGGATTATTTTTATTTAATGGATCCATTAAATGGGCCGTAGGATGGAGAGTCAATCTTGTATTGATATTTTGTTGGGCGATTATCGGTCGATATGCTCCAGTGGATCCAATAAAGAGTTTTCAGTAACGAATCATCACTGACTTCAGCTCGGTGTAATCCTCGATAAAGGCGCCGCCAAACTCACGACCCACACCTGAGGATTTGTTGCCGCCAAACGGCACCGCCGGGTCGAGCATCGTGTGCATGTTCACCCACACCGTGCCGGCCTCGATGGCGGGCACCATGCGCAGGGCCTTGCCCAAGTCGTTGGTCCAGAGGCTGGCGCTCAAGCCGTAGGGCGTGTTGTTCATCAAGGCCAGCAGTTCTTCTTCGCTGTCGTACGGCAAGAACGTGGCAATGGGGCCGAAGGTCTCTTCGTTGAGCAGGGTGTCGTTGACGTTGTTGGCGAGGATGATCGTCGGTTCGACGTAACAGCCAGGACGGTCGATCAAGTTGCCACCGTGAATGATGCTGTTGTTTTCGGCGCGGGCTTTGGCGAAGAACTCGCCGAGTTTGAGTTGGTGCTGGCGGTTGGTGACCGGGCCGAATTCGGTGCGCTCATCCAGGGGCGAGCCGATGTTCAGCGCGCTCAGGCGCTGGGCCAGTTTGCCCATGACTGCTTCGATCTGCGAACGGTGCACAAAGAAGCGTTCGGCGGCGGCGCAGATTTGCCCGGAGTGCAAAAAGCCCGCTTCGATGATGCCGTTGACGGCCTTGTCCAGGTCCACATCGCGCAGGAACCCGGCCGAGTTTTTCCCGCCCAGCTCAAGGGTGGCCCGGGTCAGTCCGGCGCCCATGGCACTCTGGCCCACCGCAATCCCGGTCGGCACGGAGCCGGTGAACGACACCTTGTCGGTACCGGGGTGTTCGATCAGGCCTTTGCCTACGCTGCCGCCGCCGGTCAATACGTTCAGCGCACCGGCGGGAAGGCCGGCGTCAATCGCCAGCTCGGCGATGCGCAGGATGGTCAGCGGCGTGAACTCGCTGGGCTTGATGATGATGCTGCAACCGGTCACCAGCGCCGAGGCGAGTTTCCAGATGGCGATCATGGTCGAGAAATTCCACGGCACGATGCCGACCACCACCCCGACCGGTTCGCGCAGGGTGAACGCTGTGTAGCGCTCGCCGGCGAAGGAGGGCAGCGACGGGGTGATGGTCTGGCCGCTGATCTTGGTAGCCCAGCCGGCGTAGTAACGCAGGAAATGCGCGGCCTGGTCGACTTCGAAAGCACGGGAAATCTGGATGATCTTGCCCGACTGGCAGGTTTCGATCTGTGCCAGTTCTTCGCGGTGTTGCTCCAGCAGGTCGGCCAGCTTGAGCAGTACATTGCCGCGCACCGCCGGTGCGACCTGCGACCACTGCTTGAAGCCTCTGCTCGCCGACGCCACGGCTGCGTCGATGTCGGCCTGGTCGGCGTCGGCGACATCGGCGATGACCTGGCCGGTCGCCGGGTTGATCACCTCCAACCGCTGGCTCGAATGGCTCTCGACGTAGCCACCATCGATGAACAACGTATGGTTTCGACGGAGGAAGGCTTCAACCTGGGGCAGCAGTGGAATATCGCTCATGGGTTTTTCCTGGTGGCAGACATTGAAAAGCCCGAGGTTAATTGCAGTGGCCGGAACGGGCTTGACTCTGGCTGCCGAGTGGCATGTCTGTGGCTGCCAACGCCTGTGCGCGACGGATCAGCCTGAGCCTTTGAAAAGTACAATCTTGACTCTGGAAGGTGCATGTTCGGCCGGCAAACTGCGCTCCATACTGGCCCTGCATCCGGCGCCACGCCTCGCTTTTTGGGGTTGCCCGGACACCCAATAATAAGCAGGGCCATCCATGAAAAAGCCAAACCCGCTCCTCGAAGACCTCAAGTCCGTCTTGCCGACCATTGCCGCCAATGCCTTTCAGGCCGAGCAGGATCGCAAGGTGCCCGCCGAGAATATTGCGCTGCTCAAAGGCATCGGCCTGCACCGTGCGTTCCAGCCCAAGGCGTTCGGTGGCATGGAGTTGTCGCTGCCACAGTTTGCCGACTGCATCGCGTTGCTCGCCGGAGCCTGCGCCAGCACGGCCTGGGCCATGAGCCTGCTGTGTACGCACAGCCATCAACTGGCACTGTTTTCTGCCCAATTGCAGCAGGAAGTCTGGGGTTTGGACCCGAATGCCACGGCCAGCAGCAGTATCGCGCCGTTCGGTCGCACCGAAGAGGTTGAGGGTGGCGTGCTGTTCAGCGGTGAGATGGGTTGGAGCAGCGGCTGCGATCACGCCGAATGGGCGATTGTCGGATTCCGTCGGCCCAATGCCGAGGGCACTCAGGATTACTGCTTTGCGGTGCTGCCGCGCAGTGACTATCAGATCCGCGATGACTGGTTTGCGGCGGGCATGAAAGGCAGCGGCACCAAGACCTTGATCATCGACAAGGCCAGGGTGCCGGAGCACCGCATCCAGAAGGCCAAGGACATGATGGAAGGCAAGTCCGCAGGCTTCGGCTTGTACCCCGACAGCAAGGTGTTCTACTCGCCGTATCGACCCTATTTCGCCAGCGGTTTTTCCACCGTGAGCCTGGGCGTCGCCGAGCGGATGCTGGAAGTGTTCCGCGAAAAGACCAAGACGCGAGTGCGCGCCTACACCGGTGCCGCAGTCGGTGCCGCCACCCCGGCGCTGATGCGGCTGGCCGAGTCGACGCACCAGGTGGGTGCCGCGCGAGCGTTCCTGGAAAAGACCTGGGCCGAACACGCCGAGCACAGTGAGCAGCAACGCTACCCAAGCCGCGAAACCCTGGCGTTCTGGCGCACCAACCAAGCCTACGCCACCAAGATGTGCATCCAGGCGGTGGACCGCCTGTTCGAAGCCGCTGGCGGCAATGCCTGGTTTGAACATAACGAGATGCAGCGCCTGTTCCGCGATTCGCACATGACCGGCGCCCATGCCTACACCGACTACGACGTCTGTGCACAGATCCTCGGGCGTGAGCTGATGGGCCTGGAGCCCGATCCGAGCATGATCTGAACCCGCTTTTGAAAACAACAATAGGGGCTGCGCATGACGCAGTCCGGGAGTCTTGCATGTCTGAATCGACCTTCGATCCACGGGCCTTTCGCCGCGCCCTGGGCAACTTCGCCACGGGCGTCACCGTGGTCACCGCCGCTGACGCCTCCGGGCGCAAGGTGGGCGTTACCGCCAACAGCTTTAATTCGGTGTCCCTTGACCCACCGCTGGTGCTGTGGAGCATCGACAAACGCTCCAACAGCCATGAGGTGTTCGAGCAGGCCAGCCATTTCGCCGTCAACGTGCTGGCGGCGGACCAGATCGACCTGTCGAACAATTTTGCGCGGCCCAAGGACGATCGCTTCGCTGAGATCGAATACGAACCGGGAGAGGGTGGCGCGCCAGTATTTGCCGATTGTGCGGCGCGCTTTCACTGCGAGAACTACCAACAAGTGGACGGCGGCGATCACTGGATCATGATCGGCAAGGTGGTGGCCTTCGACGATTTTGGCCGTGCGCCGCTGCTCTACCATCAGGGTGCCTATTCCATGGTCTTGCCCCATACCCGCATGACCAAGCGTGACGAAAGCCAGCCGCCGAGCAGCCATTTCCAGGGGCGCCTGCGCCACAACCTCTACTACTTGATGACCCAGGCGGTGCGCGCCTACCAATCCAGCTACCAACCCCGACAGCTGTCCACCGGCCTGCGCACCAACGAGGCGAGGATGTTGATGGTGCTGGAGAACGACGCCCGCCTGAGCCCCGGCGACCTGCTGCGGGAAGTCGCGATGCCGGTGCGGGAGATCGACGACGCGGTGGCCAACCTCAAGCGCAAGGGGTTGGTGGATGATGATGAGCAGGGCGTGCATCTGACCGCTGCCGGTGTCGAGCAAACCGAAGATCTGTGGGCGATTGCACGGGAGCAGCAGGAAAAGGTGTTTGCCGAGTTCAGCCAAGCTCAGGTCGAAACGTTCAAGGCCGTGCTTAAGCAGTTGATCAGCCAATGCTGATGGGCGTGTGAGTGTAAGCCGATCTGAAATGTTGCAGGGCTGGCGCTATAGGTGGTGAGCCGTTCACCGAGCGGGCAGACGCAGTCGGTCAAATGTGGGAGGGGGCTTGCCCCCGATGGCAGTGTGTCAGTCACTGATGTGATGGCTGATCCACCGCTATCGGGGGCAAGCCCTCTCCCACATTTTATGGGTGTTACACCTGATCAATTTGAGTTATCTGTTTACTTTGCCCGTGGCAGGCAGCAACAAAAGTGACGGCAGACATGGGCAAGACGCTCGATAGGTCATGGGCGCACAGTGATTTCGCTCGATGCCGTTTTGATCAGGGACTGGTTGGGGAGGGCGTTATCGCCGGCTCCCTGTAGGGCTCGATGCATCCACTAAGAAATCCGCTTTCGAGGATCCGCACCATGTCGATCAATGACCGGCTCACGCAGCATTTGAAACGAGGCAGCGTCGGCTTTCCAACCGCGCTGGCCAGCACCATTGGCCTGATCATGGCCAGCCCGGTGATTCTTACCGCGACCATGGGTTTCGGGATCGGCGGCAGCGCCTTTGCGGTGGCCATGCTGATCGCAGTGGTGATGATGCTGGCCCAGGCGACTACCTTTGCCGAGGCGGCTTCGATCCTGCCGACCACCGGTTCGGTCTACGACTACATCAATTGCGGCATGGGTCGATTCTTCGCGATCACCGGCACTTTGTCGGCGTACCTGATCGTGCACGTGTTCGCGGGCACGGCCGAGACCATTCTGTCCGGGGTCATGGCCCTGGTGAACTTCGAGCACCTCAATACCCTGGCGGAGTCGGCCGGCGGCTCCTGGTTGCTGGGGGTCGGGTTCGTGGTGGTGTTCGGCATTCTCAATGCTTTCGGCGTCAGTGCTTTTGGCCGGGCCGAGATCATCCTGACCTTCGGCATGTGGACCACGCTGATGGTGTTTGGCGTGATGGGCCTGATCGCCGCACCGGCGGTGCAGTTGGAGGGGTGGTTTGGTGTGTCGCTGGTGGGTACCGACCTGATCACCATTCTGTCGCTGGTGGGCATGGCCATGTTCATGTTCGTCGGTTGCGAGTTCGTTACACCGTTGGCCCCGGACCTTCGCAACTCGGCCAAGGTCATGCCCAAGGCGATGATTCTTGGATTGCTGAGCGTGGCAACCTGCATGTTTATCTATGGCGCGGCGATGAAGCGCCAGGTCGAAAACGTGCTGCTGGACACCGCGTCGGGCGTGCACCTGCTCGACACGCCGATGGCGATTCCCAAGTTTGCCGAGCAGGTCATGGGCCAGGTAGGCCCGCTGTGGCTGGGGATCGGTTTTCTGTTCGCGGGCGCCGCCACCATCAACACGTTGATGGCCGGTGTACCGCGGATTCTCTATGGCATGGCGGTGGACGGTGCGTTGCCCAAGGTGTTCACCTACTTGCACCCGCGCTTCAAGACGCCACTGCTGTGCATCCTCGTGGCGATGCTGATCCCGTGCCTGTATGCCCTGTGGCTGGGTGGCAACACCGATAACATCATGCACCTGGTGCTGGCGGCGGTGTGTGCGTGGAGTTTCTCCTACCTGCTGGTGACGCTGTCGGTGGTGATCCTGCGGATTCGTCGCCCTGATCTGCCACGGGCCTATCGCTCGCCGTTTTTCCCGTTGCCGCAGATCCTGTCCAGCGTCGGCATCTTGCTGGGCATGTGGTTCATCACCCCACCGGGCATGAACCCCGCCGACATTTATGTGCCGTTTGGCGTGATGCTTGGGATCACCGCGAGCTATGCGCTGTTCTGGACACTGGTGGTGCAGAAGGTCAATCCATTCAAGCCAGCGTCGGTAGAAGACGTGCTGGCCAAGGAGTTTTCCCATGAGCCTGGCAACCCTCACCCTGGGTATATCGAGCATGTTGCAAAAGCTGTCTGAGCTGTTCAGTGCCAAACGGGCCCCGGCCGGTTATCGTCCCGGCGTCACGCTTGAGTACCTGCGACGCAACCTTGGCCTGGCGAGTTTTACCTCGACGGGGCCGACAAGCGCAGTGTTCGGTTTGGGCGATAGCGACGTGCAGGTGGCGGTTGGCGAGCGCACCGAATCGCAGTTGCTGATGCACTTGGTCATGACCGAATTCATGGTCAACGTGCCCGCCTCAGAGCAGGGCAATGCACGCTTCGAGCTGCACCACCGCGGGTCGATTCGGCGCACCGGGCTGGCATGTCGGCAACGCGCTGGTACGCCGAGCTTGCTGTCCAGGCTTGAGGCTGCGTTGACGCAGGATCAAGCCCTGCATCAAGCGTTGATGGCGCTCGACTTCAAGCGCCTGTGCATCGCACTGGACGGCCAGCAGTGGCACGTTCGGCTTGAACATATGGGCGGCAGCGAAGTGGTCAACCGCATGCCAGCGTTTCGTCGCTACATCGCCTTGAGCGGCGCGCAACGAGGGGCTTTGTTCGATGTTCTGGCGGGGTTACACCGGGTGCTGGGCGCGCTCTGATTTTTGGCGACTTGGCATCATTACTGCTTCCACAGTCAGCACTACGTACTTGTTGCGCCTATATAGATAACATGTTAACTATTGGCCAACAAAAACAAGAAGCCACTGTGGAGTTGCCATGAGCACCTATCAATCTGCGCACACTGGATTGGACACCTGGACTCAGGATTTGCGAGCGGCCTGTGGCCATTTCGACACTGAACTGGCCTTCAACCGTTCGCTGTTCATCGGTGAA
Organism: Pseudomonas sp. RIT357; assembly: GCF_000632245.1. Lineage (NCBI taxonomy): Bacteria > Pseudomonadati > Pseudomonadota > Gammaproteobacteria > Pseudomonadales > Pseudomonadaceae > Pseudomonas > Pseudomonas sp. RIT357. The sequence goes on from NZ_JFYX01000048.1 coordinate 214,332, forward strand.
GTCTCCACGCTCTCCCGTGGCTGCCTCTCACTGGCCTCCCTGCGGACCAATGCCGGCCTGATCAAGCGCCCACGGCCCAACGCCGATCACGACATTGACCAGCATTGCTTCCTCGTCAGCCAGCGCAGCGGCTATTGCCAGATCACCCAGAACGACGAGGTCATCCAGTTGGCCCCCGGTGACATGCTGCTGATGGATTCCACCGGTTCAATCGAAATCAGCCCCTTCGGCCTGATTGAACATGCATCCCTGTCTCTTTCGCGCAACGCAGTGTGCAAACAGCTGGGCAACGCCTCGAAAACCTTCGGCAAGATCTCGTCGAGTAAAGCCTGTGGGCGGATGCTCCATGTGTTGATGGACCAACTGTGCAGGGAAGGGCTGGACGGCCAGGATTCAGAGGAAGAGGCGCAGGCACTGCAGGCGGCCTTTGTCTCCTTGCTGGGCTCGGCGTTTGACGCGCATGACACCCAAGGTGACAGCACCGCCTCGTTGCACGGCAGCAACCTGCGCAGCTATGTGCAGAAAGTTATTGATGAGTCCCTGACCCAGCCGGGCCTGAGCCCCGTGGGCCTGGCCAATCGGCTGAACATCTCGGTGCGACACTTGTACCGCCTGTTTGAAGAACAGGACGACAGCGTCTGCCGCTACATCCAGCGGGCGCGGCTAAAGCGTAGCGCGGATGACCTGACCAACCCGTTCCTCAAGAGTGAGTCGATCACCTCGATTGCCTATAAGTGGGGGTTCACCGATTCGGCTCACTTTAGTCGCTCGTTCAAGAAGCAATTCGAGCTGTCGCCCAAGGACTTTCGTTCGACCCATCTGCAGCAAGCGGTCGGTGCGGCGTAGGTTGTCCATCGATCAATGAAAGCGCTCAGTCTGTCGGCCAGTAACATTTGTGCGGTGGCGGTCGAACACTTTGCCGATCATGGGTATGACGCCTCGTCGCTGAACGATATCGCGGTGGGGGCGGGTATGCGCAAGGCGTCGTTGTATGCGCACTTTGTGAGCAAGGATGCGCTGTTTCAGACGGTCTTCCAGATTGCCCTGGACCATGAACACCACTCTATCGCTGGGTGCTTTCAGGACGAGGCCGGGTACACGGGGATGCCGGGTTATTTGCACCTTGAGCGCTTGATCGGCCGCTATGAAGGCTCTGCGCATCTGCGCTTTCTGTTGCGTACGGCGTACTTTCCGCCGGCGCGGATTCGCAGCGTGATCACGGCGGGATTCGAGGGGTATCTGGCCTGCATACGCGAGGGTTTTCAGCATGCAGCGCGGAGGCGATACAGCCGGGTAGAGCCCGAGGCGCTTGAGGTGTTTTGTGATGCCTATCTGGGGATTGTCGACAGCTTGCATGTGGAGTTGATTTATTCGACGGCTCAGGGGTACGTCAAACGCCTAGCGGCGTTGTCGCGGGTGTTCGGTGACTCACTGTCGATGCTCGAAAGGGCCGAGCGCTAGATCAACCTGTGGGAGGGGGTAAGCCCCTCCCGCAGTTGATTCGGTTTACAGAGACACAGAGGTTATTTCACCTCAGGTAACGTCGATCCGCCATCCACCACGAGGGTTTGGCCAGTGATGTAGGCGGCCAGGTCAGACGCCAGAAACAACATGGCTGCGGCAATATCTTCCGGGGCGCCGAGTCGACCCAGAGGAACGCGGCTGGCGATGTCTGCGTTGACTTGTTCGTCGCCCAGATTGCCCATGGCCGGCGTGGCGATCATCCCTGGCTCGACGCCATTGACCCGCACTCCGTCGCAGGCCAACTCCAGCGCTGTGTTGCGGATAAAACCGTTGACCCCGGCTTTGGACGCCGCGTAGTGACTGAGGCCCGGATAGGCAACCCGTGGCCCGGTGACCGATGACGTGACCAACACACAGCCACCGCCCTGGCGCTGAAACATGGGCAAGGCGGCCTGGGTCAGCCAGAACAATGCGCAGAGGTTGACCGCCAGGGTGCGTTCCAGGACGGCGGGGGTGATCTGCGCGAAGGGTGTCAGCGGGAAATAGCCGGCGTTGTGCACCAGGACATCCAGGCGGCCCCAGTCCAGGTCTATGGCCTTGATACCGTCGAACACGGCGGCGGCGTCAGCCAGATCAAGTTCCATGGCTTCGACCTGACAGCCTCGCACGCGCAGCGCTTCGGCCAGCGCTTGGGCTTGCGCCAGGCGCAGGTCGGCGATCATCACGCGCGCGCCGCGCCAGGCAAACGCCTCGACAATGGCCTGGCCGATGCCTTGGGCGCCGCCGGTGACCAGCACGGTTTTGCCGCTGAAATTTAAATCTTCAGGCATGGGCGTTCTCCATATGGGCATAGGCCAGCGTCGGCACATCCACGATGCTCGAACCGCCGTCGGCGACCACGCTTGCGCCGGTGATGATTGAGGCGTCAGGGCTGGCGAGGAAGCGGCACACCTTGGCGATTTCGTCGGCGCTGGCGGGGCGGCGCAACGGTACGTCGGCGCATACGCGGACATAGGCTTGCTGCAACGTGTCGCCGTAAGCCTCCATCAACGGCTGCATTTCCTGATCGGCCATCGGCGTGGTAACCCAGCCGGGGCACACCGCGTTTACCCGTACCCCACGCGGCCCATAGTCCCGTGCCAGCGAGCGGTTAAGCCCGAGCAGCGCATGCTTGGCGGTGGTGTAGCCGCAGACTTCAGGCCCGGCGGCCAGGGAGGCGATGGAGCCGAGCAGCACGATATTGCCGGCGCTTTCGATCAGCAGCGGCAGGCAAGCCCGGGCGCTGTAAAACGCGCTGTCCAGGTTACTGCGCAACGCGGCTTCCCAACTGGCCGGGCTGGTTTGGCTGGCACTGCCCACGCCATGCCCACCGGCACACGCCAGCAATACATCAAGGCGGCCATGGCGCGCGCGAATCTGCGCGATAAAGCCTTCCCAGGTGTCCGGGCAGGCCGCATCGCCGACCAGGATCAGGCCACCGGTTTGGGCCGCTACCTGCTCCAACGGCTCACGACGCCGGCCGATCAGGACCAGATTGGCCCCTTCGGCGGCGTACAGCCTGGCGCAGGCAGCGCCGATGCCGGTGCCGGCGCCCGTGATGACGACGGTGCGTGGATCAGGCATCGGGATACTCCGTGCGGTTGAGTACCTGGCAGTAGGAACTGACCGGAAAGTTCGACAGCTCAGCAAAGGACGCGTCGGCATAGCCGAAGATCTTGCCGTCGCTTCGGTGCTGTTGCAGGTCGATCAATACCAGGCCCAAGGTCGGGATGATCTTTTCGCGCCAGACAAACAGGTACAACTGGTCGGCGATCTTGTAGTAGTGGCAGCGGTCGGTATCGCACAGGCCTTGCTCCACGCCCTTGATGCATTGCCAGGCGTAGAACTGATCGTTCAGGTAGATGTGCTCGTAGACTTCGCTCGGGCTGTAGCGGTACAGGTTGCGCAAGCCGGTCAGCTCCTGGGTCGGCGCGTGGGGGCAATGGCCGGGTTGCCAGGGTTGGTCCAGGCTGCCGTGGAGGAAATCCACCTCAACCGAGGTCAACGCTTTGCCGGCCAGGGCGCGGCTGTAGAGGCCTTCTTCGGTGTGCTCGCGGCGCGGCATGCGGCCGATCACGGCGGTGAACGACGAGGTGGCGGTGTCCAGCACCAGGCTGATCGACCACGCCTGGCTGGCTTCGTGTTTGATGAAATCGACCAGGTACAGCCCCGGTCGCACCGATGTAGCACGGTACGCGGCCGAACCGCTGGAGTGGCCGTCGGCGGCGTGCCAGTGCAGCGCGTCGGCTTCAAAGCGATGCTCGATCTGCCAGCCGTTGGCAAAGTGCAGGGTGAAGGTTTTGCCGTTGAGGTCGGCGAGGTTGGGCAGGATGAACGCTGCGGGGGCGAAACCGTCGGCGAGGGCGCCTACGGTGATCCAGTCGGATGGGGTGGTCATTGCATGGCTCCGGTGGGTTGAATGGACAACCCGGAGCATGAGGTGGAGCAGGGCGCGCGCCTATCAACCGAAGGGTTGAGCCCGCTACAGAAACAGCGCCGCCACCAGTTCGGTGCGGCTGCTCACGCCCGCCTTGCGGAACAGGTGGATCAGGTGGGTCTTGATGGTGGGCAGGCCCACGTCCAGTTCCAGGGCCAGTTGCTTGTTGCTCGCGCCTTGACGCAATAACCACGCGATCTGGCGCTCCTTGGGCGTGAAGGCGGCGAATGCATCCTCACAGGGCTGCATATTGGCCACTGCCATTTGCAGCAGGGCCTGCAAGGCAGTGAGCTGCGCCAATTGGTCGGGGGTGAAGGCGCCTTGTTCGGCAGTGCGCAGTAACGAGATGGCCGCCTGGGGTTGGTCGGCGCGATGGGCAACGATCTCCACCACATCGATTACACCGTAGCGCTGCAGGAAGTCGCGATAGCGGCGGCTGTCACGCTGGGGTTGGCGGGCCATGGCCAAACCCAGCGGCACCACGGCCAGCCCGGTGGACAGGCAATTGCGCGGCTGCAACGGGTCGAATTGCCGGTAGTTGTCCAGGTAGTCGCGGTGCATCTCGCCACTCATGCCTTGCAGTTGGAAATCGCGGGCTTGGAGTTGGCGATCGACACAATAAAACGCGGCCTGGCTGGCGGGGACGAGCTGGGTGAAAGCCTGCAGGCAATGGCCGGCGACTTCCTGAGCGGGGATGGCGTGCATGGTCGGTCACCTGCGCCGGAGAAAATGCTGCCGACCGAAGCCGGCAGGCAGAGCCATCAAACAACCGCGAAATAGTGCTTCACAAAGCTCTCGCTCACAATCTCCCACAGCACCGGCGTGCCCTTGGTCACGAACCAGCTGTCGCCGGCTTTGTAACGGCTGCTCTGGCCGGTGCTTTCATCGGTCAATACCACTTCGCCGGTGACCACGGTGGCCTGTTCGGCGAACGGATAGACCATGCGGAACTTGCCTTGGGTGGTGCCGAAATAGGCACTGCTGACCGGGTCGGTCGGTGCGCCAAAGGTCATTTTGCCGAAGGCGTTGACTTCACCTTCGAGGATCTCGGAACCAAGGTCGGCGACGGTGCCCCAGGCATCGAGGTCCGATAATTGGATGTCTTTCTTGAGCGTCGTAACGGGCATGGCAGTTCTCCTGAGAATGAAACGGTGGGCATCAACGGCGACCGTTGAAGTAACCCGACAGTTGATGAAGGCTTTTACCGGCGGTCAGCAGCAGTGGGCGGATATGGTCCTTGCCCAGGATCTGCGCATGCTTGACCGAGCTGATCAGGTCATAGCGCGATGAACCCTCGCTCATGCCTTCGGCCAGGACCTTGCAGATGATGTGGCTGGGCGTGACGCCAAAGCCGGCGTAACCCTGCACATAGAAGGCGTTGGGGCGACCACTGAGGGTGCCGATCTGCGGAAACAGGTTGGCCCCGGTCGCCATCGGCCCGCCCCACGCCAGGTCGATCTTCACGTCCTTGAGGTACGGGAAAATCTTCAGCATCAGGTTGCGGTTCCAGGCTTTGAGGTCCAGCGGGATGTGCTCGACAAACGGCGTGGCGGCACCGAACAGCAGGCGGTTTTCATTGGTGACGCGGTAGTAGTCGATCACCGGCCGAATATCGCTGTAGGCGCCGCGTATCGGGCTGATGCGATGGATCATCTCGTCCGACAACGGTTCGGTCATCAACTGAAAGGCGTAGGTGTTAACGGTCGTCTTGTGCAGTTCCGGTTCCAGCTTGTTGAGGAAACTGTCGCAGGCCCACAGCAACTTGGACGCCTTGACCGAGCCGCGGCCGGTGCGCACCGTGATGCGCTCGCCATGACTGACGTCCAGGGCCGGGCTGTGCTCAAAGATGCGCACGCCATGGCCGGCCAGTGCCTTGGCTTCGCCCAGCAGCAGATTGAGCGAGTGCACGTGGCCGCCGCCCATGTGCAGCAGCGCGCTGGTATAGGCGTCGGAACCGATGATCTGCTTGACCTCGGACCCTGCCATAAAGCGGATTTCGTCTTTGGTATTGATCGACTTGAAGTCTTTCTCCCAGGCGCGCAGGGTTTTTTCCTGGCGGGCGTTGAAGCCCATGTAGCCGTAGCCGTGGCAGAAGTCGGCGTCAATCGAGTATTTGGCGATGCGGTCCTTGATGATCCCGGCGCCCAGCTCGCTGATTTCAAAAATCTGGCGCAGGCCTTCGTCGCCGACTTGTTGCTTGATCTTCTCCAAGTCATGGCCGATCCCCGCCATGATCTGCCCGCCGTTGCGACCCGTGCCACCAAAGCCCAGGTAGCGCGCTTCGAGCACCACAATGTTGGTGATGCCTTTTTCAGCGAGTTCCAGCGCGGTGTTGATGCCGGAGAAACCGCCGCCAATCACTACCACATCCGCTTCCACGTCCTGTTCGAGGGTTGGGAAACTGAGGTTGTATTTTTTGGTTGCCGAGTAGTAGGTCGGCGTTTCGATATTGATCATGGCGCAGCCTGGAAAAGTGAAGGGGAACTCACTGCAGAGCCGACAAGATGCTCTGTGCCTGTTGGGGTCTATTAACTGCCTTCCGAGCGGTAGGTGTCTTGATTCTGTGTGCCGTCGGTCTTGACCCTGGCTGCCACTGTCCACCCTGGAGCCGGCCAGGCGGTAAAGCGGCACACGGTGATCAGTCGCGGGTGCTAGAATGTTGTTAATCTGTTAACTAATTGCGACGCCTGCACCCATGCCCAAACCGCGCCAATCCCTGACCCTTACTTTGCTCCAAGCGCGTGAAGCCGCCATGGGGTTTTTTCGTCCTTCGCTTAACCAACACGGTTTGACCGAGCAGCAATGGCGGGTCATTCGCATCCTGAGCCAGCACGATGAGCTGGAGATTAATCGTCTGGCGGAGCTTGCGTGCATCCTCAAACCGAGCATGACCGGTGTGCTGGTTCGTATGGAGGCCGCTGGCATGGTTGAACGGCGCAAGGCGCAGCAGGACCAGCGGCGTGTGCTGGTGCGGTTGGCCGACAAAGGTCAGGCGTGTTTTGCCTCGATGAGTCAGTGCATGGAGGCGAATTATCAGCGCTTGCAGGCGGGCTTTGGTGAGGAGAAGTTGCAGACGTTGCTGGCGTTGCTCAATGAGCTGAAGACGCTCAAGCGTTGATAGGGCTAACCCGGCGTCCTGCCGGGTTGCCCACGGATTCAAGCCTGTGTTCGGCCAGCGTGTTTGACGGCGTAGCCAAAGCAAACGCGAATACCGCAGCGTCAGTAGATAGCACCGGCAGTGCTTGTGGGCGCCGGTGCATCTTTGAAGGCCGCCGCGAGGCTTTGCAATCCGCGCATCAGCACGGTGGTGTCGACGCCCACTGCGACGAACGCCGCGCCCAGTTCGATGTAACGCCGCGCCAAAGTCTGGTCGGCGCTGAGGATGCCGGCGGCCTTGCCGGCGCTGCGGATACGGGCGATGGCGTGTTCAATCGCCGCCTGCACGTCAGGATGGCCGGGGTTGCCGCGAAAACCCATCGAGGCGCTCAGGTCCGCCGGGCCGATAAACACACCATCCACGCCCTCTACCGCCGCAATCGCATCCAGGTTGTCCAGGCCTTCACGGCTTTCGATCTGCACCAGCAAGCACATCTGCTCGTCGGCTTTGTCGAGGTAATCGGGGATGCTGTTCCAGCGCGATGCCCGTGCCAGAGCGCTGCCGACGCCGCGCACGCCGTTGGGCGGGTAGTGGATCGCCTTGACCAGTTCCCGTGCCTGCGCTGCGCTTTCCACCATGGGCACCAGCAAGGTTTGTACGCCGATATCGAGCACTTGTTTGATCAGCGCGGTGTCACCGATGACCGGGCGGATCACCGGGTGGCTGGGGTAGGGCGCCACGGCCTGGAGCTGGCCGAGCATGCCGCGCAGGTCGTTGGGCGCGTGTTCGCCGTCGATCAGCAGCCAGTCAAACCCGGCGTTGGCGGCCAGTTCTGCGCAATAGGCATCGGATAAACCCAACCACAGGCCGATCTGGGCCTCACCGCTGTGCAGGCGTTGCTTGAAGGTGTTGATAGGCATGTCCATCGAGCGATCTCCTGTTAAACGAAGCGGCAGGCAATCGAGCCAAGCATGTCGTAGTCGACATGAAAGGTATCGCCAGGGTTGGCCGCCACCGGCCGGGTGAAGGAACCGCCGAGGATGATTTGCCCAGGTTGCAGGGTCACGTCATACGCGGCGAGTTTATTGGCGAGCCAGGCCACGCCCTTGGCCGGGTGATTGAGCACGGCGGCCGATACGCCGGATTCTTCGATCACACCATTGCGGTAGAGCACTGCCGGCACTTTGCGCAGGTCGATTTCAGTGGGGCGCACGGCGCGTCCGCCCATGACCACGCCCGCGTTGGCGGCATTGTCGGAGATGGTGTCAAACACCTTGCGGGTGGCGTTGGTGTGCGGGTCGACCTGTTGGATACGCGCATCGATGATCTCCAGCGCCGGGATCACCCACTCGGTGGCGTCCAGCACATCGAACACCGTCACATTCGGGCCTTTAAGCGGTTTGCCCAGGATGAACGCCAACTCCACCTCGACCCTCGGCACGATAAAGCGCTCGAAGGGGATGTCGGTGCCTTCATCGAAGAACATGTCATCGAGCAGCGCGCCGTAATCCGGCTCGGTGATGTTGGACGACACTTGCATGGCGCGGGAGGTCAGGCCGATCTTGTGGCCGACCAGCTTGCGCCCGTCCTTGATCTTTTGGGCGACCCAGGCGCGCTGGATGGCGTAGGCGTCTTCGATCGTGATCGTCGGGTGCTCCAGGGAAAACTGGCGCACCTGTTCCCGTGACCTTTCGGCCTGGTCAAGACGGGCGGCGGCTTGCTGGATGAGCTGTTGATCAAGCATGACAAAGGTCTCTCAGTGAGGGTTGACGATGGCGGCCTGTGTGCGCAGCACCAGCAGGCCACCGAGTGCAATAAGCAGCGCCAGGGCGTAAAGGGCCAGGCTGGCGCTGTGGGTGGTGTCGCGCATCCAGCCAATCAGATAGGGCGCAAAGAAAGACGCGATGCTGCCGAAGGAACTGATCAAGGCGATGCCGGCGGCCTGAGTGGTGTTGGAGAGAAACGCCGGAGGTAACTGCCAGAACATCGGCAATGCCGCGCTGGCGCCCATGCCGGCGAGGATCAGGCCGCTCAGCACCAGGGTCGGGTTGGCCGGAGCGAGCCCGGCGATGGCAATACCGGCGGCCGCCATCAGCAACGGCACGCACAGGTGCCAGCGGCGTTCACGCTGGCGATCCGACGAACGCCCGCAGCCGATCATGAAAAAGCAACCCGCCAGATACGGCACTGCACTGAGTAGTCCGACCTTGCCGTCGCTGCCGACCCCGGCGCCGTGGATCAGTGTTGGCATCCAGAACGCCAGGGTGTTGACCGCCAGCATCACCGCGAAATACACCGCCACCAACAGCCAGACTTGCGGGTTACGCAGAATCGCGGAGAACGAGGTGATCGATTTGCGCTGTTCTTCCTTCGTCAGTTGTTCGCGCAGTTGTTGCTTCTGCGCGGGCGTCAGCCAGGTAACGGTCTCGAAACTGTCCGGCAGGCACTTGAGCACCACCAGCCCGAGCAGGATGACCGGCGCGCCCTCGATGACAAACATCCACTGCCAGCCGCGCAGGCTGCCCAGGTCATGGAAGTGCTCAAGAATGCCGCCCGACAGTGGCCCTCCAATCACCCCGGCCATGGGCACCGCAATCGCAAACAAGGCGGTGACTTGCGCACGCCGACCAGCCGGGTACCAACGGTTGAGGAAGACCAGGATGCCTGGGAAGAAACCCGCCTCGGCCACTCCGAGCAAAAAGCGCAGCACATAGAAGCCCGTGGCGCTGTCGACCATGAACATGCAGGTCGACAGCGCGCCCCACACCACCATCAACGTGGCGATCCAGCGCCTGGGACCCACACGGTCCAGGGCCATGTTGCTCGGTACGCCGAACAGCGCGTAAGCGACAAAGAACAGACCGGCGCCGAAGCCGTAGACCGTGTCGCTGAAATTCAGGTCGGCGCTCATCTGCATCTTGGCGAAGCCGATGTTGATGCGGTCGAGGTGGGCAAAGAGGTAGCAGATCAACAACAGCGGCATCAGCCGCCAGGTGATGGTGCTGTGGGTGCGGTCGCGGGCGACGCTGCCGAGGCTGTCGGCGAGATTGGCTATGCTCATGGTTTTATACTTTTTGTCTGAGAAGGCCGATGGAGTGAACGGGCAGGGCGTGCTAGCCCAGCTGGGCCTTGAGGAAGGCGTGCACGTTGTTCTGCTTGAAGTTGAGCTGCTCGTGCAGCTCGATCATTTCAAACGACAGGGCCAGCAGGCGTTGGGCCTGAAGCTCGGCAAAGTGCGCGGTGATCACCTCAAAGAGGTGTTCGACGACTTGCTGACGGGTCGCCAGGTCGCGGCCATGGCCGACCTTGAGCGTCATGTGCACGAAGGCGTAGTCGTGCTTGCCGTCGGCCATGCGCCAGGTATCCAGGCGCACGCCTCTGCTGCGGATGCCGCCCAGCGGGAACACACCGCTGTCGCCCAGGGTGGCATGGACTTTTTCAAACAGGGCAGGCAAATCCGCCTGCTGCTCGATGTTGTCGGTGTATTCAGCGATGAAGTGGGGCATGGACGGCTCCTTCAGACCGCGCGGGGACACCGTGCGGCCATACGGTCAAACGGGGAAAATGGCGTTGATCTGCCCGGTGCCGGAGCTGCCGAACGGGGCGGTGATGATTTCGGCAGGCTTGTCGTAATCCGGCCCGCCGAGTAACCCGAGAAGCATCGCGGTGTCGTGCATCTTGCCTTCGCCGAAGCAGTGTTCGGCGTAGTCCGGAAGCATCGCGCAGAACTCTTTCCAGCGGCCTTGGCGCCAGAGCTCCACCACATGCAGGTCGACCTGTTTGTCGAACTCGCGCGTCCAGTTATGGATATTGGCTTCGGCATTACGGTCGTCGGAGAACCGGTGCGACAGTGAGCCGGAAGCCAGCACCACGACTTTGCGGTCGCTCTTCTCGATGGCCCGGCGCACGGCGGCGCCGAACGTGAAGCTGTCTTGCAGGCGATGCCAGGCACACCAGGCGGCAATCGATACCACATTGAATTTCTGCGCGTCCGGTACGCCCATGTGCATGTAGCGCATCGGTACCAGGGTGCCGTATTCCAGCTCCAGGCTGGGGATGTTGTGGGCCAGGGTACGCACGTCGGCCGCATTGGCCTCGGCGGCGATCAACTCGCCAAGTTCCGGGCAGCCTGGGTATTCGTAGTCCATGTTCTTGATGAAGTGCGGCAGCTCGTTACTGGTGTAGGTGCCCTTGAAGTGCTCACCGCTGTTGACGTGATAGGCGCTGTTGACCAGCCAGTGCACGTCAAACACTACGGCGGTATCGGCGCCCAGTTCGCGGGCGCGGCGGCCGATCTCTTTGTGACCGGCAATCGCTGCTTCACGGCAGCCATGGTGCTTGCCGGGCAGCTCCGATAAATACATCGAGGGAACGTGGCAGATTTTCGCCGCCAGGACGACTTCGCCCATGATGATTCTCCTGAAATTATTGTTGTTGTCTTAGGGGGCTGATGTGACTCAAACGCCCCAGCGTGGAATGTGATGGCTGCCCATCGAGATGCACACATTCTTGATCTCGGCGAACACTTCGAAGCTGTACTGGCCGCCTTCACGGCCGGTGCCGGAGCCTTTCACGCCGCCGAACGGCTGACGCAGGTCGCGCACGTTCTGGCTGTTGATGAACACCATCCCGGCTTCGATGCCATAGGCCAGACGATGCGCCTTGCCGATGTCCTGGGTCCAGATGTACGACGCCAGGCCATAGTCGGTTTCGTTGGCCAGTTTGAGGGCTTCGGCTTCGTCCTTGAAGGGAATGAGGCACACCACCGGGCCGAAGATTTCTTCCTGGGCAATACGCATGTTGTTGTTCACGTCAGCGAACACCGTCGGTTGGATGAACTGGCCTTTGCTCAAGTGCGCCGGCAAGTTGGCCGGACGTTCGAGGCCGCCGGCGAGGAGGGTGGCGCCTTCTTCGAGGCCGATCTTGATGTAGCCGGTGACCTTGTCGTAGTGGGCCTGGGTGATCATCGAGCCGACCTGGGTTTTCGGGTCTTGCGGGTCGCCGACGATCAAGCGTTTGGCGCGCGCAGCAAACTCGGCGACGAACTGCGGATAGACGCTTTCCTGGATAAAGATGCGGCTGCCGGCGGTGCAGCGCTCGCCATTGAGGGAGAAGATCGTGAACAGGGCGGCATCGAGGGCGCGTTCCAGGTCGGCATCTTCAAAGATCAGCACCGGCGACTTGCCGCCCAGTTCCATGGAGTACTTTTTCAGGCCGGCGGTCTGCATGATTTTCTTGCCGGTGGCGGTGCCGCCGGTGAAGGAAATCGCGCGCACGTCCGGGTGACGCACCAACGCATCACCCGCCGTTGCGCCATAGCCTTGGATCACGTTCAAGACGCCGTTGGGGATGCCGGCTTCGACGGCCAGGCGCCCCAGTTCGTTAGCGGTCAATGGCGACAATTCAGACATTTTCAGCACGGCAGTATTACCCAGCGCCAGGCACGGCGCGGTCTTCCAGGTAGCCGTCATGAACGGCACGTTCCACGGCGAGACCAGCGCGCATACACCCACTGGCTGGTACAGGGTGTAATTGAGCATCTGGTCATCGACCGGGTAGCTGTGCCCGTCCATGCGTGTGCAGACTTCGGCGAAGAAATCAAAGTTGTGCGAGGCGCGGGGGATCAGCACGTTTTTGGTCTGGTGAATCGGCAGGCCGGTGTCGAGGGTTTCCAGTTCGGCCAGGTGCGGCACGTTCTGTTCGATCAGTTCGCCCAGCTTGCGCATCAAGCGCGCACGCTCTTTGGCCGGTGTGCCAGCCCATTTGGGAAAGGCTTCCTTGGCGGCGGCCACAGCTTGCGCGACTTCCTCGGCACCGCCGCTGGCGACTTCGCCGATGGCTTCACCGGTGGCTGGGTTGTAGTTGACGAACACGTCTTTACTTTCGACCTCACGGCCGTTGATCCAATGTTTGATCATGCTGCTCAAGCCTCTTTACGGGCGTTGAAGAACGCCGCTTCGCTGACAATTCGATTGACCAGGCGGCCGACGCCTTCGACTTCCACGATCACTTCATCACCGGGCACCACGTCGGCCAGGCCTTCCGGCGTGCCGGTGGCGATCATGTCGCCGGGCTGCAAGGTCATGAAGCTGGACAGGTATTCGATCAGGTAGGGGATGTCGAAAATCATGTCTCTGGTACTGCCTTCCTGGCGCAGTTCACCGTTGATCCACGTGCGCAGGGTCAGGTTGCTCGGGTCCGGCACATCGGCCACATCGACGATCCACGGGCCGACAGGCGTGGTGGCGTCGCGGTTTTTCACCCGAAGGTTGGGGCGGTAGTAGTTTTCCAGGTAGTCGCGAATCGCGTAGTCGTTGCACACCGTGTAGCCCGCCACGTAGTCCAGGGCGTCTTCGCGCTTGACGTTGCGCGCGGGCTTGCCAATGACGGCCACCAGCTCGCACTCGTAGTGCATGTAGGCGACGTTGTCCGGGCGCCATGTCACTTGGTTGTGACCGGTGTAAGTGCCTGGAGACTTAATGAAGGCCAGCGGCTCGGTCGGCGGCGTGAACGCCATCTCGGCGGCGTGATCGGCATAGTTCAGGCCCAGGGCAAACATGCTGCCTGTGGCCGGTGGCAGCCATTGCACTTGATGTTCGGCCAGCAGGCGGCCATCGGCCAGGCGCACGGCGTTGTGGTCTTCGACATGGGCGAGGTGCACTTCGCCTTCAAACTGGATACGGGCGTGTTTCATGGAAGCTCCTGTTACTCGGCCACGACGTGGTTGACGAGGCGGCCCAAACCGCTGATTTCGACTTCGACGGTGTCACCCGGCAGCACATCCACGCGACCTTCCGGAGTGCCAGTGATCAACACATCGCCAGCGTGCAGGGTCATGAACTCGCTGATTTCGGCGATGAGCAAAGGAATGTTGCGCACGAAGTTAGCCGTGGTGTTTTGCTGGCGAATCTCGCCGTTGACGTACAGCGTGATCGCCAGGCTGTGCGGGTCAGTGACTTGGGCGGCAGGGATCAATTCGGGCCCGACGGAACAGAAGCCATCCCGGCATTTGGCTTTGACGGCGGGGCGGTAGTAGCTGTCTTCCGGCAGGCTGAATTCATTGATGACGGTGAATCCGGCAACGTAATCGAGCGCGTCGCCCTGGCTGACGCGGCTGGCGCTCTTGCCCATCACCACGCCCAGGGCGGGGCCGGGTTGCAGGCGCTCGCCCTGGCCTGGATGCACCACCGCTGCACCGTGCTGATTGCGCGTATTGGGCGTCTTGATAAACAGCACCGGTTTGACCGGCGGCTTCTGATATGGCGGCTGTTCGAATTCGGCGAGGCGTTGTTTCAGCAGCCCTTGGTAGTTGAGCGCCACACCAAAAAGAGTGCCGGTCGCGACGTCATGCAAGGCATGGCTCATGCTTTCTCCTGGCAGAGCCATGGGGAGGCTCTGAATATTGTTAATGTGTTAACAGTTATAATTAAGATGTTAACTATCGTCAAGCGTGGCACACTGTCCTCGCGGTGGTTGCGCTGCCCAAATCGGTGCAGGATGAGCGTGGCAGCACCCCGGCAATCAGAATAAAAATGAGTAGCGTGCGATGACCGACCGACAACCCATTCCCAACATCAACATTGGCCAGGTGTACGACCAGCGCTACAGCGACGCGCAGGTCCACTACGACCGGCTGGCCAACCTTGCGGGTTTCTTCGGGCGCAATATGCCGATCCACCGGCACGACCGGTTCTTCCAGGTTCACTACGTGAAAAGCGGTACGGTGCGGGTGTATCTGGACGACCAGCAATACGTCGAGTCGGGGCCGATGTTCTTTCTCACGCCGCCCACGGTGCCGCACTCCTTTGTGACCGAGGCCGACAGTGACGGGCATGTGTTGACGGTGCGCCAGCAACTGGTCTGGCAACTGATCGATGCTGATCCCAGCCTGGCGCCGGCGGGCGCGCAACTCCCGGCCGCGTGCGTGGCGCTGGCGCAGTTGGGCCTGCATGACGCGAGTGAGGTCCGTCGATTGGATTTTCTGTTCGAGGAACTCAGTGCAGAGGTCGAGGCCCAGCGCCCAGGGCACAGTGCGGCCCTGGACAGCCTGACGCGCTTGATCATGATCAGCCTGCTGCGGCTGTGCTCCCACTCGCTGAAAGCCACGCCTGCGCGGCACGAAGACTTGAGGATTTTCCACCGTTTCAACGAGCTGATCGAAGCGCACTACCAGCAACACTGGCCCTTGTCCCGGTATGCGCAAGGCATCGGGGTGACCGAGGCGCGACTCAACGATGTGTGCCGGCGCATCGCCGACCTGCCGTCCAAGCGCCTGATCCTGGAGCGGCTGATGCAGGAGGCCAAGCGGCTGCTGATGTTCACGGGCAGCTCCGCCAACGAGATCTGCTACCAGCTCGGCTTCAAGGACCCGGCCTACTTCAGTCGGTTTTTCCAGCGCTACGCACAGCTCACTCCGGGGGAGTACCGCCAGCGACAATTGGGGCTGCGTTGAGACAGGCATGGGGAACTGCGCCTTGATCTTGTTGATCTTGTACGGATCAGCATGACCAGCGCAGCGGTGCGACAGAATGGCTTTTACACGGAACCGATTGCACTTTTCACAGGCTTGCGCGCGGCTTGCACGGACAGGCCGGCGACACTAAGCTGCCGACTCGCCCCCTCAAGTGGTGCCGATATGGCCAACCCCCGACCTTCGCTGACCCTGACCTTGCTGCAAGCCCGTGAAGCCGCAATGGCTTTTTTCCGACCCGCCCTGAACCAGCACGAACTGACTGAACAACAGTGGCGCGTCATTCGCATACTGCGCCAGCAGGGGGAACTTGAAAGCCATCAACTCGCCCAGCAGGCATGCATTCTCAAACCGAGCATGACTGGCGTGCTGAGTCGCCTGGAGCGTGACGGCCTGGTGCGTCGGCAGAAGTCCAGCCAGGATCAGCGTCGCGTGTTCGTCGCCCTCACCGAACGCGGCCAGCAGTGCTTCGTCTCTATGAGTGAGGGCATGGAAAGCAACTACCAGAAAATCGAGGAACAGTTTGGCGCTGAAAAAATGGAGCAACTGCTGGGTTTGCTCAACGAGCTGAAAAACATAAAGCCTTGATGGGTTAAATTTAGTTAATAAGTGAATGTGTTCGCCCCGCGCAGCACCGATTGCTATCCGTTTTCGGCACAAATGTGCCGCATCACCTGAGTTCGGAATGGAACTTGCCTTGTACCTGACCGGTAAGCCTTGCAACTGAAAAAGGTTGGGTCAATGAACAACAATAATGTGCTGATACCTGAGGCCGCGGTGGTTGCCCGAGGGGCGCCAGCGCTCCAACGTTTTCTGACCCGCGATATCGACGAGCACGCTCGCAATATGCACGGCTGGCAGGTTCGCTACGATCAAGTGTCTGCGGGGGCCTTTGAAGGAGAGTTGGTGGCGTTCCGGTCGGACTGGATGCAATTGGCCCGCGACCGCTCTAATCAGGCCATGATCAAAAGTGGCATGGCGTGGAAAGGCGCGATCACCTTCAGCATCCCCTTGAGTGCCGATGGCCCGGTGTATTGCTCGGGGCATCCGATCCATGAGCCAAGCCTGTTGGTCGCCCACGGTGAGCATCTTCCTGAGTTGCACACTCCCCAACACCTGGATTTGCTCAGTGTGGCCATTGACGAGTACGTCCTTGAGCATGTGCTGGAGCGTCAGGGCAGCCACTTTCGAATTACCGATCTTCCCAAGTGTTACCGCTTGGGTGACTCGTCTGTGCAGGCTGAACTCGCGGCGCTGTTCGAGGCACTGTCCGGCTACGAGCAAGCGCGGGATGCGTTGCTTGGCCACGATTCGATCCGCCGTGGCCTGCGGGATTCGGTGATGCTGCACGTGCTGGAGCTGATTGCGCCGGATCACGCGCCACCGCTCAACCCTACCGCGCGCAAAAGGATGGTCGACCGCGCACGGGAATACGCGCTGAGTCACCTCGACGAGCCGTTGTCGATCCTCGACCTGTGTAACCACATCGGCGCCAGCCGGCGCAAACTCCAATATTGTTTCCAGGAAACCCTGGGGATCAATCCGGTGGCGTATTTGCGTGCGTTGCGCCTCAATGCAGTGCGTCGTGAACTGCGAATGAGCACCCAATCCCTGAACGTACAGGACGTCGCGGCACGCTGGGGGTTCTGGCATTTGAGCCGCTTCTCCGGCGACTATCGCACCCTGTTTGGTGAAACCCCTTCACAGACCCTGCGCCGTACGCAACTCTGCTGAAAACGGATAACCCGCCCACGGCGCTGCTGCCTAGGATGACCCACACCACTTGCTGGGAGGGGCATTCGATGAGCAATAACAATAACGCAAGCGCTGCACGCAAGACGTTGTTCACCCTGGGGCTGCTCGGTTGCTGCGCCGGCGTCCAGGCAACCGAGAACGGCGCGCCGACCACGGCGGTCGGCGTGTATGACTTCGGCGCGGGGATGATGCCACCGGCCACGCCGTTCGGCACCATCGGGCTGCGTACGGCGTTCTACTCGGCCAATGTGCAGAAGGACCGCAACGGCCGTTCGATCGACAACCACTTCTCGTTGGACGTCTTGTCGATTGGCGTCGCCTATATGCGCATGACTGATCACACTGTACTCGGCGCCCACTATGGGTTTGGCGTGGTGGTGCCGTTTTTCAAGATGGACGCTTCCGTCAAGGTGCCGACCCCCATTGGGCCGCTGAGCCTGGAGGCTGATCCGTTTCGACTGGCCGATGTGCAATTCCTGCCGGTGATCCTGCAATGGAACCCATCGCCGAATCTGTTCATTAACACCCAATTGCAGATCCAGGCGCCTACCGGTGACTACGACAAGAACCGTCTGGTTTCCCCCGGTCTCAATCACTGGACGTTCTCGCCGATCGTCAACGCCACCTACCTCACCGACAGTGGCTTCGAGGTTTCCTCAAGCTTTGAAGTCGACGTCAACACCCGCAACCCCGCAACCGATTACAAAAACGGTGTCGAGTACCGCCACGAGTTTGCCGTGGGCCAGCACATCGGCCCGTGGACGTTGGGCCTGGGTGGTTATTACTACCGCCAGTTCAGCGATGACGATGCGCCAGGGTTGCAGACTGGCAACCGAGCGCGGGTGCTGGCAGTGGGGCCGGCGGTGAGTTACTTCAAGCCGGGCCTGCCACCGGTCTGGCTGCATGCCTACAAGGAAACCGACGCGCGCAACCGTGCCGAGGGTTACACCGTGGCGCTGCGTATTTCTCAAAGCTTTTAAGGGGCTGGTCATGAATCCATCACGTTCTGAATACGCACCACCCCGGCAAGCCAGCGGTCGTCGTGAAGGGTTGGTGCTGATGCTCGGCAGCAGCCTGACGATCATGGGCGCGGTCATGGTTGCGCCGATCCTGCCCAAGCTTGGCGCCACGTTTGGTCCGCTGGAGCCGCGCGCCGACTTGCTGGTGCCCTTGGCGGTCACCGGGCCGGCGCTGGCGATTGCACTGTGCGCGCCGTTGGCCGGCTGGTTGGCCGACCGGGTCGGGCGCAAGGCGTTGCTGGTCATCGCGACCTTGTTATACGCCGTGCTCGGCGCCTTGCCGGCACTGCTGGATAACTTGCAGGCCATCGTGGGCGTGCGCCTGTTGTTCGGCTGCGCCGAAGCCGCCGTGATGACCTGTTGCGCCACCTTGATTGCCGACTATTGGCACGGTGAGGAACGGCTGCGCTACATCAATCGGCAGGTAGTAACCATCGGCCTGGTGGGCTCGCTGTTCTTTGTGGTGGGCGGCGCGCTGGGCGAGCATTCCTGGCGCCTGCCGTTCCTGCTGTACCTGCTGCCATTGCTGTTGGTGCCGCTGATGATGAAGGTGCTGTGGGAACCGGCTAGCCGCCCGCAGTCCCTCGACGAACCCGAGCCGGGCAGGGTCGCCGTGGTGCCGTTGGTACTGGGTTATCTGCTGATTCTCAGCGGGATGGTCCTGAGTTTTATCGTGCCGATCCAGGCCCCGATTCTGCTGGTCGGCCTGGGAGTGACCTCTAGCACGCTGATCGGGCTGTCGGCGGGCCTGGGTTTGCTCGCGACCCTGGGCGGTTCGCTGGCCTGGCCATTGCTGCGTCGACGCTTCGGTATCGTCGGTTGCAACGCGCTGTTGCTGGCTCTGCTGGGGTTGGGGCTGTGGCTGCTGATGCGCGGGCAAAGCTACATCGCGGTGCTGGTGGCGGTGCTGATTCACGGCCTGGGCGCCGGGCTGCTGGTGCCCAACGTGATGGCGCCGGTGATGAATGCCCTGAGTGCCCGGACGCGCGGGCGCGGCCTGGGCGGGTTCACGGCTTGCCTGTATTTCGGCCAATTTGTCAGCCCGCTGGTGGTGGCGCTGCTCAGTGTCTACGCCGGTGACCTGCGCACCTCCATCCAGTGGCTGGCGCTGGCCAGCTTTGCCTCGGCGGCGATCTGGGCGCTGGCAGGCCTGCACGCCCGACGTAAAGGGGCTCCGGGTGCCTTCCGGTCAAGTCATTCGTAACTAAAAGGAGATAAACATGAACATCCAGAATTTGTTGGACAGCGAGGATGCCACCGGCCTGGCCGAGTGGGTCCGCCGTGGCGAAGTGCACCCCGGCGAGTTGCTTGAAGCGGTGATTGACCGGATTGAGTGGGTCGAGCCGCAGCTCAATGCCGTGGCCGAACGGCTGTACACGTCGGCCCGTGAAGCTGCACGCACCGTGCAGCCCGGCCACGGCGTATTCGCGGGCGTACCGACTTTGATCAAAGACTTGTTTTCGCCGGTCAACGGCGCGGCGATGACCAACGGTTCCCAGGCACTGGGAGGGTTTCGCGCAGATTTTGAAGCCGAACTGGTGACCCGTTTGCGCCGTGCCGGTTGCGTGATTGCCGGCACCAGTACCTCGCCCGAATTCGGCACGTCGTACTCCACCGAGTCCACGCGCTTTGGCGCCACACGCAACCCCTGGAACACCGGGCACAGTGCGGGCGGCTCCAGCGGTGGCGCGGCCGCCTTGGTGGCGGCGCGTGTCGTCCCGTTTGCCCATGGCAACGACGGCGGCGGCTCCTTGCGCGTGCCGGCGTCCTGCTGCGGGGTGTTTGGCCTCAAGCCCAGTCGCGGGTTGTTGCCATCAGGGCCGATGGTCGGCGAAGGCTGGGCCGGCATGGGCACGCCCCATGGGATCACCTTGTCGGTACGTGACAGCGCCGCCTTGTTGGATGCAACGGCCGGGATCGACCTCGGCGCACCCTATGCCGCACCGGTGCAGGTGCAGCCCTATGTTTCGGCGTTACAGCGCGACCCAAGGCCGCTGCGCATCGCACTGGTGGAGCAACTCGGGCCTTGGCCGACGTCCAGCGAAGCGCTGGCATCGGTGCAGGAGGCCGCCAGATTGTGCCAATCCCTGGGCCATCGGGTTGAGCCGGTGAAGTTGCCGGTGTCACTGCCGGAATTTCTCGATCAGGTCTTCACCATCATTGGCGCCAGTACCCGTCACTATCTCGACGTGCTGGGACAGATGCGCGGCTTTGCGGTGCAGCCCGATGAGCTTGAGGCGCGCACCCGGATCATTTTGCGCAGCAAGGGCGATGTCAGCGGGGCCCATTACGCGGGCGCGGTGGAGTGGATTCATGGCTTGGGCCGGCAGTTGGCGATGTTCATGCAGGAATACGACCTGATCCTCACGCCGACCCTGGCCCGTGAGCCGGCACCGATTGGCGAGCTGGATGTGCAGGACGACCGCTTGAGCCTGGATGAACTGATTGAGCAGTTTCACAGCTACTCACCGTTTACCGCGTTGTTCAACGCCAGCGGGCAACCGGCGATGTCGGTGCCGCTGTACTGGAGCGCCGCCGGCCTGCCGATGGGCGCCCACTTCGCGGGCCGTTTTGGCGAGGAAAGTACGCTGTTCGCCCTTGCTGCGCAGTTGGAGCGTGCGCAACCCTGGCGTCGGCGAGTGCCGCCGATCAATGCCTGTCAGCGGTGAGTGCCTGGGACGGTTGGCAATGGGAGGCAGCCGCTCCCACTGCTGACTACCTTGGATCGATCAAGCCCGGATATTCAGGCACACCACCTTGGGTTGGGTCATCTCCTCGTAGGCGAAACGCACGCCCTCACGGCCGAGGCTGCCGTATTTGGAACCGCCAAAGGGCATTGCATCAAAGCGATAGTCGGACGAGTCGTTGATCATCACACCTCCCGCCTCAATCCTGCGGGCAGCGCTCAAGGCCGTCGCCAGGTCGCTCGTAAAGATACCGGCGTGCAGGCTGTAGTCAGGCTCGTTGGCCAGCGCGATGGCCTCATCGAAGGACTCAACCCGTTGCAATACCACCACGGGCGCAAAGACTTCGTTGCGCCAGAGTGCGCTGGCGTGATCGACGTTTTCCAATACGGTGGCGGCGTAACACGAATCCTTTCGTGTGTGCCCGCACAGCAAGGTTGCGCCTTGGGCCAACGCGTCGGCTACCACGCGCTCGGCATTCTGCGCCGCTTGCCGGGTAATCATCGGGCCGATATCGGTGCTGGCAAGCAACGGGTCGCCGACCAACAGGGCCTGGGCCTGGCTGACAAAACGTTCGCGGAACGCGGCATAAACGGACCCATGAACCAGCAGTCGCTGAGTGCCGATGCAATTTTGTCCTGCCGCCCAGAAGGCGCCGGACACGCAACACGCCACTGCGGCCTCAAGGTCGCAGTCGTCCATGACGATTACGGGCGCATTGCCGCCCAAGTCCATTGCCAGTTTCTTCAAGCCTGCGGTGCGGGAGATCTGCTCACCGGTGACAAAGCCTCCGGTGAAGGAAATCATGCGTACGTCACGGGCCGCGACCAGGGCTTTGCCCAGTTCGGCACCACCGGTGGCAACCGTGACCACCGATTCGGGCAAGCCAGCGTCAATCAGGTACGCCACCAGTTTCATGGCTGACAACGGCGCCAATTGCGACGGTTTGAGAATCACCGCGTTGCCGCCGGCGATGGCTGGGCCGAGCTTGTGCGCCACCAGGTTCAAGGGATCGTTGTATGGCGTGATGGCGACGATCAAGCCAAGGGGCTCGCGGGAGAACCAACCCTGGCGAGACTCTGAACCTTCATAGGCATCAAAAGGGATCACCTCGCCGGCATTGCGCCGGGCTTCTTCGGCCGACAGCTTGAGGGTGTTGACGCAGCGCTTGACCTCTTTTTGCGCCTGCTTGAGGGTCTTGCCGGCTTCGTCGACGATCAGTCGGGCAAATGCCGATGCATCGCGTTCGATGTTCAAGGCCGTCTGTTCGAGAATCTGTGCCCTGCGATAACGCGGCAAGCCCGCACTGGCCCGAACGCCCTGGCGACCCTGTTCCAGCAAGTGCGGAACCTGGGACGCACACACGTCGGCTACGGTGCCGACAAGCGCACCGTCAAAGGGATTGAACACCTGTATTTGTGCTGTCCCAACCGTACGGGCCAAATTCGATACGTTCATGGCTTACTCCCGACCCTGTGCAGCGGATTGATGAAGGCTGATGATGTCCGACAGCAGCGCAAAGGCTGTTTCTGTACGACCGGCGCCCGGTCCCGAAACCGTCACCGTGCCAATCAGGTCGCTGCTGAACGACACTGCATTCGTGGCGCCGCCGATGCTGGAGAGCGGATGATCGTTGCCCAACAGGCGCGGTTCGACGCTGGCACTGACCGAGCCATCGGCATGCCGTGTGGCGGCGCCAATGAGTTTCCAGCGTGCATTGTTCTGGCGGGCCTGATCGATGTCCTCAAGGGTGAGGGCGCTGATACCGTTGCAGCGCACATCGCTGACGGTGAGTGATGCATCCAGCAGCTCGTTGGCCAGGATCACCACCTTGAGACGTACATCATGGCCTTCGACATCCGCAGTCGGGTCGGCTTCGGCGTACCCCAGGGCCTGCGCCTGCTCGACGGCTTCGGTAAAGCCCAGGCCATTTCCCATGCGGGTCAGGACGAAATTGGAGGTGCCGTTGAGAATGCCTTCGAAGCTGTTGATGCTGCTGCCGGCCAGCAATTGCCTGGCCAGGCGGATCACAGGCGTGCCACTCATCACCGAGCCTTCGTATTCAAACGCCACGTGGTTGCGCTGAGCCAGGGCCTTCAACGCCGCGCCGTGCAGGGCAATCGGTCCTTTGTTGGTGGTCACCACGTGCTGGCCGTTTTCCAGGGCCCAGCGACAGAACGTGGTCGCAGGTTCGCCGTCCACCGGGTTGGTGAAGGTCGCTTCGGCAATGATGTCTGCGCCGGAGTCTTTGATCACGGCTTCAGTGCGCGCGACCGCGTCGCCCCCCGGTAGGTTTGCCAGGGCGCCCTTGGACACCGGCAGCGCGGCCAGTGAGGCGGCATCCAGCCCTTGACGGTTGATCAGTGAGCCGAGGAAGAGGTCGGTGACACCGACGATTTTCAGGGTAAAACCCAGTGCGTTTTTCCAGTCTTCGTTGCGTTCGGCAATCAACTGGGCCAACGCTCGGTTGACGCCACCGAAGCCCACCAGCGCAATTTTATATTCAGTCATTTTTTTATGCCCTTGATCTGTGTGATGAGTGGTCTGGCATAAGATTAGGGGCGCGACCATGGCAGTGAAATATGCCAATTTGCTCTATTTCATGGGCGTTTTGACCAAGGGGTAGGTGCTGCGTGGGGAACAAAAAAAGCCAACGATCGTTGGCTTTTTTTTACCGCGAAACCGGTTTAGACAACGGACGATAGAACGAATGACGTCACGGTATTTTCAACCCCCGCCAGGGCCGAGATTTGAGTCCAGACCTGATGCACCCGCTGCGGGCTTGATGCGCCGACGCGCAGCATCAGGTCGAATTCGCCGCTCATGACGTCGCACTGGATCACTTCAGGAATTGCCCGCAGGGCTTGCAAGACATCCTCGCCGCGCATGCGGTCATAGCGATAGACGAAAATCACTGCGTTGATCTGGGATGAGGCTTGGCGCCCGTCGCCGGTCAGTACCGTATAGCCCAGAATTGCACCGTCACGCTCCAGCCGTTCGATCCGTTGGCGCACGGCGTTGCGGGACAGGTTGACCTTGGCCGCCAGCTCAGCGTGGGCGGCCCGGGCATTGAGCCGCAACTCGGCGATGATGCGCTCATCGAGCGGATCCAGAATGCGCTTCATGTGGCCCCCTGTCTCCCGTCGTTCACAGCGTATCGAGCAGTTGATAAAGGAGGCCGGCGTCGTCGGGCGTTATCCGGTAACGCTGCGCGTGTAAGTGCGCTGTCGCTTGGCCGTGTTGCCCCGGCACATTGATGCCCAGTGCGTTGAGCAGCGCAGCGGATTTGGCCGGTGAAGTTTCCCCGAGGGTGACCATTGGCGCGACCAGGCTGCGCCGATAAAGCCTTGCGGCCAGTACTCCGGTGGCCGTGTGAGGGTCAATCAGGTAGCCCGTGTCACGGTAGAGCGAGGCGATTTCGGCCAGGGTTTCTTCATCGCTGACCGCATAGGAGTCGATGATCATCCGGGCCTGCAACCAGCAGTCGTTGGCGATGGTCATCTCGCCGCTGGCTTCGAATTCGGCCATCAGCGCACTGACTGCCGCAGCGTCGTGTCCATACAACTCCCAGAGAAAACGTTCGAGGTTGGAGAAAATCGACAAGTCCATGGCCGGTGACAGGGTCTTGTCAGCGCGCTGGCGGCTGTAATGGTTCTTGAGGAACAACTGATGCAGGGCGTCATTTTTGTTGGTCGCGACGATGATTTGGGTAATCGGCAGGCCCATTTTTTGCGCGATGTAGCCTGCGTAGACTTCGGCGAAACTCGCCGCCGGCACGCTGAAGCCGACAGATCGTTGACCTGCGCCCAATTGCAGCACGGCGTAGAAATAAAACACGAGCTGCGCCAGCACGTTGACCCAGTTGCTGGAATTGAAGCTGATCGCCTCATGGCGCGGGTTGGGCCAATGCCTGAACAAGCGGTTCGCGAGCTGCTGGCAGTCGTCAAAGCTACCGGCGACTGCGAACGTATGCACATTGGGATGCGCAACCCCCTGCAACTCGTGTAGTTGATGCTGCGCGACCGCGGACTCCGGGTATAGCAGCACCACGTGGGTGTCGTGACTGTGTTTGAACGCCTCGATCGCCGCGAGTCCGGTGTCTCCGTTGGTGGCGCCGAGCACCACTGCGCGTCGCGGGTGCTTATGCAGAAAGTACTGCACCAGTTGCGCCTGCAACTGCGCGGCGAAATCCTTCGAGGAGCGGGTCGGACCGTGGAACAGCTCAAGCACCCATTCGTTGCGATCGACCTGATGCAGCGGCGCCACCGCACGGTGCTTGAACTGACTGCTGGCTTCTTTGAGCAGGCGCTTGAGGTCCGCTTCGGGGATGGTCCCGCCAACAAACGGACGTATGATCCGATACGCCAGTTCGTCGTAGGGCAAGGTTGACCAGTTGGCGATATCCTGGGGCTCGAACAGCGGCAGGTCGGTGGGTACGAACAGTCCGCCGTCGTCGGCCAGGCCGGACAACACGACCTTTTCAAAGTCGGCCTGCACGGTCGAACTTCGAGTGCTTATGTAGTGCATGGTTTGGCTCCGGCCATTTATTTGTAGCGATGGGCCTGCTCGACCAGCCAGGTAGAAAACATCATGGCGTCGGGGTGCTGGTCTGCCCCGGAGCCGCGTACCAGGTAGAACGACTCGCTGGCTTCGATGCGCTGGTCGAAGGGCTCGATCAAACGCCCGTCCTGGAGCATCTCGTCAACCATTGAGGAGCGTGCCAGCGCAATCCCTTGCCCAAGTTCGGCCATGCGCAACGTCGAGATCAATGTGTCGAACTGCATGCCACGGGACGAATCGACGTCGTCCGCGCCGACCATCTTCAGCCAGTATCCCCAACCCTCTTCGTAACCCAGCACATGCAACAACGTATGCCGCGCAACGTCGCTCGCCACCGTCAGCGGTGATCGCGCCATCAGGGCGGGTGAGCAGACCGGGAACAAGGTGTCCCAGGTCAGCCGCTGGGACACGAGGCCAGGCCATTGACCATGCCCCCAGCGAATTTCCATATCGTCTTCGCCATCCAGTTCCTTGATCCAGATATTGCTGATGTAGCGGATATCGACGTGGGGGTGAGCCTGACGAAAGTCCACCAGCTTGGGTGCCAGCCAGTGGACGAAAAACGCCAGGCTGCCACGCACCTTGATCGGCCGCCGTTTGTGCTGGCCAAAAATCTCGTTGGTGCCCACCGCCAGCCGTGTAATCGCATCCTGCACCACCGGCAGATAGGCCTGGCCTTCTTCGGTCAGCCCCAGTCCCCGAGGCAGGCGCTTGAACAGCGCCACGCCCAGATGACTTTCCAGTTGGCGGATCTGCTGGCTGACCGCGCCCTGGGTCAGGCACAGTTCGTCGGCGGCGTGAGTAAAGTTCAGGCTCCGGGCGGACACCTCGAACGCGCGCAGCCAGTTCAACGGAGGGAGCGGCTTTTGCTTCATGGTCTGGACCTTATTGACGCGGTACTCAGCACGCTTGCCCACACCGTCTAGGGGGACGGCTGAACCGTGGTGGCGAGCGACAAGCGTCGTTCGCGGCTGTTACGGGTAATGTAATACACGAAGTAGCACCAGGCGATGAAGGGCAAACCGAAGTACAACGCGACGCGCTGTTCCGGGTCGAACGCGATCCCCACACAAGCAAGGCTGCAGCACACCAGTGCGCCCAAAGGCACCCACGGGTAACCCCGGACCCTGAATTTGAGGTCGCGCACGTCGCCGCCATTGGCCACGAACTGACGGCGGAATGCAATTTGACTCGCGGCGATACTCATCCACACCACCACCACCGCCAACCCGGAAATCGACACCAGCGCCAGGTACACCGTGTCGGCGGCAAACACGCTGCTGAGCAGGGATGCGCCGCCACCGACCATGCTCAGTACGATGGCGTTCAATGGGGTGCCCATGCGGGTCAAGTGGGAGAACTGCTTGGGCAGGTGCCCTTGGTCGCTCAGGGTCCAGAGCATCCGTGAGGCGGCGTACAGCCCGGAGTTGGCCGCCGACAACAGCGCGGTGATGATCACGAAGTTCATGATGTCGGCGGAGTAGGGGATACCAATGTAGGTGAACACGGTGACGAAGGGGCTTTCGACCAGACCGGCCTGCTCACGCGGCAGCAACGTCGCCAGCACGAAAATGGTCCCGACGAAAAAGATAGCCAGGCGCAGCACGGTGGTGCGGATAGCCCGTGGCACATTGCGTTGCGGGTCCTTGGTTTCACCGGCGGCGATACCGATCAGTTCGGTGCCTGAAAACGCGAACGACACCGCCAGCAAGGTCATGGCAATCGACATGAAACCGGTGGGGAACAAGCCTTCGCGTGTGAAGTTACCGAGGCCGATACTGTGGGCCTGATCGATATTGAGCAGGCCGAGAATGGCGCCGCCGCCGATGATCAGGAACACCACGACCGTCACCACCTTGATCAGGGACAGCCAGAACTCAGTCTCGGCGAACAAACGGACCGAGACCACGTTGGTAAAAAATACCGCCCCGGCAAACAATGCACTCCAGATCCACACGGGCGTGTCAGGAAACCAGCGCGTCATCAGGATGCCGGCGGCGGTGAACTCCGAACCAATGGCCACCGTCCACGTCAGCCAATACAGCCAGGCCACGGTGTAGCCGGTGCCTGGGCCGAGAAAACGGGTCGCGTACGTGCTGAACGAGCCGGTTTCCGGCATCTGCACTGCCAGTTCGCCGAGGCACATCATCACCATGTACACCATGAGTGCGCCGATGATGTAGGCGATCACCGCACCCAGCGGGCCTGCCTGGTTAACGGTATAGCCGGAGGTTAGAAAGAGTCCGGTGCCAATCACGCCACCCAAGGCCAGCATGACAATGTGGCGCGTCTGCATTTCCTGTTTGAAGCCGGCACGCGTGTTGGTTTTTTCTTCTGTTATGGACATGGTTGTTCTCATGAAAGTAGTGAGGGCAGATAGAAGCGTCGCCACACAGTTTTATTATTATTCCTCTTCATGAAACGCCTCACAGACGGCCCTGTCGTGAGGTTTGAAAGGTCAGTTCACGCCCTCGCTGAAGGCGGGCTGCTGACTTTTGTCATCGCGCAAACCCCTGACAAATGCGAACGCCTGCTTTAAATCGTCGAGCAGATCGTCGGTGTCTTCGATACCCACCGAAACCCGCACTAATCCTTCCGAAATGCCCAGCGCCTGGCGCTCCTCCAGCGTGTTTTCCACATGACTGGTAGTGCGCGCAGGGCCGTAAATGGTTTCCACCGCACCGAGATTGCCCGCACAGTGGGCAAATCGCAGGCGTGGCAGCAGCAGCTTGACCGAGTCCATGCCGCCAACAAGTACGAAGCTGACAATGGCGCCAAAACCGCCCATCTGCGCACACGCCACCGCGTGGTTCGGGTGGTCGGCCAGGCCGGGATAATTGACCGAAGCCACCAGCGGCTCTGTGCAGAGAAATTCTGCCAGGGCACGGGCGCTGTGTTGCTGCTGACGCATGCGCAGCACCAGGGTTTTCATGCCGCGAATGATCATGTAAGCCGAGAGTGGATCAAGGGTGGCACCGTTGATTTCACGGTAATGCCGAACCTTGGCCATCAGGGCTTCACTGCCGCAGACCAGGCCGCCCAATACGTCACCATGACCACTGAGGAATTTGGTCGCGCTGTGAATGACCACATCGACCCCCAGGGCCAAGGGGTTCTGATTGAGTGGTGTGGCAAACGTGTTGTCGGCTACCACTAGCGCGCCCACGCGTTTGGCCGCCGCAACCAGGCGTTGGATATCAAGGATCTTCAGGGTCGGATTGGTCGGCGTTTCCAGGTACACCACCTGACAGCCCCTGGCGATTTCCCGTTCGATCGCCTCGTGATCGAACGTCTCGCACAAGGTCACCTCCACCCCCGTGCGCGGCAGGAACTCCTCGAAAATCTTGTTGGTGCCGCCGTAACTGTCCTTGGTCGACACCACGCGGTCACCCTGGGCCAGGAAGGTATAAAGCACACTGCTGATAGCCGCCATGCCACTGCTGAATGCGACTGCGGATTCGGCTTTCTCCAACTCACCAATCTTGGCTTCGAGGGTCTCGACCGTCGGGTTGCTCATGCGGCTATAGATAAAGCCCGGGGCTATACCCATGGCGACGTCGTACCAGACGTCGATATCGTCGTAACCATACGCCGCACTGAGCACAATAGGCGCCTGCGTGGCGTTATAGGGATGCCTGACTTGCTCTCCACCCCAGACCGCCCGTGTCCCGGCGCCCGCATTATCAAGCCCTGCGCTGTCAGGTTTTTTGTTCATTGAGACTACTCGCACTGAGGGGTGAACGTTGAGTCGTTCACACAGATAGTGCGGATCAATATAGGGATAAGCGGTGCCCCCGAGAAACGATGTTATCGGTGCCAAAGGGCTGCTTTTTTTAATGGTTGGCGGGGGATATGCTGGTTTTGTTTTTGCTGGAACCGGGGGACAAGATCCTGGGCCTGGACCTCAAGTCAGGTGGGCATTTGTCCCATGGCGCTGTGTTCAACTTGTCCAAGCCCTGAACTATGGCGTGCATCCGGTGACGCACAGGGTCGACCTGGATCTGGTCGAGCAGATCGCCCGACAGGAGCGTCCACGCCTGATCACCCCAGGCGCTTGCCCCGGCGCGCGCGGGTGGCCGCACAAGCCCGGCAACTGCCGCTGAACTGTGCGCTGGGCCATTAGATTTTCAGGGCGCTGGCCAGGCGCAACATGGCGGCTTCTATTTCATGCGCGGTCAGGGAGGAGTAGCCCAGCAGCCAGCCTTGTTGCTTCGGTTCGCCCGCGTACAAGCCGCTGAGGCCGGACAGTTGCACGCCGGCAGTAGCCGCCTGGCGGATGGTTTTCTCCTCGGACCATCCGGCTTTCAGCAGGCAGGGGATCTGCAACCCGCCCGGCGGCAATTCGGCGGTGACCACTTTGCTCAGGTACTTGCCGATCGCGTCGTGCATGATCGAGCGGCGTCCGGCATACAGCTTGCGCATGGCCCGCACATGGGCGTTGTAATGACCGTCTTCCATAAAACGCGCCAGGGTCAGTTGCAGTGTTTGCGGTGTGTGGCCGTCCATCATGCTGCGGGCATAGGCAAAGGGCTTCACCAGCTCAGAGGGCAGCACCATGTACCCCATGCGCAGGCCGGGGTAGAGGGTCTTGCTGAAGGTGCCGATGTAGAGCGTGCGCTGATACTTGTCCAGGCCCTGCACGCAGGCCGTGGGTTGCCCGTCGTAATGGAACTCGCTGTCGTAGTCATCCTCGATGATCCACTTGCCTTTTTGCGCCGCCCAATTGATCAACTCAAGTCGCCGCTCCAGGGGCAAGGTCGCGCCGGTGGGGTACTGGTGAGAGGGCGTGACATACACACAGTTGGCGCCGCTGCGGTCGGCATAAAGCAGGTCGGTGCGGATGCCGTGTTCATCGACATCAATGGGCATCACCTTGGTTTCGGCAATTTGGAAAGCCTTGCGGGCGCCGTAATAGCCGGGGTTTTCCAGCAGGATCGGCTTGCCAGCGTCCACCAGCAATTGCGCGCACAGGTACAACGCCTGACGTGTGCTGCTCAACACCAGCACCTGGTCGGGTGAGCATTTGGCGCCGCGTTCGAGGTTCAGGTAGGTGGCAATCGCTTTGCGCAGGGGCTCGGCGCCTTGTGGGTCGCCATGCAGCAGCACGCTGGCGCGATAGTCCTTCATGACCTGGCGCTGCAAACGCTCCCACACATCCGTCGGGAAGCTGCGGGTTTCCGGCAGGCCGGTGGCGAATGCCTTGATGACTTGCTGATCGCGCACGCCGCCGGTGTCGAAGATCATCCGCCCGCGCTGGCTGAGTTCGGCGCCCGGTGCGGCGACGCTGCTCCTGGTTTCCTGAGCCTTGAGGCGTCGGCGGCCGGCACCGCGCAATTCGACGCCCACCGTGTCGCAGACGTAACTGCCGGCGCCTTCGCGGCGCACGATAAACCCGTCCCGATGCAGCTGCACATAGGCGTTCTCAACGGTGTCGCGGGCGCACCCCAATGACTTGGACAGCACCCGCGTGGCGGGCAGTTTCAAGCCGGGGCCGAGGGCGCCGTCGAG
The DNA here is from genome assembly GCF_000632245.1 of Pseudomonas sp. RIT357. Taxonomy (NCBI): domain Bacteria; kingdom Pseudomonadati; phylum Pseudomonadota; class Gammaproteobacteria; order Pseudomonadales; family Pseudomonadaceae; genus Pseudomonas; species Pseudomonas sp. RIT357. The sequence continues at coordinate 245,365 of NZ_JFYX01000048.1, forward strand.
GATCAGCGCACGTAATGCACGTTGGATCCGCTGGTGCAGATCCAGCAGCTGAAACTCGGCGTCGTTGAGGCGCATCTTCAGGGTTTCAAGCTCGAAGGTCTTTGCCATGTGGTCTGCTCTCTTTCCATGAAATGGCAGGTAGGGGCAGGCCAGTTTATCCGTAGACTCTGGCCCTCGCCATCCCACGGTTTCAACGCCGTTTCAGTGCCGGCGTTCGAGGCGTTATGGGGGTTCATGAGCGCGTTTGCGCGAGAGCATGCTTGACCGAGCACGCCAAGTGGTCTGGTCGGTTGCGCTAAGGCGTAGGGGTTAAACCTGCCATTCAATCGCTATAAATGACCGCTTAACAGCGACCGGATGGATACATCGTCCAGCAAGGAGCCAAAACCTATGTCATCTACTCAATCCCTCTCGTCCGTGCATCTGCGGGACCTGCTGCACCCGGTGGTTGCCGGGTTGATTTCAGTGATCGTCAATTACGGCGGCACGTTCATCCTGGTGTTTCAGGCCGCCAAGGTTGCCGGGCTCAGCCCTGAGTTGACGGCGTCGTGGGTTTGGTCTGTGTCGATCGGGGTAGGGGTGACCGGGCTGTTTCTCAGTTGGGTGAGCCGCGAGCCGATCATCACCGCCTGGTCGACGCCTGCGGCGGCGTTTTTGATCGTCGCCCTGGGGACCACGCCCTACGCCGAGGCCATCGGCGCCTACATGATTTCGGCGGCAGCGTTCGTGCTGTTGGGCGTGTCCGGTTACTTTGAGAAAGCCGTGCGGCTGATCCCGCCAGGTGTGGCAGCGGGCTTGTTGGGCGGCATCCTGCTGCAGTTCGGTATCGGTGCGTTCGCCAGCATGAGCGTCGACCCGCTATTGGTCGGCGTGTTGATCGGCGCCTACATCCTGTTCAAGCGCTTGAGTGCGCGCTACGCGGTGGTCGGCATTCTGGTGCTGGGGCTTGGCTTTTTGCTGATGCAGGAGCGCGTTAACTTCACGGGATTGGCGCTGGAGTTCGCGACTCCGGTGTTCACACGCCCCGAGTTCTCGGTCAATGCGTTGTTGAGCGTCGCGCTGCCGCTTTTTCTGATCACCCTCACGGGGCAGTACATGCCGGGCATGCTGGTGCTGCGCAGTGACGGCTTCAACACCAGTGCCAACCCTATCCTCAGCGTGACCGGGCTAGGTTCTCTGCTGATGGCGCCGTTCGGTTCCCATGCCTTCAACATCGCCGCCATCACGGCCGCCATCTGCACGGGCAAGGAAGCCTCCGAAGACCCGTCCAAGCGCTGGGTCGCAGGCGTGGCCGCGGGCATCTTCTACATCCTGGTGGGGATCTTCGGCGTGACCCTGGCCGCGGTGTTCATGGCCTTCCCGGCGACCTTCATCACCACCCTGGCCGGGCTGGCGCTGTTGGGCACACTCGGCGCGAGCCTGGCCAATGCCATGGCGGACGTGAAATCCCGGGAAGCGTCGCTGATCACCTTTCTGGCCTGCGCGGCCAATATCACCGTGCTGGGCATCGGCGGCGCGTTCTGGGGCCTGGTCATCGGCCTGGCAGCCTACGTCGTGCTCAATGGGCAGTTGCCGCGCTGTGAAAAGACGGTGGCCCCACAGGCCGAAACGGTTGCGACAACGTCTGCTGATCACCGTCAGACGGGGCACCACCGTGCGCCTGATGCCGCCGCTGACCTGCAATGACGCACAGATCGAAGACATCGCCGTGCGCACCACGCGCCTGCTGTCACCGACCGTTTGAATTCTTGACCAAGGACACTTTGCACATGTACGACTCGACGCTGACCCTGAACGCTTTCGACCCTGAGCTGTATGAATCCATTCAGAACGAAGCACATCGTCAGGAAGACCATATCGAGCTGATAGCCTCGGAAAACTATGCCAGCCCGCTGGTGATGAAAACCCAGAGCTCGGTGCTCACCAACAAGTACGCCGAAGGCTACCCCGGCAAGCGCTATTACAGCGGCTGCGAGTACGTCGACGTCGCCGAGCGGCTGGCCATCAAGCGGGTCAAGGCGCTGTTCAACTGCGACTACGCCAACGTGCAACCCCATGCGGGCGCCCAGGCCAACGCGGCGGTCTTCCTCGCACTGATCAACCCCGGCGATACGGTGATGGGCATGAACCTGGCCCAGGGCGGTCATTTGACCCACGGCAACCCCGCCAACTTCTCGGGGCGTCACTACACCATCGTGCCTTACGGACTGAACCCGGAAACCGGCTTTCTCGACTATGACGAGATGGAGCGAATCGCGCTGCAAGCGCGCCCCAAAATGTTGATCGGTGGTTTTTCCGCGTATTCGCGCTACAAGGACTGGGCACGCATGCGCAGCATTGCCGACAAGGTCGGGGCGATTTTCTGGGTCGATATGGCCCATGTCGCCGGGCTGGTCGCTGCGGGCGAATACCCGGACCCACTTCCCCATGCGCATGTGGTCACCAGCACCACGCACAAAACCCTGCGCGGGCCTCGGGGCGGTTTGATTTTGTCCAAAGGTCAGGATGAAGCTTTCTACAAAAAGCTCGACTCCGCGGTGTTTCCCGGCGTGCAGGGCGGCCCGCTGATGCACCAGATCGCGGCCAAGGCCGTGGCATTCAAGGAGGCGCTTACGCCGGAGTTCAGCGTCTACCAGACCCGCGTGGTAATCAACGCCAGGGCCATGGCCGGAGTGTTGCAACAGCGCGGGTACAAAATCGTGTCGGGCGGCACCGACAACCACATGATGCTGATCGACCTGTCCGACAAACCCTACACCGGCAAGGACGCCGACGCGGCGCTGAGCCGTGCCTACATCACCACCAACAAAAACTCGGTGCCCAATGACCCGCGCTCACCGTTTGTGACCTCCGGCCTTCGCATCGGCACCCCGGCGGTGACCACCCGCGGGTTTGACGTGGAGACTTGCAAGCAAGTGGCTGGCTGGTTGTGCGACGTGCTGGACGCACTGGAAAACGGCGACAGCGACAAGGTCGGGCAGCATGTGCGCGAACACGTGGTCGCGCTGTGCCGTCGTTTTCCGGTCTATCGCTGAGTCAGTAAGGGGGAGGGTGTCCGCGTGTTTTCAGCGGGCGCGATCACCCATGTGAACGCTGGATTTTTAGTGAATTCAGCGCGGCTCAACGTGGCGCCATGCATTAAAACTCGGTGATGACGGTGACGCCCGCCGTCTCAAACCGGTCCATATGGATCAATGCGTCGATCGACTGCTCCAGGCTGATGGTCTTGCCCACGAGCTTTTCAGGCGCCAGCTTGCCGGAGGTGATCATCTCGATCATGGCGTCATAGCGGTGCGCTTGCATGCCGTGGCTCCCGTAGATCTCAAGTTCGTGGGCGATGACCTTGCTCATGGGGATTGCCGGCGTGGCGTGATCAGCGAGCATCAGCCCCACCTGAACGTGCTTGCCGCGACGGCGCAGGTTGTTGATGGAGTTGAAGCAGGTGGTTGGGTGGCCCAATGCGTCCAGCGATACGTGGGCACCGCCCTGAGTAATTTCCAGCACGGCTTCGGCGACGTCCGCCACGCACTGGGCATTGATCGTGGCGACAGCGCCGAGCGCGCGTGCCAGGTCGAGTTTGTCCTGGGAAATATCGATGGCGATCACGTTCGCGCCAATGGCTTGCGCGATCATCACGGCAGACAGGCCTACGCCTCCGCAACCGTGAACCGCGACCCATTGACCGGCACTGACTTTTCCTTGGTCAACGACTGCGCGGAACGAGGTGGCGAATCGACAACCCAGACTTGCAGCGGTAGCGAAATCCATGCTCTCAGGCAACGCGACCAGGTTCAGATCGGCCTGATGGATACCGACGTATTCGGCAAAAGAACCCCAATGAGTAAAGCCTGGCTGGAACTGCGTGTGGCATACCTGCTGATTGCCGCTATTGCACTCGGCGCAGGCACCACATCCGCCCACGAACGGCACGGTCACACGGTCGCCGACCTTCCATTGCGTGACGTCGTTGCCCACCTCGGCCACGATGCCCGCCAGCTCATGACCCGGTACATGGGGCAGCTCAATGTCGGGGTCATGACCTTTCCAACCATGCCAGTCGCTGCGACATACCCCTGTGCCAAGCACCTGGATAACCACACCATGACGTTCCGGGGACGGGTCTGCCACGTTCATCAGGCGCGGCGGCTTGGAAAAGGCTTCGTAGACGACTGCTTTCATTCAAATGACCTATGTTTGGATGGGCGATGTGACGTTGAAGTGTCACGAACCAGGCATTTCCATTATGGATGAACCCCTTGAAATTACCCTTCAAGTTGCAATTGACGTCACCCGGAAATTGAAATTAACCTTCATTTTTAAGTCTTAATTTGAGGAGTTATTTCATGCTTGAGCAGCTTGATAAGGCGGACATTGCAATATCGGAACGTTTGCAGCGCGACGGCAAGCTGTCGAACGTCAAGCTGGCTGAACAGCTGTCCCTCAGCGAAGCGTCCTGCTGGCGCAAGCAACGCCGGCTTGAAGAGTGCGGGGTTATCGAGGGATACCAAGCCATTCTCAATCGAAAGAAACTAGGGCTGGGCCTGAAGGCGTTTGTCCAGATCTCTTGCACCGATCACAGCGAAGAAGCCACGGCAACGTTTGAAAAGATTATTCAGGCGGCACCTCAGGTTTTGAGTTGCCATAACACAACAGGCGAGGCGGACTTTCTACTTGAGGTGGTTGCACGGGACTTGGACAGCTACAGCCGCTTTGTCGAAAAAGTACTCAGGAAGCTTCCTGGCGTTTCGAGTATTCGCTCGAACCTGTCCCTGCGAGAAATGAAGACTACCAATCGACTGCCCGTAGCCGAGCTCTTGAGTATCTGAGCGCTGCCCTGACAGGCGCGAAGACAAGGCTGCAGATGGCCGACAAACTGACAGCCTACTCAACTAAACTGCACCAGAGCTGCTCCTGACAGCGCCTGGTGAGACGTCATGATTGCCCATACCCCCACGCTTTTTGCCTGCGTCGCCTTAGTGGCGACGATCATGGCGTTTTGTCTGATATTGGTCGGCCAGTTCAACCAGCGCGACGGCTTGCTGACCATTGGCTTTGGTTTGGCGGCACATGCCCTGGCGTACATTGGATACACCTTGTTCGGCCACGCCCCGTTGTGGTTGACCTATGGGGCTGCCAACACATTGCTGGCGGTGGCGCTGGCTTTTTATGGGGCCAGCATCTTTCGGATCGTTGAGTTGCGCGTCTCCTGGTGGCGGATATTTGCGCCTGCTGCCTTGATGCTTGCCTTGATGGCAAGCCTGATCGACACCTTGGAACCGCGCATGCTCGCCGCCACGCTGGTGTTGATGGTGCAATGCGCCTTGATCATCTATTGGACGCGCCGCTACATACCCGCTCAGGGGCGTGCGCGCATGCTGTTGATCATCGGATCAAGTATCAGCCTGATCGGCCTTGGCATGCGGGTGGTCGCCATCATCGGCGGGGGAGCCGCCGAGATGCGCTATGACGTCAGCAACCTCAAGCAAACCATCTCCGTCAGTATCGGCACGTTCACCGCGATGATGATCTCCCTCGGACTGGTGCTGCTGGCCAAAGAACGCAGCGAGTCGTTATTCCAGCGCCTGGCGTTACGGGACGTGCTGACCGGTATTCTCAATCGCAGAGCCGTGCTGGAACAGTTTTCCAAAGAGTTGGAGCGCGCGCGCCGAGACGCTGCCTACCTGGCCGTGGCGATGGTCGACATCGACCATTTCAAGCAGATCAATGATGTGTATGGACACCTGGCGGGCGATGAGGTGATTTGCCATTGCGTCAATCATCTCACCCAGCGAATTCGTGAGTCCGACAGTATTGGTCGCTATGGGGGTGAGGAATTCCTGGTGTTACTTCCCCGCACCAGCCCCGAAGACGCGGTGAAGGTTCTGGACGAATTGCGCGCATCGGTCGCTGGTTCACCGGCTCGGTTTGGCGAGGCAGCCATCTCGGCGCGCATCAGTATCGGAGTCTGCTGCGTGGTGCCAAACCCGGATGACACCACGGCCAGCCTGCTTGCGCGGGCAGATGCCGCTCTGTATGAAGCCAAGGGCCTGGGGCGCAATACCTTGTGTTTGGCAGCGCCGCAGGTGCATCGCGGGGAAACTGCCGCCATGGATATCATTGAGTATTGAACGGCAGGCCAAGACGGAAATGATCAGATGAACAGCGTGCCTGAGGGAGCCTGGAGACTGTCCGGATCGCCGGACATCACCTGCATTCGCACGTATGAGCGCTGCCTATATTTGGCTGTGGTGCTGGATCTGTTTTCTCGTTAAGTCGTTGGCTGGTCAATGACGTCGCAGATGACCAGCGATTTGGTCATTGATGGGTTACTGATGGCGGTTTGGAGACGTAAAGCGAAGCAGGAGGTAGCTTTGAGGCGCCGCCCTTAATGAAAACACGGCTGCGACTACTTTAGCGTCGTCGACTTCTGCGGCTTATGCAAGTTGAGCCAATATGCAAAGCTTGATGATCCATGGCTTATTTCTGATATTGCCGATATCACTCCAAGTTTAATGCAGCCCGCATTCTGTCGAGAAAAATAGCCTCGGCTTCAGTGTGTACTTGATGGGGGCTCCACATCATTACAATCAAGACCTCACAAACGCTCGTTTCTGGTAGGAGCTTTCGCAGAAGCCCTCGCTCCTCATACTCCCTACCTAGGTGCTCGGGGAGAGAACCTATCCCTATCCCCGCCAGTACAAGCCGCAACATCTCTGCCGTATTCGCTGATGAGGCAGATATCTGCTGGTGTATATAATGACTGCCATAGTGCTCAGACAACTTAGATAGGGTGCCTCCCAAGGACTCCCCTGAAAAACTGACCAGTTTTGTGGCTTTGATTTGATCAAGTGTCACCGACTCTTCGTTGAAAAGTGGGTGATAGTTACTGCAGTAGAAAAATGTCTCCTCGCGGGTAAGTATGGATTGTTTTATGTCAACCTCCCCGGGCTGACTGATTCCAATGCCAAACGGAACTACGTTGCGTTGTATTGCGCTGATTATTTCCTGAGTGGTTGCAACTTCAATGTTGAATGTGACCTCTGGAAAGTCCGAATGCATTTCTCGTAAAACTTTGTCGTACAGTGGGGAATTTACACCGCTGACCGTGAGTATGCGTATGGCGCCTTTAATGTTGCCTCGTTTTTCATTCAGGACTGCATCAACTTCCTGAATATTTTTTCTGGCCGCTAGAGCGATCTTTAAAAGCGAAATTCCTACTTCGGTAATTTCAAATCTGTGACTATCCCTCTCGATCAACGTAGCTCCAAGCTGTTCCTCCAGGCGTTTGATCGCCTGACTCACGGCGGGCTGAGACAAATTTAGCCGTGCTGCTCCCTTGCTTATGCTTTTCTCGATCGCCACGACACAAAATGTTTTCAGCAGATTCCAGTCCATTCGTTCGCTCACAGAACGCAATTCGCCGGAATTTATCGCGGTGGTCGGTCGGAAACCCATGAAATAGTACTCGTATTGGTTTGCCCAATACCCAATATAACAAAATGCGAATAGGCACTGAAAAGTTAATTTCATATGGTGTCAGCCAATAACAACACTGTGAGAGCGCCCAATAAATGAACACACTCGAAGGTATCAGCGCGCAGGAGTGGTCAACTCGTTGTGACCTTGCGGCTCTTTTCCGTCTACTGGCCTACTACCGCATGACAGACCTCGTCGACTCCCATGCCTCGGCATGCATTCCTGGAGAACCGGGAGTCTTTCTCATCAATCGCTACGGTGTGCCGTTTGAAAAGATGCAGGCGAGTGATCTTGTGAAAGTTGGATTCGATGGACTGTGTGTTGGTACCAATGGTACGTCCGAAGCGATGAACATCGCAGGTGCCTTGATCCACTCTTCGATTCATAATGCCCGGCCCGATATGGCCTGCGTAATACATACCCACACTGCGGCAGGAATTACAGTTTCGGCACTTGAAGAAGGGTTGCCGCCATTGTCTCAGCATGCAATGAAGTTTTACGAGCAACTCAAATACCACACCTACGGCTCTTTCATAGATACCAAATTGGAACAGCAAAATATGATTAATAGCCTTGGTGATTCCAACGCCATGCTCTTGCGAAATCACGGAATCATCGTCGGCGGGCGGACTATTGGCGAAGCTTTTCACAGTATTTATATGTTAGAGCGCGCCTGCCAGATACATGTGCAAATCCGCAGTATGAATAAAAATATTGTTACTCCGGATCCGCATATGTGTAAAAAAACTTATGATACGTTTGCAGGCGATTATGATCACGGGATCGTGGAACTGGCCTGGCAGGGTGGGTTGCACATAATTTCCTCTCAAAAAGATTACTACTGTCGTTGATTGCGTAGTGATAGGTTTAAAAATAGGCTTCTGCTATATCCGTTATTGCGCATAACAAGAAAAATATAAGAGCCCTTTTCGTTCCTGCCCTCTCAATAATGGAAACGCCATGAACAAGCACGCCCTCGTGAAAAGCTTTTCTTTAGTTGCAGTCATTGGATTTGGAGTGCCGCTAGTCCACGCTGAAGAAAAATCTCCTTTGAAGTTTGGCATGGAGATCACCTACCCACCGTTTGAATACTACGACGCCGAGAACAATATTGTGGGGGCGGACCCTGAGCTTGCCGCTTCGATAGGAAAGTCTTTGGACAGGAAAGTGGAGTTCATCGACACAAAGTTTCTGAGCCTGATCAACGGACTCAACGCGGGAAAATACGACGCGATTATCTCAGGTATGTACATCACAGCCGAGCGTCAGACCCAGGCGCTGGTCATTCCCTACGCCAAAACAGGATCAGCCATTTTAGTGGCACGGGACAGCGTATTTCAGCCTCAATCTCCGGAAGATCTATGTGGCAAAAAAATTGGATTGGAGCAAGGGAACTCGTGGCTTCCGAAGCTGCAAAAACTGTCTGAGGCATACTGCATACCCAATAATAAAGCCGCAGTGATGGTGAGCGAGTATCCATCTGCGCCAGAGGCGACCCAAGCGTTGCTTTCCGGCAACGTGCAGGCTCAAGTAGAGATCGCAGGTGCGGCTCACATCATTTCCGAGCGAACCAAAGGTCGAGTAGTCATCAGCTCTAAAGAACTCATTTACCCTGAAACTCTGGGGATCTTCGTCAAGAAAGGCAACAGCGCCACGCACACAGCTCTGATGAAAGCATTGTCGCTAAGCAGAGCAAGCGGCGAATACGAGATCATCCTCAAAAAGTACAGCCTTGAACCCATCTCAGAATAACAAGCATAGCCCACCGCTGTTTATAGCGGTGGCGTTATCAAGGGGCAACTATGTCATTTGATTGGAGTTACTTCGTCTCCCTCTTCGCGGTGGATTCGTTTTGGGTAGCCTGTCTTCAGGTCATCAAGCTCAGTACTGCGGCATGGCTGCTGGGCGGTCTTCTGGGGTTTCTTCTGGCATTGGCCAAAATGTCGAGTTCCCCATTACTTCGCGGCTCAGCTTCGGTGTACATATGGTTTTTCCGCAGCGTTCCCCTGTTGGTCTTGATCGTTTTTACCTACAACCTACCGCAACTGATTCCTTCTTCCGGTGGACTGCTTTCGAATCCGTTTTATTCGGGCCTCATTGCCCTTGTGATCACCGAAGCGGCGTACATGGCTGAGATTCATCGAGGGGGACTGATTTCTGTTGCCAAGGGGCAAAAGGAGGCCGGAAAGGCGCTGGCCATCGGTACGGTCGGCGCGCAATGGCTTATTGTCATCCCTCAGGCCATTCGTATATCGCTGCCGACGATGATCAACGAATACGTCACCATCGTAAAACTGACATCGCTGGCATCCGTCATCTCCCTCACAGAGATTCTCACGGTCGGTCAGCGCTTGTACTCCCAGAATTTTTTGGTGATGGAGACGTTGGCAGCTGTTGCGGTGTATTACGTGTTAATCGTTACGGTGTTCGGATACATGCTTGAGCGTTTCGAGCGCTCACTGGATCTTAGCCTGCGTAAGCCGCATACCCTGGGTAGTGAACAGGCCAACGCTTTAAGAAAATCCACGGAGAACTTTAAACAGGAAAGCCTGCGCCGTTCATACGAGGGCGATACAGTGCTGCATCTTCAGGATTTGCATAAGAGCTATGGGAGTCATGAGGTTCTGAAAGGAATCGACTTGTCGATCAGAAAGGGCGAGGTTCTTTCCATCATTGGCCCATCTGGTTCAGGCAAAACCTCTCTTATCAGAACCATTAACGGGCTGGAAAAAATTGATAAGGGAAGCATCAAGCTCTTTGGCGCCGACTTCATCGAAAAGGACACACTGGATGGCGGTAACCTGCGTGCCTTTCGGCGACGCGTAAAACACATAGGAATGGTTTTCCAAAGCTTCAACTTGTTCCCCCATCGAACGCTGGTCGATAACGTAACGCTCGCACCGTTGCATCACGGCGGCTCGAAGAATGAATGTCAGCTTAACGCCTATTCCCTCCTTGATCGCATTGGACTGCTTGAGCATGCCCACAAGTACCCGCATCAGCTTTCAGGAGGTCAGCAGCAACGAGTGGCAATTGCACGTGCGCTGGCGATGTCGCCAGACATCATGCTGTTCGATGAGCCCACTTCAGCACTGGATCCAGAGCTGGTTGGAGAAGTGCTGGAGGTGATCAAGGGATTGGCTGATGACGGCATGACATTGCTGATCGTCACCCACGAAATGGAGTTCGCGATGTCAATTTCTCACCGAGTCATTTTCATGGAAAATGGAAAAATCCAGCTTGATGCTTCTCCCCAAGAGATTCGAGAAGCGGACTCTGCTGAGAGAGTCAGAAGGTTCATGGGGATACCCGAACCGACCGTCTTAACCAAGAATGCAATTGCCTAATCGCTCACAGGTAAGTTCAGCGGGACAGAGTTTTTGGCGTTCAAGCATCACAGCGCTTCGAAGTCTGTGTGCGTCGTACCTTGGGCAAGATCGGCTCAGGCAGAGCATGAGCGATAAAGGGGAGTGTTGGGTGCAACGCTCCGATGAGGCACTACTTTGGTCGTTTGAATTCAGAGTGGGTCCCCAAACTGGCTACAGATCGGAGCATGAGGCCCGAGCGGATGTGTGGCGCTGCGTATCGCGCTACAAATCGCCAGGCCTCAAAGCTTCAACGACTCTCGGTCACCCGACGTCAGGGAAAAGCTTGCGGCGTGAAACCTTAGCCGGCTTACAAGATCACTTGACCCGTTCGAACTGACTTCTTTACATCGATACTCGATCCAAGTTTAAAAGGATGTGAACAAGTAGCTTGCGATCAAGCGTGTCTCGTCAATATCTCTGGCAGCGTCACTTCGATAGGTTGCATTCCGTAATCGCACAGAGAACCCCTTTAACGATCCCTGGAAGGCGTAGTTTACGTCCACATCACGTTCCCACTCTTTCTCGGCACCGACCGTCTTCAGGCCGTCTCCCCGGATATAGGCCGTGAAAAAGCTCAACCCTGGGATACCCATGGCTGCGAAGTCGTAGCCATAGCGCAGCTGCCAGCTACGTTCGCCTGCGCTTCCGAAGTCGTGGTATTGAACGTAGTTGGGCAGGTAGGGGTTATTGATGTAAGGAAAGCCCGTAGCACCGCCCATGACTTGGTAGGACGCCATGACGCTATGCCCATTGTCTAAGGCGTAGCCGAGCGCGGCAGCATATGCGCGGTTATCAACCTCTCCCGCTTTGGCTGCGCCAACATCACGACTTGAGAAGGCACGCAGGTCAGTGGTCAACATGCCTTTGCCGAGGCGCGTGTTGTGTATCAATCCAGCGAACTGCTGACGGTAAACGTCATCAAGTTCGCCATAAAAGTACGTTGCACTCAGTTCTGGCGTCAGCTTGTAGGTCCCGCCGCCATATCGATAGTTGTCGCCGATACCGGTTGCACGATAGCGACCATCTTTCACTGCGAGGGTTATGTCCTGAAGGTCGGTAGAGTCGGGTGTGATTGTCTTATCGAATTGCGCCAGGTTCAGGGTCAGGCGATCTACGTCGGTAGAGTTGATCTGCCAGCCCTGGAACGTCTGAGGAAGCAGCCGGCTGTTGTTGTACTGAAGCACTGGAACCTTTGGCAATGACATGCCGTAGCGCAGTGATGTTTGAGATACTTTGAGTTTGACGCCATAGCCTGCTTTTGAGTATTCATCAACGGCCTCACCGGAAGCTCGTTTGGGGAGCAGGCCGCTACCGGAACGGTCTGGGCTCGAATCCAGTTTGTAACCTGCAAACACCAGTGCGTCGGCGCCAAAGCCGATGATTCCCGGTGTGTATCCCGACTCATAGTTGAGCAAAAAACCTTGGGCCCATTCTTCTCTTTTGGATACGCCCGTTCCCTGACGAAAATCCCCGTTGTAGTAGAAGTTTCGTGCTTCCAGGCGAATCTTGCTGTCCGCGATAAAATCATCGGCCATTGAGGTGTCGATGGAGATAAGTGCAGGTGTGAGCAAAGCAACATATAAGGCGCGGTTCATTTTTATTATTTTCCTGACGCAGGGAGTCGCTGCTCGGTGCTGGACCGAACAGTGACTGTTTAGAAATGGTGTGATCGATAGAGCAGAAGGTTTACGGCTTGGTGCCAAGTTCCTGGGCGAGCTTGTCGCGATCCAGTTCTTTTTCCCACGCTGAGACAACCAGCGCGGCGACACCGTTTCCCACCAGGTTAGTCATGGCGAGTCCGGTGCCCATGAAGCGGTGGATACCCAGAATCAACACCATGCCTGCCACCGGTACAAGCGGCACCACCATCAAGGTGCTGGTCAGCATGACAAAGGCGGCGCCTGACACACCGCTGGCACCCTTGGAAGTGAGCATGGCCACGATGACTAACGTCAGTTGTTGAGAAAGTGACAGGTCGATGTTCAGCGCTTGAGCGATGAAGAGCACCGACATCGTCAAATAGATGTTGGTACCGTCGAGGTTGAAGGAGTAGCCGGTGGGAATGACCAGCCCGACGACGGGCTTAGAGCACCCGAGTCGCTCCATCTTTTCCATGATCTGCGGCAGCACCACTTCCGATGAACTGGTGCCAAGCACGACCAGCAACTCCTCTTTGATGTAAGCGATAAAGCGCAGGATGCTGAACCCGCAAACTTTCGCCACGCCACCCAACACCACGATGACAAACAATGCACACAGGATATAAAAGCTGCCGACCAGTTTCATCAGCGGCAGGAGCGCACTGACACCGTAAGTACCGACGGTGAAAGCGATGGCGCCGAACGCGCCGATGGCGGAAAGCTTGGCGATGACGTGAACAATGCGAAAGAACACGCCGGACAGCCCTTCGATCATGTCGTAGACCGGTTTGCCTTTCTCGCCCATGGCTGACAGCGCGCACCCGAAGAGCACGGAGACCAGCAATATGCAAAGCACGTTACCTTCGGCAAAGGCCTGCACAAACGTCGAGGGAATGATCCCCATCAGAAATTCGACCATGTGCATGTGCTGAGCTTTCTCGGCGAACCCGGTGACTGCCGACGCGTCCAGGGTATTCACATCGACATTGAAGCCTGCCCCTGGATTGAAAAGGTGCCCACCGATAAGGCCTATCAGCAGCGATACCGTCGAAATGACTTCGAAGTAGAGCAGTGCTTTCCCGCCGACCCGACCGACCTTTTTCAGGTCGCGCATACCGGCGATGCCGGTGACGACTGTGCAGAAAACTACAGGGCCGATGATCATCTTGATCAGCTTGATGAATGCATCGCCCAGCGGCTTGAGATCGGCCGCAAAGGTTGGCCAGAAATGGCCGACGGCGACTCCCGCGAGAATACCCAGCAGGACTTGAAAGTACATCGCGCGATAGAACGGCGGCTTGGTTTTCACCTTGGCGGGAAGGGTTACTTCTGCCTCAGCAGATGCAGGGCTGGGGTTCATGGCTTTCACTCACTGTAAGTCTTATTTTTGGAGGTGCAACAAAGCTGGGTGCACTTAACGGCCGTAGAGCTTCATCGGGTTATCGATCAGCAGTTTTTGACGCAGCAGAGGATCGGTACAGAAGTTGAACATCAGATCCACCAACCCGCCGTCGTTTGGCATGTCTTTACTGATGTTTGGATGCGGCCAATCAGTGCCCCAAAGGACGCGTTCCGGCGCTAGCTCAATCAGCTTCTGCGCGAACGGAACGGCATCTTCGAATGGTCGCCGCCCGACCGATACACGCTCTGCGCCACATACCTTGACCCACGCAAGCGGATTTTCCATCAGTTGCTGCAATGCCAGGAAGGACTGCTGCTCAATACCATCCTGCGCTTTGACGCGACCCATGTGGTCGATGATGAAAGGTACGGGTATCCGCGCCAATCTTTCGGCATAAGTCAGGATGTCTTGTGCATCCAGGTGCAGGACGACATGCCACCCCAAATCCGCAAGGCGATCCACAGTGCTATCAAAGACGTCCAGGTCTGGCGCGCCACCCAGATGTGCAACGAAGTTGAACCGCACGCCACGAACACCGCCGGCGTCCATCTCGGCAAGCTGTTCATCGGTTTCGCTGCCGTCAACGATTGCTACGCCTCGATACCGTCCTTCACTCCGTGCAATAGCGTCGAGCATTGCGCGATTGTCACTGCCGTGACAGCTGGCCTGGACAATTACACCGCGCTTGAATCCCAAGTGGTTGTGCAATGCCTGCAATGTTTCAAATGGGGCGTCTGGTGGGGTATAGCTACGATCATCGGCATAAGGGAAATCAGCCGCAGGACCGAATACATGGCAGTGCGCATCCCACGCACCGACAGGAAGCGGCTGCTTTGGTTTTGTTGGGTTGGCGTCAGGGGCGAGGCAGCTTTTCATCTCGTGTCCTTTATTATCGTTAGCGGAAGCGATAGCCGATGGTGGCCGCCTCGACGCCTTACAACAACAAGACACAGGCTCTAGCAGTTATGCGGATTTTGCATGCGTCTATTCAGTCTATGCAGATCTCACGAACCAATGACATGGTCTGTTGTGCCAGGCGAGACAGCGGGCGCTGCTCAAACGTTGCGATAAATAAGTGCGTCTGGATTGATGGATCAACGATCTGTGCAGCTTTGAGTCCTTCGAGTTTTCCGTCGCCGTTGGCCAAGGCCGAGCGAAACAGTACGCCGTAGCCCATGTTGAGATTGATCAATTCCAATAGCGACGGGATGCTATCGACCTCCAGGCAAACGTTCAGATGCACCTCATGCCTCGACGCTTCATTCTCGATGAGGCGGCGTATGGAGTGAGGTTCGCTGGGAGTGATTAAAGGGTATTGGCCCAAGTCTTTCATCGCTACCTGGGAAGGGAGGTTCGAGTGCTGGCTACCTATGAGCATCAATGGTTCTGAGTGTATGTGCTCATACTGCAGTTGTGCACTGTGGCCAGGATTGAAGAGCAGTGCGAAATCGAGGCGACCCAGGAGCAGCCACTCGCGCATCGAATGAGTCAGGCCTTCTTTGATCCCCAATATGCAGTCAGGAAAGCGCTCTCGGAAGGCAGAGACCACTGCCACAGTGTGGCGTCGGGAAATACTGGGAGGAAGCCCGACGACGACCTTGCCAGACAACGTATCGCGTTGTTCGCGCAGGTCTTCACGCGCCACCTGCACCTGCCGCAAGATGCCTTTGCCGTGATCGAACAAGCGTTGCCCGGAGGCGGTCAGTAAGACGCCTCGACCATTTCGCAAGAGCAGATGCTCCTGCAGCTCGACTTCAAGCTGCCTGACCTGACGGCTAACGACCGACTGAGAAATGTTCAGTACGGCGGCGGCCTTGGTGAAGCTGCCGAACTCGGCCACCCGTACGAAACATTCGAGCTGTTTTAGATCCATGAGTGCGACTCTGGGAAAAAAGCTATGTTACCGCTTTTCCCGGACAGTGCTTTCATGAGCGATTGGGCTGCCATACACCGTGTCGATCAGGTTTATCCAGTCGAATGGCTCAAGGTGTGAGTAATCAATATCGGCATCAAGCATGGCATCGACGAGCCCGAGCTGAGCGCTGACGATGGCTTGGCTCATGTTCGGAACCACGTCGACGTCGCGAGCGGTTTTTGCGACCTCTTTCATTTCCTCTGCGCGACGCCGACCGTGCTCGGCCACGCGACTGATCAAGTAGTGGGGTAGGGCGCTGTCCCAACCCATCTGCGGAAAACTCTGGTGCAATGACGCCAGCACCTCACCCTCGGCATGGTACTGGCGAGCGGTACTCAGGCATTCGGTGGTGAGCGCTTCCAGGCCTTTGATCATGATGCTTCGACACATCTTTATCGCTGAAGCTACGCCAATCACATCTGCCACTACCCGCACGTTCATGCCTAGCCCGCTTAATCGTTCAGCGACCAGGGTGGCGTGTTGGCCGCCTAACAGGATGGGTGTTTTCAAGCGTTGTGGCGGTACCGGCGCCATGACTGCGGCATCAATGTAATCGACGCCATGCAGCTCCATCGCTTTGGCTGCTGCCCGCTTCGTAGAGGGCGCCACCGAGTTGATGTCGATAAACAGTTGTCCGGGCTTCATCAGTGGCGCCGCGTTCAGTGCGACTTCGAGTGCGTTATCCGCTGTGACGGCTGAAATGATCCACTCGCCAAGCGCTATCGCTTGAGCAGCACCCTCGCACAGTTGAACGCCACACCGCTGGGCTTTTTCATGCAGCGCGGCTCGTTTGGCCGGGTCTTCAAGGAGTCGATCATAGGCGTAGATCTTCACGCCCTGTGCTGCAAGATCCTCGCCCAGAATGGCACCGGCTTCGCCGAAGCCGATCATAGATACGGTCGTGGTCATTACGATTTCACCGGTTTTTGCCAGACGTCGCCAGGAATGAGCACGTTGCCTTCGAACAACAGCCGTGCCGTGCGCACCAACCCGCAACCGGCTAACTGACCGTCAATTATACGCAGCTCCACCGTGAACTCGCCGGTCGGGTGCTCGACAGACAATTGGACTCGATCACCTGTTTCTACTTGGGCCAAACTGCTCGCGACTGTCCCTTGAATCAGGCAGGCAGAGGCGACACTGACAGCGCCGAACACCCCTATTGATGTGTGACAGCGGTGAGGAATGAAGGTACGGCTGCCAATAGCGCCTCCGTTGCGGGGGGCTGCTATCAGGGACATTTTCGGTACTGTGCGCTCGCGCACATCTCCCAGATTCATCAACGGGCCCGCCTGCAGCCGGATCGATTCCAGCAACGCTTTGAGCGCCATGTTGGCGTCCAGTTGCTCGGGGTTTTCATCGCCCGTGCACCCCACATCAGTCGCCCTGATCAGCACAACAGGCATTCCATTGTCGATACACGTCACTTCAATGCCATCGAAGCGGTCAATGGCATTTCCGGTAGGCAAGAGCGCTCCGCAACTGGAGCCGGCAATGTCTTCGAACTCGACAATCAGAGAAGCACTGGTGCCAGGAACACCGTCGATGCGGGTATCACCTGCGTACTCGACGATGCGGCCTGGAGTGGGGACTTTAGCCACCGCGATCTGCCCGGTGTTCACCATGAAAATCCGCACGGTCGTCAACAACTCGTCTGCGCTGATCAGCTCACGCTCGATTGAAAAGGGGCCGACGCCGGCAAGGATGTTTCCGCAGTTCTGACCGTAATCAACTTGAGCCTGTTCGACTGAAACCTGAGCAAACAGATAATCGACATCAGCATCCGGGCGATCCGAGCGGCGGATGATGGCGACCTTGCTGGTCAGCGAATTTGCGCCGCCGATGCCATCTATCTGGCGTGCATCGGGTGAGCCCATGACGGACAGCAATACTTGATCACGCAGCTTACCTTCCGGCGGTAGATCGTCAGCCAGGAAGTAAGCGCCCTTGGAGGTGCCTCCACGCATCATGAGGCATGGAATTCGGGTCTGGCGCATGAAGGTCATCCTTGTACGTCAGTGAGGCTGTCGTAATAAGTCAGGCCCCGATCGATGAGCTTCTGACGCATCGCGTAAATATCCAGGCCCAACTCGCCAGCCGCCAGGCGCACGCGTTTCTGCTCTTCGATTTGGGCGCGTTTTCGGCTGGTTTCAAACACGTCGGGCAATTCTTCGCGGCGCACAATGACCACGCCGTCATCGTCTGCCACTACGACGTCCCCGGGCTCGACCAATTGGCCGGCGCAGATGATGGGCACGTTGACCGAACCCAGGGTTTCCTTGACCGTGCCTTGGGCATGCACAGCCCGCGACCATACCTTGAAGCCCATTTCCCGAAGCGTTCGGGTATCGCGCACCCCGGCGTCAATAATCAGGGCACGTACCCCTCGGGCCATCAACGAGGTGGCGAGCAAGTCGCCGAAGTATCCATCGGTGCAGGGAGACGATGTCGCGACCACTAGGATATCGTCGGGTTGGCATTGTTCGACCGCCACGTGAAACATCCAGTTGTCACCCGGCGCAACCAACACGGTCACCGCCGTTCCGCTGATGCTCTGGTTCTGCTGGATGGGACGAATGGCCGATTCCAACAAACCTTTACGTCCTTGGGCTTCATGCACGGTAGCAACACCAAAGCGATCCAGTTCGTCGATCAGCGCCGAATCGCCACGGGGAATGTTGCGCACGACAACTCCAGTTTTTCCGATCAGTGTGCTCATGCCAGGTTCTCCGTCACCCTTGGGAAGATGCTTTGATAGCCCTCGGCGTAAACGATGTTACGGGTAGAGGCGATACCCACGTTGCGTTTGGCCTGCACACCGCGTTGCAGGGCGACACGGGTGTAGTACTCCCAGAGATGTTCCTGACCAGCCATGCACTGGATGGCGGCGTATTTCTTGTCCCAGACTTCGGTGATGTCCAACAGCACATCCGGGCGCCATTCGCATTGCTCCGGCTGGTGGGGTTCGAAGCTGTAAACGGGTGGGGCCCCCACAATTTTTTCGCCAGGCTTGTAGCCTTCGGCCTGAGCGATGATGCGCGCTTCCTGCGTCAGGTTCATCGCCAGCGGGTGATCGTAGTTGTAGGGGTCTTTGATCGAGTGACTGAGGACGAACTCCGGTTGCACGCGACGAAACACATCGGCCAAACGAAACAGCGTCTCTTTATCGGCGCGCATCGGGTAGTCGCCGATGTCGAAGAATTCCACGCTCGCGCCAAGTATCTCCGCTGCGGCTTCAGCCTCGCTGCGACGCGCGGTTTTGACCTTGTCTTCAGACATCTCGCCTTTGCGCCAGAGCTTGGCCGACTCACCTCTTTCGCCATAGGACAAGCACACGATGTGTACGGCATAACCTTGTTGGGCGTGCAGAGCGATGGCGCCACCTGCGCGCCAAACGAAATCGGCAGAGTGGGCGCTGACGACTAATGCAGTTTTTGTTTTATTGATCATCGAAGTGCTCTTCTTGCGGCTGTTTGATAGCACCCACAGTCGCATTTGAGGGGGAGGTTGAATAATGCGTTCGGCGGCAATAGGTATGCGTTTTACTTATCGGGATGAGTTATGCATGCTGTGCACCCGCTTTCTCAAAAACTCGGCAGGTAGGCATGCACAGTCCTGAGTTGCCCAATTTGATGCAGGTTCGCGCGTTCCTTCGCGTTGTCGAATACGGCAGCGTATCCAAGGCATCTGCCGTGCTATTTCGTGCACAGCCTGTCGTGACACGCGCCATCCTGGCGCTGGAGAAGCGCCTCGGCGCCTTGCTGTTCGAACGCACCGTCAATGGTATGCGTCTGACCGATTACGGAGACCGTGTCATTCCTCGGGCTCGCCGGGCCTTGGAGGAATTGCTGGCCGTTCCGTCTTTGCTGGGGCAGGTATTGGGCCACTCCGCCGAGCCGCTTTACCTGTTCCAGACCCGCCGCCTGGAAATGTTCGCGAAACTCTGTGAAACCCACCATATGCAAACCACGGCGAGTGCGCTTGGCGTTTCGCAGCCCGCGATCAGTGCCGCCATCAAAGTGCTGGAGCAGGGCAGTGGTGCTGGCTTGTTTGAACGCACGCCTCACGGTTTGCTGCCGACCCGCGCGTGCCTTGCAATGTTGCTGCGAGTTCGGCGAGCACTGAATGAACTGCGTCACATCGATGCGGATATCGCTGCGTTGAGTGGTTCTCTTCAAGGTGCCGTGCACGTAGGGGCCTTGCCGCTCGGGCGCACGGGAATACTGCCAGAAGCCATCGTGCGCCTGACCCTGGAACACCCCCACGTACGAGTCGTCACAAACGAAAGCCCGTTTGACCTGCTAGCCAGTGAAATGCGCGCTGGCGATGTGGATTTTGTACTCGGCGCTCTGCGCCCGTCGGCCTACGCCAGCGATCTGCATAGCGAAGCCTTGCTGCGGGAGGAAATGGTGATCCTGGTACGCCGCGACCACCCTTGGCTGGAGCGGACGCCTGCTTATGAGGACTTGAGTGCCGCCCGCTGGATCTTGCCTCGCGCCGGCTCTCCGGCACGGCAACTGCTAGACGCGTTTTTTGCTCACATCGGCATCGCCGCACCCAGCCCAGTGATTGAAACGGGCGACCTGGCGATTTTGCGCGGTGTGTTGCTGCGCTCAGACATGCTCGCTGCCGTTTCGGCGCATCAACTGGAACACGAAATGGTCAGCGGTGAGCTGGTGCGACTGCCGCTTTCCCTTAGCCGCACCACGCGACCTATTGGCCTGATCTCCAGAGCGGGGGCGCTTCAATCGCCTGCGGCGCAGGCGTTGATGGATAAGATTCGGGAGGTGGTAGGGGAGGCGGCGATGAAAAAGGCAGAGGTATCCTGACACAGGTTCAACGTAGTTATTCGTCAGCAAGGTGTCTTGACCCCTACGCTGGCGTGAAACAGTAGGCAGCCAGCTTGTTGCCGTCGAGGTCACGCGCGTAAGCAGCGTACGCGTTGGGTGCCCAGTCTCGTGGCCCCGGCGTACCTTCGTCAGTTCCCCCACTGGCCAGCGCTGCGGCGTGGAAGGAGTCGATGGCTGCGCGGTCGGGTGCTGCGAAGCTAATAGTGACACCGTTACCCACGGTTGCAGGAGCACCGTTGGCTGGTTTCAGAACGTAGAACGATGGGGTGCTCTCCCCCCAGGCCGAGCCATCATCTTCTAAATCGATGATGCGTTTTTGTCCCAGCGCACCCAATACATAGTCGTAAAAATCGCGGGCTTTTTGCATATTATTGGTGCCGACGGTGATGTGCGTGAAGATAGGCATTTAAGTATCCTTTTTGGTGAAAAGCGGCAGGTGGATATTGCTGTTTGTCCCGTTGCGAGATGAGCCCTGGCCTCCGTCGACAAGCCTGTTGGGTCCGAGATTTCTTCGCACAATCCGAGCCTTTGCAAAAAATGTGGTGAAGGAAGTTGTCTTGGCATCGGCACGAATGTAAACGGGGTTATCGACGCCAGCGCTGTGAAAGAGCAAGAGGCCAGCAATCCAGTCGAGATGCATGGAAGCTGAAAGCGTCGTGACCGCAAATTACGCGTCCATGCAGTTTTGGTCCCTTCGTAGTCTCAACAGCGTTACTTGTCACTAATGGTGATACCAGTGCGCACGCGCCGATCAATTGAAAGTTCAAAGATGTCAGGTCTTGAATAGTTGCCTGCCAAATCTAAGTCGTGAAGTTGCGCGTCCAGGCCCAAACTCAGCGAAACAAACGACACAAACGACACCCATTGAAACGCCTTGGTGGTCTCCATGGTGGTGGAGAACACCATTGGCACAAACGTCAGCGGATTTACCACTCCACCGAACATCACCAGTGCAGCGACCCAGTCGGGAAGCTGCGGATTGGAAAACGCGGTGACCGCCACCGCCGTCCCCATGATGATTCAGTCCAGATGCGCCTGCCGCACGCGTATCGGATTGGCCATGCCCAGGGCGCGAAGCTGGGCCGGGTAGTCGACAGAAGCCAGAACGGCGAAACCGCAGAGCGCCCCCGGCGCGATGGATAACAGAGCGGTAGCCAGAAGCGCATGAACCATCAATTAGCCTTACTGATTCCGGGTCGACCTATGCACGGCCGCCCGGAACATATGGTTGAGGCGAGAGTTCAGGCGTCGCGCAGCGTTAACCCGGTGCGTACGCGTCGATCAATCGAGAGCTCGAAAACATCCGGACGCAAGTAATGCCCGGCCACATCGAGGTCATGGTGCTGGGCATCGATCTGCGCTAGGTCGATGGTTGCCAGTATAATTCCAGGCTCTCCGAAGAGCGGTGCCGTCACCCAGGAACCATCAGGGGCGATCACACCAGATCCGCCATTGAACAGTACGTCTTCCTCCAGTGCCTTGCCGCCAACCCCACGCCGGTAAGCCGCCAACAACTCGGCCGGCACATCCCCAGCGGCCAGGTACTGGCCGGCGCAGAGCACAAAGCAGCGCCCTTCGAACGCGTAGGAACGGGCAGCGACATGGTGCATTTCCGGCATGTCCGGCCAGGCCGCCACATGAATCTGTTCGTCCTGTGCATGCAGAGCCTGGCGCGCCAGCGGGTGCCAGTGTTCCCAGCACACCAATCCGCCTACGCGACCAACCACGGTGTCGACCACCCTTAGCCCTGCGGCATCACCATTGGCCCATACCGTCCGTTCGGTGTGGGTGGGCGTCAGTTTGCGGTGCACATTCAAAATGGCGCCATCGGGGCCAATAGTGACCAGTGAGTTGTACAGCGAGCCGCCATGGTGTCGGGAGCGCTCGTTCATCCCCATAACCACGGTGACTGCGTTAACGCGCGCAGCCTCGCGAAGCTCCGCCAGGTCATCGTGCATGTCTTCAGGCTGGCCAATGACCGGGCTGTCTGCTAGTAGCTTGGCGTACCAGGACTTTGCTTGCGCATCGTCCCAGCCCGCCATTCCAAATACCCATGCTGGGTAGCAGCTCAGCCAGGTTTCCGGAAATATCACAAGTTGAGCCTCCTGGAGTGCTGCCTTTTTGATATGTTCGGCTGCCCGACGCATCGACTCGGCTCGATCAAGGAGAGCCGCAGGCATTTGCACAATGGCGACTGTTTTTTCGCGTTTGCTGGTCATTTAAAAACCTTTTTCTTTTGGTCGTTTATCGGTGAGTGCTCAGCCGGCAATACCTTCAAGCGCCAGTTGACTTTTGCGTTGCGCGGCAATCTCCAAGGAACGTTCGAGGTTGCGCGTCAGCACGAAATACAGGCCACCGGAAATCAGCAGGCCGGGGATGAATGCGATATCCGCACCGCCCATTACTTCAGCTACCGGGCCAACGAAAAACGGGATAGAGAAGAACGGCACCATCGCGACAAACCCGACCAGATAGGCAAGCACGCCGCGCCAGGCCCAACGGCCATATACGCCGTGCGGATTGAATATTTCGGCGATGGCGTATTCACCTTTGCGAATCGCATAAAAGTCGACAAGGTTGACCGCCGTCCATGGGATCAAGAAGTACAGCATAAGCAGCACAAAGCCGTTGAAGCTGGCCATATAGGCATCCGGTAACGTCAACGCGATCACCAGCGACAACAGGCCAACTGTGCTCAGGCCGATCACTCTCACGCGGACACCTGGGCGCACTGGTCGGAAACCGTCCACTGCGCTGATGCCGGTTAGCATGGCGCCATAGCAGTTGATGCCGGTGACCGACAACTGTGCGACGGCGCCTACCAGCGCGACGAATATGCCAAAGCCAGGGAATAAATAATTGCCGGTTTGCACCAGCGAAACGATGCCATCGGCGCCCGGTATATAGCTGGACAACACCGCCCCCAGAGACATCAGCCAGGCCGCCGAAGCAGCCGCGCCCAGGTACGTCCAGAAGATCAGCCTGGAGCTGGACGAGTCTTGGGGCAGGTAGCGCGAATAATCTGAGACATAAACCGAGTAGCTGATGTTATAGCCCGCTGCGAGTGACAACTGCACTAGAAACGCAGTGGTGTTCCAGCCCGAACCAACCGGTGTTGGGGCCGCCGCTGGCAGTGCAGTAACAGCCATCAATGTCACGATGCCAAACACCGCAATTAGCAGGTATGTGAGCCAACGCTGCACAAAGTGCAATAGGTCATAGCCCACCACTGCAATCACAATGCTGATCGTAATCAACGTGGGGTACCAAAACCACGTAGAGCCCGGTAGAACCAACTGTATGGCTTGGGTTACCAAAATGACGCCGAACACTATAAAACCGATGTAAACAAAGATGGTCGCCGCAAACGGCACAATGGCCCCACGGCTGCCGAATTGCGCACGTGACTGGATCATCTGCGGCATGCCCATCTTCGGGCCCTGGTTGGCGTGCAAGGCCATGAACACGGTGCCGAAGCCAGCACCTATGATAACCGCCAGTACACTCCACAGAATGCTGAGCCCCATGCTCGGCCCAACGAAACCGACCATCATGGTGAGAAACACAAAGTTTCCGGTAAACCAGAACGGGCCTTGGTGCCAGACCTTACCGTGTCGCTCTGTACTAGGCACATAATCGATTGAGCGAGTTTCAATGGTGGGTCTGCCCGACCCTCTACGTCGTTGAGTTGTCATACCGCACTCCGTAAACATTATTTTTCTTCTGGGGGAAGTCGTGCTCGCGTGGGCCGCAGTTGCTCCCCTTCCTGCAGGACTTCTGCCCAGCAGCACTGCGAGTATCGAAAGAAAGAAATGGCCGGTAAATCCTCCAGTACAGAACCTGACTTGCTTGAAATCGCAACTAAAGCACGGCCTCTTTCGGTACCGTTCAGGCGCATTGATTCGCAAGGCAAATTTACTGGTATAAGGGCTGTGCCTATGGCATTTGTGAATCTGCACCGGAGGTCTTGATGCTTACCAATTTCTCAGACGTGGATCTGCGCAAACTGCGCATCTTTTGCACTATCGTCGAGGCTGGAGGCTTCACCTCCGCGCAGGTACGCCTAAATACCAGCCTGCCCCGCTTGAGCACATTGGTGCGAGATCTGGAAGTTCGCCTTGGCTTCACCCTCTGCCGTCGCGGCAAGAGCGGTTTTCAACTTACTGAGCAAGGCGCCCAAACTTATGCTGCGGCGCAGGAGCTGTATGCTGATATCGACCGCTTTCATCAGCGGGTAGTCATGCTTAACCAGAAGTATCCAGAGTTCTTGCAGATAGGCAGCGTCGATAACCTGCTTTCGCTCGACCAGGCACCGCTACCGCGGGCCCTCGCTTCCTTTCGACTAGTCTCGCCTCGTACACGCATCGACCTGCAGGTAATGCGCGCCGACGAGCTTGAGCAAGCCGTGCTCGAAGGACGTCTGCACCTCGCGATTGGTTGTTTTAACCACCAGCTTTCGGGCCTGCACTACCAAGAGCTATTCGAGGAAGAACAAAATCTGTATTGCGGGCGCGGACACCCTTTCTTCGAGCGTCCCGACGAGCACTTTACGGACGAGGAAATCGGTGCTGCAGATTACGTCGACCGTGGCTATATGCTCGAAAGCCGCCGGCCACACAAATTGCGTTTCGGTAACTCGGTAAGCGCTTTTTCCATGGAAGCCATCGCCACGCTGATTGCATCCGGTACCTGCATCGGCTTCCTGCCAACCCACTATGCCGATATCTGGGTCGCGCGTGGGATGCTGCGTGTAATTGCACCGCAGCGGTTAAGGTATAGCGCATCATTTCACTGCATCACCCGGCAAGGGCAAGTGCCGACGGAGTCACTGGCCAAGCTGCTGCAGGCGTTGCAGACGGCATAGTCATTGGTGACATTGAAGCCGAGCGCGCAAGTTCGAAAATCAGACAAACAAACCCGTTCGTACGGCAAGCGCGATGCCGGATAGGAGGAGGTTGAAATTGCTACGAGTCGAGAAAGCGAAGTTAGCCAAATGGCGGCCATCTGATACTGTTTTTTATGTTGGATCTGAGTCTTTATTTAACTTGGCTACGCTCTATAGAGTGTATATCCGACGCACAAGTGGACAGTGATCGGCCGCCACTATTTCTGGCTCTCTGAAGACCGGACGACCTCGAGAGTCTTCAGGAATTACCATGAACATCCGTCCGAGCTTTCACTGCAAGACCTTCCCCGAGTCGCAACGTGACATTCTTGGCATGATCGCGACCGATCAGCATCTGGGCGACGTACTCTGTGCCATCTGCCAGATGCTCGACACACAGTCCCCCGAAAGCCTCTGCTCTATCCTGCTGACGGATGCTGAGGGTAAGCACTTGTTCAACGGCGCGGCACCCGGCCTACCGGCCGAGTACACCGAGGCGATTGATGGTATGGCCATTGGTCCACAAGAAGGGACATGCGGCACCGCAGCGTTTCGGCGCGAGCTTGTGGTCACCGAAGACATCGCCCATGACCCGAACTGGGAGCGCTTCCGCAGCCTGGCTCTGGGACATAACCTGCGTTCCTGCTGGTCAGTCCCTTTGCTTTCCCATCAAGGTACCGTGTTGGGTACATTTGCCCTGTACCAAAAGCGTACCCATGCGCCGGACGAGGCGCAGATTCAACAATTGGTCTTTGCCGCCCAACTTGCAGTCATTGCAATCCGCCACGAGCGTGACGGACGGCGACTGGAGGAAAGCGAACAACATTTTCGTTCATTGTTCACCTATAACCCCAACCCAGTGTTCGCCCTCGATCTGGCCGGCAACATCCAGAGCGTGAATCCTGCAGGCCTGAAGCTGAAACCGCACACTGCAATCAATTTCATTGGCCATCATTTTTCCCAACTGGTGCTCGATGAGGATCTGCAACGGGTCAGTCAGCATTTTTGCGCTGCCCGTGCCGGAGTGCCTCAGCGCTTCGAGGCACAGCTTCGCGACGAAAGTGAGCGACTGTTGACCATGGATATCTCCAACCTGCCCATCATGGTCAACGGAGAGATCGTCGGAGTATTCGGCATTGCCCGAGATATCAGCGAACAGAAACATTTCGAGCGCCAATTGCGCTTCAATGCCAGCCATGACCGGCTAACCGGTTTGCTTAACCGTGTTTCGCTTGAAGAACGGCTTGCTCTGGATTGCCACATCAGTCGTCGGCATAAGCGTTGTCTGGCGGTGATGTGCATTGATCTGGATGGATTCAAATCCATCAACGATTCGATCGGGCATTACTTCGGCGATCAGGTACTGATCGAAGTGGCGCAACGTATGACCCAGCAAGTTCGTCCCGGTGACACCATCTTGCGTATGGGCGGTGACGAATTCATCGTGCTGCTGCCCGACCTGCTTCGTGATGAGGACGTTGTACCGGTGGCCGAGCGGCTGATGGCCGGCATTGCCAGACCCTACTGCATCCAGGGTATTGACCTGCATGTGACTGCAAGTGTCGGAATCACCCTGAGCGATGGTCACATCGAGCAGCCGATGCAACTGATCCAGCAAGCTGACATGGCTATGTACAAAGCCAAGCAGCAAGGGCGCAATAACTTTCAGTGGTACACCAGCGACCTCAATCAGCTTGTTTGCGAGCACGCGAGCCTGCGCAATGACCTGCAAAAGGCTATCGAAACTCAGTCATTCCAGCTTCATTACCAACCGCAGATAGACGCGCGCACTGGGCGGGTGGTCGGGATCGAAGCGTTGCTGCGCTGGGAGCACCCTGAAAAAGGATTTATTTCACCTGCAGTGTTTGTGCCGGTGGCAGAGGACAGTGGGCAGATCATCCCGCTGAGCCTCTGGGTGCTCGATACGGCCTGCGCGCAATTACGCCTGCTGGGTGAGCAGGGCATAAAGGACATTTCGATGGCTGTGAATATTTCGCCGATGCATTTCCAGCGTGGCCAGTTCGTCGAGTCTATCCAGGCAGTGCTGAGCAAATACGGCCTCAGCACCGGACAGTTGGAACTGGAGATTACCGAGTCGCTTCTGCTGCATAACGTTGAACAGGCGATCGACACGTTGCATCGGCTCAAGGCGTTGGGGGTGCGCATTGCGTTGGATGATTTCGGCACTGGCTTTTCCAGCCTCAGTTACCTAAAGCGTTTGCCGATCGACAAGATCAAGATCGACCGCTCGTTCATCCAGGAAATTGCTACCGATCGTCACGATGCGGCGATCACCCAAGGCATTATTTCCATGGCCCATCACCTTAGCCTGACGGTGGTCGCCGAAGGTGTGGAAACCACGTCTCAAGTGGATTTCCTTAAAGGCAGTCGCTGCGATATTTTTCAGGGGTATTACTTTGCCAAACCGATGCCCTTTGCAGACCTCGAAGCTTTCCTGAGTCATCGCGCGTGCCGGACCCTGACGCCCGATCCTGTCTTGTCCCAGGCATGAAAATCAAACGCCAAAGCGAATTTTCAGATTCAGACGACGCCGGTTGTCCTGAACTACACTTCAACGGATTCTGATCGAGGTCAGTGTAATGCGACTGAGTGAAGGGCCTCTAGACGGAACTACATTGCTTCATGACGTCCAGCCGCCAAACTTCCACGACCAGCCGCTGCATGTTCGGTATGCGTGGGTAATTGACCCATCCGGTGCTCGCGCGCGCGATCCAATCCAGTGACTGGCGACTATCGCCGGTCACGAGCATTGGAAGGCGTTAGGTGGTGGGTTTAGGAATCAGGTCTGCGCCGCGCATTTCAACAGCGCTCCAGTGGATGGGCTCAAAACTTGTGCTGTGGGGTCGGCAAATCACCTCGTAGTGCTCTCGAAAGATTTCTCCGCGTCTTTCGGGATCGACGCCAAAAGCCGAAAACTCTATCGGACGATCGCCGGAAGCCTCCCCCAGAATCATGCGACCTGAGCTCAACTGATCGACGCTTGCTGAACCCTCGATGCCGCTGCTAAGGAATCGTGCTCGGCCGAGCTTACAAGCAGCGGGGCAGGCCTCAAGGATTGTTATTGCACTCGGATCAAGGCTCGCAATAGGGCAATCGCCAGTTTCGTCAACGGCTTTGGCGTTACCGCATGCGCCAAAGCATGAGTCGTCGTGGAAACTGTTGGGACAATGCGCCGATGCAGAAGCGGCTTTCCACGCCATGATGGGCATCAGGTTTGAAATCCAGAGCAGGGCAGGGGCACTCAAGGTAGGGCGTTTATTGCGTGAATTACCGCATCGGCGATGGTCTTTGTAATAAGCCGACGCTGGCTGTTATCAACCTTCGGGCTCAGCCATATGGGTAGGCTGTTGAGCATGGGCAAAATCGCAGTAAGCGCCCCCTCGCGCAACGGGCCGCCGGGTTGATGGCCCAACTGGCCGACCAACTTCATGATTTCTGACTCATAGGCTAGCCTCAATCGCTCAACGCGTG
The DNA here is from genome assembly GCF_000632245.1 of Pseudomonas sp. RIT357. Lineage (NCBI taxonomy): Bacteria > Pseudomonadati > Pseudomonadota > Gammaproteobacteria > Pseudomonadales > Pseudomonadaceae > Pseudomonas > Pseudomonas sp. RIT357. The sequence goes on from NZ_JFYX01000048.1 coordinate 274,393, forward strand.
CCTGCATCGGAGCGCCCAGGCAATTGGCATCCATGACCGCTAACTTGAAGTGCCCGGTCATCTGTTCATGCAATTTAAGATGGCCTTCGATCAGTTTTGTCAGGCGCTGCGTGGGCGTCAATCTTCGGGTTTTGATCAGGTCGACGTGCGACAACAGCGCCTGATAGAGCTCTGTCAGCCATTCAAACAACATTGCTTCCTTGCTCTCTACATGGTGATAAATCGCTCCCGGGCTGATTCCAACATGCGCCGCCAATTCCCGCATGCTGACCTGGCTGAAACTACGTTCCTTGAACAGCTCCAGGGCTCTGCGCTGAAACTCCGAGCGGCTCAGCGTGGGAACCATACGTCCGTGAGTCATGTGTCGAGTGCCTGCTGTTTGGCAATTTCCTGGTTGCGCAGAATGAACCGCTGCAACTTGCCACTCGGGGTCTTGGGCAGTTGTTCGACGAACTCGATTTCCCGTGGGTACGCATGCGCGGCCAAGCGCTGTTTGACATGCAGACGCAGGGCTTCCGCCAACTCGGCACTGGGCAGGTACTGACGGTTCAGCACCACAAACGCCTTGATCAGCTCGGTGCGTTGCGGGTCGGGCTTGCCGATCACCGCGGCTTCGACGACTGCCGGATGCTCGATCAGCGCGCTCTCGACATCGAAAGGCCCCACGCGGTAGCCGGACGTGGTGATCACATCGTCGTTACGGCCTACAAAGCTGATACTGCCGTCCTCATTGAGCTCAACGATATCGCCGCTCAAGTAGTAACGGTCGACAAACGCCTTGGTGGGCATGTGAAAGTAGCCATTGAACCAGCACAGGGGCGAGCGCGCGCGATCCACCGCCAGTACGCCCGGCTGAGCCGTCGGTAGTTCCCGATGCGCATCATCCAGCACGACAATCCGGTACCCGGGCACCGCATAACCGGCAGAACCCTCACGTACCGGATGGCGTAGCCCATGGTGATTGCACAGCACCATGCCAATTTCGGTTTGGCCGTAATGGTCGTGAATGACCACCCCGAGCTGTTCGGCGAACCAACGGATGACTTGCGGGTTGAGCGGTTCCCCGGCGCTGCTGACGATACGCAACTGGCCACGCACGGCGTCGGCGAACTCGGCCCCGGCAGCAATCAGCAGGCGATAGGCCGTGGGCGAGCCGGCCAGGTTGCTGATCGCATACTTGGCGATAATCCGGCAGGTGCTTTCCACGGTGAAAGGGCCGTCATGGAACAGCGTGGCTCGGCCGCACGCCAGTGGCCCGGTCACTGCGTAATACAAGCCATAGGCCCAGCCGGGGTCGGCGAGGTTCCAGAAATGGTCGTCTTCGCGCAAGTCGATTGAATCGCGCATATAACTTTTGAAGGCCAGAATGGCGCTCAAAGGCACCTCAAGCGGCTTGGCAGGTCCTGTAGTGCCCGAGGTACACATCAGCAGGAAAGGCGCACTCGCGTCCAGCAGCTCAGGCGTGCAGTCGGCCTGTTGGCGACCGAGGGCGTCCCAGAAACCGTAATCGCTCGGGTGCTGTGGGGTGCCGTCTGTCACGATGACGCGAGGGCAGTCGGGAATGTCATCCAGCTTGGGACGATTGTGGGCATCGGTCACGATCCAGCGTGCCCCGGAGCAATCCAATCGCTGCTCGATCGCCTTGGGCCCGAATGCGGTAAAGAGAGGTTGGTAGACCGCACCGATGCGCCAGGTCCCGAGGATAGTAATCACCAGTTCAACCGTGCGTGGCATGAGTCCGGCGACACGATCTCCCGGTTGTACCCCTTGCGCTCGCAGAAAGTTGGCAAAGCGCGCAGCGTGCACCTGCAGTTCGCTGAACGTGTAGTGCGTGGCGCGACCATCCCGCGTTTCGCAGTACAGCGCCACGGCATTGCCATGAGCGTGCCGGTCGCAGCACTCGATGCAGGCGTTCAAGGCTCCCGGTTCGCCGTGCAAGTCTTGAGCAGCCAGTTGTAGATAGTCGAAGGTTGACACTGCTGAGTCGTAATCGCGCATAACGTACCTGATTATTATTGTTGGAATTTGCCCTACGCCCACGCAAGCCGCGCAGGCGCAGGGATGTTGCTAGTTGTCCATCATCTCTGCCGCTTGCTGGGTCGCCTGGCTGGTCCGCGTGGCTAGCTTGCGCACTTCATCGGCGACCACTGCAAACCCGCGACCGGCTTCGCCTGCTCGCGCCGCCTCAATGGCAGCATTCAACGCCAGCAGGTTGGTCTGGCTGGCAATGCCCTGAATGGTGGCAACAATCTGCGTCAGCTTGGTGAGGGTTTCCTGCATCACCCGATGTTGTTGCGCTTGCGCCTCGCGCATCGTGCTTTCTTCATGGTGGGCATGTATGTCGGTGATGGCACCCACCACCCGTTGCGGGGAGCCGTCCTGCGCGCGGCGCGTTTGCCCACGACCGCGAAACCAGCGGTAAGTACCGTTTTTATGTTTGAGTCGATAATCCACATCGAACGGCGTCTTGCCGCTGCGGTCGTCCACATGGGCGACGAATGCGCCGATGGCCCGCGCGCTATCGTCGGGATGCAAGCGCGAGGTCCAGCTTTCCAGGGTGTTGGGGAACTCCTCAACGGTGTTGCACCCCAGCAGTCGGCGCATTTGCGAAGACCACCAAATGGTATTTTTCGGGTTCGCTGGGTCGCCTGCTACCACCTCGATATCCCAAAGCCCGTCATGCAGCATTTCCCGGGAAATGTCGAAACGTGTGGCCGCCAGTTCGAGCGCCTCGTTGTGCAGGTACTGGTCATGAATGTCACGAACGGTCCCAGCGATGCAGAGCGCTGCGCCTTGCGCATCGCGACGCGAGGCACCGCTTATGCTGCACCAGCGATAGTCGTCGCCGGGTGCAGGTTTCATCCGCACCTGGAGCGCAAATGCCGTCCGCCCGCTGCGATCAGCAAGGTGCCTGGCGAGCGCTGCCAGATGCACTTGCCGGTCATCCGGGTGCAACTGTTCACTCCACGCGCCGAGCTGATTCATAGCCTGGGCCTGGTTCGACGCTGGCCCCGTCCACATCATTGAACATTCCGGCCCAGGTGCAGCGGTTCCATCCAGCTCCAGTTCCCAGAACAGTTCATCTGCGCCCTGTGTGATCAGTACCCAGCGCGCCTCCCATTGCCGCAACAGCGTGTCACGGCAGGCCAGGTGCTGTTCCAGTTGGCTGACGCGAAACGCCAGTGCGCAGGCCTGCTCCTTAACGGCTTGCCGCTCTTGCAGCAGTCGCTCGACGCTTGCCAGGATGCGGCGCACCAACCGGTTGTTCGACGACAATGGCGTGCTCGCCTGATCAGGCTGCTCCAGTCGGTCGGCGAGCTGCGCCAATACCCGGCGTGTGGTTCGGCTGAAAAAGAGCATGGGGCACCTCTACCTCGGTCAAATGGGAACCGCCTGCAAGGACTGCATCGGGGCCGATAAGGCCTGGGCGTCAAAGACTTTCGCTCCCGGCAGCGTTTGCCAGGCTGATGGGCCGGCGGCTATTTCCTGGGCACTCAGCAGGCAGTCGTCGAGGGCGCGCTGTAACACGTGGGTATCCAGATCCTGGCCGATAAAGACCAATTCCTGCCGGCAATCACCGACAATGCTGTCCCACTTGGTCATGATGCTTCGCAACCGATATTCATCCCGCGGCCATTGCGACTGCTCGATGAAGTTCCACCAGTGCCCGACATAGTCCCACTGGAACTGCCTGCCGCTGTGCACTAGCAGGCCGGTTTCCAGGTGCCGGCTGGCGAGCCAGAAGTAACCCTTGCTACGCAACAGCCGCCCGTTGCGCCAGGGGCGTTGCAGAAAATCGAGTAATCGCTGTGGGTGAAAGGGGGCACGCTCGCGGTACACCCATGACGTCACGCCATAGGTGTCCGACTCGGAGGCAGGTGTGTCGTCGGCCTGCATTTTTTTCATCCAGCCAGGTGATTCAGCCAGGCTGGGTAAATCAAACAGATGGGTACCGAGAATGCCTGATAGCTCAACGTTGCCGTGTGTCATCGGCATGACCCGCGCGGTCGGGTTAAGGCCGGTGAGGACCGCGTGCACGGCCTCATAACCGGGCTCGTCGATCAGGTCCAGTTTGTTGACGAGAATGACGTTGGCGTACTCCACTTGCTCAATCAGCAGATCTGCCAGATGGCGTTTGGGTGTGTCCGCTTGTGCGTCGTCGCGCGCCACGATATCCGGCGATTCGAGCAACGTCTGAAAACGACTGCCATCGACCACCGTCACCAAGGTATCGAGCCGCGCCAGTTCGCTGAGGCTGAAGCCTTCTGCGTCAAGAAATGCGAACGTCTCGGCAACCGGCAACGGCTCGGAGATTCCCGTGGACTCAATGAGCAGGTAGTCAAAACGTTGCTGGCGTGCCAGGGCACTGATCTGTTCGAGCAAATCGGCGCGCAGCGTGCAGCAGATACAGCCATTGCTCATCTCGATCAACTCATCTCGACCACGGTGCAGCGCCACGTCGCGCTGCACCTCTTCGGCATCAATGTTGACGTCGCTCATATCATTGACGATGACTGCCACTCTCAGGCCGTCGCGATTGCGCAAGATATGATTGAGCAGGGTGGTTTTGCCGGCGCCGAGGAAACCAGAAAGCACGGTCACCGGCAGTCGGCTCGCCTGGGCGCCGTCAATCATACGTTCACCGCATGTGAGCTGGCGGCCTTGTCCAAGTAGCTTTCGAACAGGTCGACCACCACAAAACCTTCATCGGCCGCATCCCCCCACAGGTCTTTCACGCGAAACTCGACGTGGTAGGTTGGCTGATGCGCAGCGTTCAAGTCGCCATGACCAATGGCGTCCGGAAAAGGCCATTTTTCTGAAGTTCGGTGGAGGACCACACCTTCCTTGCCGCGAACATAGGCCGGCATGCGGGTATGCCCGGCTACATACTCGTTGCGCACGACTACCCGGTCGCCGACTTCAAAAGGCGTTCGGCCAGTGACCGCCGGGCGGCCCTGCGCATGCGCGGGATTCGCTAGCTTGAAGTGAGAACCCAGGGCCTGATCGAGCTCCGCCTGGGTGATGACGCCGGTTTCGACCAGCAGGGTGGCGGTGGCGATGACATAGCGTTCGTAGTACTGGGTGCCGACATGCTGACGCACGTCCAGTCGCTCGACGGCGTGGCGCACTTCGTCCACGCTGAACTTCTTCAAGTGATCGGCACCGATAAACATCAAGCTGTACGCCAGGTGCTCCCAGTCCTGCTTGAACACGGGTTGGTAGCTCAGACTGTTGATGGTGTGAGGGACTTTGCCAAAGCCTTGGAAACCGCCGAGATCGTGAAAGCCATCCATCGTGGATACCTCTTAATAGAGAATGAATAGAGAATAAAAATTGAAAGAAACAAAGCACCCCGGTTACGCGACGTACGGTAGCGCCACGCCAATAAGGACATCCTTGGTAATCAATTTTCGAAGCGCCTCTTCATCCATGGATTCGCTGCCCTTTGGCCGCAGAGGCAGCACCAGATAGCGGCTTTCGGCGCTGGTGTCCCACACCTTGATGGAGACCCCGTCCGGCAGCTCCGTGCCCAGCTCCCGCAGCACGGTGCGCCCTTCGCGAACCAGTCGGGCGCGGAACTCGAAGCCCTTGTACCACTCCGGCGGCAAGCCCAGGACGGGCCAGTTGGTGCAGGAGCACAGGCTGCACACAATCACGTTTTTCACGCTGGGCGTGTCTTCCAGCGCAACAATGTATTCACCCTGCGGGCCGGTATAGCCAAATTGAGCGCACGCAGCGGTACCGTCCTTGAGCAGCAGTTCGCGAAACTGTGGGTCCACCCATGCCTTGGCCACTACCCGAGCACCGTTCTGCGGGCTCCATTCGTGTGCCATGAGCTGTGTCATGTGCTCGATGTAACCGTCGGGGATCAGGTCTTTTTGTTTGAGCACTTGCAGTAACGCCTGTGCTCGCTCACCCGGGGTTGATGGTTTTATTTCAGGTGTGGTCATCAGTTGGTTCCTCATCGTTGAGCTTCTAGGCAGCGCCCGGCGGCTTATTCTTTTGCGCTGCATGGGACGCATCGGCTACTAGCTGTTTTTCCAGTCAACCGATGCCTCGAAAGCCGCTGCAGCCTGGTAAATCGTGCCTTCGGCATAGTGTTTGCCTACTAGCATCAGCCCGACAGGTAAACCGTCTACCAGGCCGCAGGGAATCGACATGGCCGGATGGCCAGTGATGTCCTGTGCGGAGGCATTGCCGATCATTTCCAGCGCTCGGGCCACGTACTCGGTGATCGAGCAACCGGGCTCCGGGTGGGGTTGGGCAATGATCGGCACGGTGGGCATCACCAGCAGGTCATAGCGCGCCAATGCGGCGTCATACCCGGAGCGTGCCAGGCGCCTGAGGTTTTGTGCCTTGGCGTAGAAGCGACCGTTGTAGCGCTCCAGACCGTATTGCCCGACGAACATGCACAGCTTGAGAGAGGCGGACAGGTCATTCGCCTGATCGCGCCATCCGGCTTGTTTGTCCAGCAACCCGAGGTCATATAGCCCTTGCCAGTTAAAGCCGGCCCCATTGCCGTGCATCATCTGCATCATCAGGCCCTCACAGCCGATGGGGTGCCACAGCGAACCGGCAATCTTGTGCTCAGGCACTGACGCCTCTTCGACGTGCGCCCCCATCCGTGCAAATGCGTCGATGGCATTGCGCACAGACGAGGCAACACGCGGATCCTGGTTGGGCAGTTCAAAACCTTCGCGCAGGACGCCGATCCTCAGCCCGCTTACACCGCGCTCCAGGTAATCACTGTAAGCGTCGACCTGGGGCGCGGCTTGTCGCGGGTCGAGCCCATCCGCTCCCGCCATGACCTCCAGCATCAAGGCGTTGTCCCGTACGTTTGCCGTGATGGGGCCGGCATGATCGATAGTCGCCTCAATGGCCATGATCCCGGTGTAAGGCACCAGTCCGTGGGTCGGCTTCATTCCGTAAGTGCCGCAGAATGCGGAAGGAATCCGGATTGACCCGCCCTGGTCACCGCCGACTGCCAGGTCGACCTCGCCCGCGGCAACCAGTGCTGCGCTGCCGGAAGACGACCCACCCGAGGCAAATCCGTGGCGATAGGGGTTGTGCACCGGCGCCGGATCGGAGGTGTGACTACCACCGGATAGGCAGTAATGCTCGCATGTTGCCTTGCCGAGGATGGTTGCGCCGGCATCCAGCAAGCGGGAGACAACGGTGGCATCGAATGAGGGAACGAAGCCTTCAAGGGGCTTTGCACCATTCATCATCGGTACGCCAGCGAGTGAAATATTGTCCTTGAGTGCGACGGTTTTATTCGCCAACTTGCCTTCGCGGGCGCCGCTGACTTCCGTTCGGTAGTACCAGGCGTTGAGTGGGTTGTGTGCAGTCGAGGGTCGATAGCCCGAGCTGCGTTCGTAACGTACCGGCGGAATGAAGTCAGGCAGCTCGTCAATCAGGTCATAAGCGTCGAAGCTTGACTGCATAAGAGCCAGGTATTCATGGGCTTGCTCCGCACTTATCTGCATGTGCAGGCTGGTCGATACATCCAATAGCTGTTCAAGGGTGGGGCGAACAATTGGCATGGTTGGGCTGTCCTTATCGTAAGTGGCCGAAGAGCGCTGCGGCTCATCAAATTCAGTGGGCCTGGCGCTCAAGATAGTCCGCGCCTCAAGTCGCAGGCTTGGTTGAGAAAGACATCGACTTGGCTGAGCCGGACACCGCTGTGTAAAGGCGCAAAGCGCACGCGGTCGCAGATCCTTGGGTTAAAAAATGCGCGCATAACGCAGGTTCATGCGGAAGTCTTCCTTGGTGCCGTTGTCCACCGAAAGGTCCTTGCCCAACTGCAGTTGAATCTGGTCTTGGGGGGTGACGAATTTGGTGGCGGTGAGACGGAAGTTGGTGGTGCCCAACTCGTTATCCTGATTGACGTGCTCAATGTTCGTCTCACCCCCCCAGGTACGCCCGAAGCCGATACCAAATGCGGTGCTGGCGTCTGGCATGTAACGCCCCATGATCTGTGCTGCGTAGGAAACGTCCTGCTTCATACGGTCTGCATTTGCGCCGTAATCAGTGTTGTCGCCATACCAGGTAGCACCGCCAACCAGGTCCATCGCCCATTTTTCTGTGAAGTGTTTGACGTACGCACTCTGCAGTTCGAATTTCCAGCGGTTCTCTCCGAGATTGAGCGCGTCCTCCTTGTCATACGTACCAGTAGGCACATACAGGTAGGGGGCGATGCTGAGGGTGTCGCGGGCTTCGTTGAACCGCCATTTGACCGGTGCGGTGAGGATCAAGTCGCCAACGCCGCGAGTACTGCCCAGCGCTGAGGCGTCACCTGCGCTGGAGACGTGTCCGAAAGGCAAAAGAAATTGCGGGTCGATGGTGACGGTGTCAGAGAGTGCGTAGACATGCAGTAGACGCAGGATGCCGACGTCAGAGCTCACGTTGAAGTCAGAGCTGACCTTGTGTCCGTTGCTATAAGCCGAGTCCGTGGTGGCGTGCTGGTAGTAAATCGCCCCGATCGTAGCGCCGACCGGATATTGCTCATAATCGCCGGGCGCTACTTCACCGGCGTTGGCGTGAAGCACGGGCAACAGAGTAGAGAGCGTCAACAGGCGGATCTTATTCATCATTTATTCCTCGCACAGGGAGACCGGCCACCCGAGGAGGGTGGCAAGGCGGCAGAAGTTGGGGAGGTAAACGCCGATGGCGCTCAGGTCGTTGGTGGCAGCGCGTCGCGCAACATACCGGTCTGCGAGTGACAGTTGATGTACTCGAATACCTGGCTCTTGGCGTCCGACACGGACACTTCGTGGTACAGCCTTAACTTCTTCAAACCTGCGGCCACGCGGAAAAACGTCACGAAAATACGCAGGTGAGTCGGGTGAGACTCAGCCCAGCGTTCGAGTTTCTCAACCGAGCGCCAGTGACCGATGTTGTAGCTCAGGTCGAGAAAGTTGCCGTCCAGGTCGATATTGCGCACGAACCTGTTGCTGTAGCAGCCCAACGCCTGGCCGTTGTCACGCAAGAAGTCCATGCCGTCCTGCAACGTCGGCAAGATTTCGTCGATGTAGAGTGAGCGCTCCTCTGCCTCGGCATCCGCCCAGTCCTGGCCGGAGCGAATCAGTGTGAGGTTGTCATGCCCCAGGACCAGGACCCGTCCGCCCTGGGTCGGGTCACCCGCGATCACCTGTAGCTCGCTCGTGGGATTCATCCAATCCGTCTGGGAGATCGGGAAACGGTCGCGCATTGAACCCCAGTAACCGTGCTCTTCGATCTCTCCGCTGGTCGTATCCATTACCGCGCCGACACCGGGCAGGTTCTCCTGGAACGCGTACAACGTCTCGAACTGCTCGGTGCGCGGCGCGGTGATTTCGCGGAAATAACCAAGGCTTTCACCGAGCCGATCCGCCGAACTCCACCAGTCATTCACTGGGGGGGAACGCAACCAGCGACAGTGGGCGCCCGGGTCTTTCCAGTACCCGACCACAATCAAATTATCAAAGCCGCTGCTGTCGGTGTGGTGGGTCAAATCGTAAGTCTGCGGGCCATCTGGCAGGCTGAAACTGCTGACGATGTGACGCATTGCCTGCAATGCAGGCTCGCGCTGGGCATCGCCGCGATATTGCACGCCAAGATAGGCCATCACCACTTGTTCCAGTTGCTCGTCAGCGCGTGCGACCCACATAGGAAACGGCGGTTGATACTCGTCCGGTACACGGCGGGACAGGGTGCGCGGGCATTTGAGATGTGTGTCGATTGCAGATTCCATCTTGAGCTCCTCGTTATTTTCGTTCAGGCCTACGGTTGGGCGTCAGCGCGTCGGTGGCGGGTCGCGCTTGGCGATCTGCCGTCGCTGCAGCAGCTGCATGGCACTCCATTCAATCAACCAATAAGCCGACTCTTCAGGCGCAAGGTCGCGCCTCTGCAGAAGCCAGGAGGAATCAGCCAATCGTTTTGAGTCGTGTCGATGCATGGCGTGCCTCATCAGCGGATGAATGAGCTGCTGTGAGGTGGAAATTAGGCTGGGCGAGGAGGGGGCGCTTTGTTCGGCGAGACAACCATTTGGTTGGAAAAGACAAGGCTGAGGCTGACGTTCACCCGTGATCCGCGCTGGTGCGCGTGAGCCGACCGAGTGACGTGCGATGCCCTTAAATGGTGATGGCTGCACCGTGCGACAGCCTCCGAAGGCTGCCGAAAGTCGCGAGGGACATCACATGGCAGCGTACTCAAGCAGGCCTGCTACTGCGCTTGGCCTGTTAATTGCCTTTCATAGCTGAAAATTGGTCGCACGTTACAACGTCTCCAGCGCCTCTTGCATCGTTGTCGAGGTCAGTGTCATGAACCCAAGCTCTCAGTATTCGACCCTTGCTGTTCCGGCACCACGTCGGTTTGATTATTGGAAAGAAGTGGTCTGTCGCCACTGCCTGGCCGCCGATAGCAAACCCTTGTCCCAGAGCAGCTTTGATGGCTCGCTCACCGTTAATACAGTCGGCGAATTGGACATCTGCTCGCTGTCTTCGCCGCTGCACTACTGGGAGCGTTCCGAGCAGCACCTGCGCAGCGGTCCGGCCGAAGATTTATGGTTGGGTTTCGCTCGAAATGGTCATGGGCAAATAGAACAAGGCTCAAGAAAAGCCAGCCTGGCAACTGGCAATTTGTTTCTTTATGACGCAACTCAGGCGTTTCGCTTCAGCCTGGGTGGTACCGAAAACCACTTGATCCGTATTCCCAGAGCGTTGCTCACCGAGCGCCTGCCGCGTATTGCCGAGTACACCGCGATGGTCCTCGACGACCGGCGTCCCGGCGTAGTTCCCTTACGCGAAATGCTGCATCAGGCCGCGAGCACGCCTGCGTCGCTGCAGGATGAGCGCATCTCGAATCGTTACTCAAGTACGTTGCTTGATCTGCTTGTGATCAGCCTGGAACTCCAGGACCTGAAAACAAGCCACCAGGAGATGGACCTCTACGGCCGCATCATGAAGTACATACAACGACACTTGACCGAGCCGGACCTGTCGATTGAAGCCATCGCCAAAGCCCACAATGTGTCCACCCGCACCGTTACACGGGCCTTCGCACGCTACCAGAAAACCCCCGTTGCAGAGATTTGGAAAGAGCGCCTGATTGCCAGTCGAGAAGCGATTGAGCGCGGCCAGGTACGCAGCGTGTCCGAGGCGGCGCTGGACTTCGGGTTTTCTGACTTTTCCCATTTCAGCCATGCGTTTCGCAAGGCATTTGGTGTGGCGCCGAATACGCTGTTACGCCGCAATTGAAATTGCCGGGGTAGCAAATCGTTGAGAAAAGGGGGGCTTACTCGGTGACGTCCTGTTGCTCGAACCACACCCACCCGCGGCTGGGGTTTTCCAGGCCGAGGGCGATGCGCAGCGCGGTGCTTTTGCCTGAGCCTGACTCGCCGACAATCGCCAGGGGCTGCCCGGGGTAGACCTGCAGGCTCAGGTCCTCCAGCGCCACAAAGGTCGCGTCTTCGCCCTGACCTTGGGCAGCGCGAACGTCTTGCCAACGTTTTGCAGTTGCAGGATCGGCGGCTACGTCGGGTCCGGCCGGGCCACTGGCTGGCGGCGCTTGTCGAACGCCGGCGCGGCGGCGATCAAGGCGCGGGGGTAGTCATGCTGCGGCGCGCCGAGAATCTGCCGTGGTTGCCCCTTGCTCCACCACTTGCCCCTGTCGCCTCGCCGTTGGATGTGCGCAACGTCATCGCCTGTCATAATCCGCCCATCTCACCCCAGCCCCCACACGGAGTCCATGCCATTCATGGTGCTGTTCAATCGATTGAGCGCGTTTTCCATCCAGGCGCGCAGGGCACTGAAGCTGGTGTGGGAGACGTCGCGTCCCTTATTCATAGGCCTGCTGCTGGCCACCATCGTTGCCGGTCTGTTGCCTGCGCTGGCTGCCTGGATCGGCCAGCGTATTGTCGATGGCGTGGTGCACGCGATGCAGATTCATGCAGCCGGCAGCCAGGCGCCCGTGTGGCCAGTGATGCAGTACGTGCTGGCCGAGGCGGGCGTGTTGGCGCTGCTGGCCGCCGCCCAGCGCGCGTTGTCAATGCAGCAATCGTTGCTGCGGGTGCAGTTGGGGGTGAAGGTCAACCTGATGATTCTGGAGAAAGCCCAGACCCTCTCACTCCTGCAATTTGAAGACGCCGAGTTCCACGACAAGCTGGTGCGCGTGCGTCAGGGCGCCTCGACACGGCCGCTGAGCCTGGTCACCAAGGGCCTGGGGCTCGTGCAGAACCTGATCGCGCTGATCAGCTTTGCCGTGCTGTTAGTGCACTTTTCGCCGTGGGCGTTGGTGATTCTGGTGGTCGGCGCCTTACCGGTGTTCTTCGCCGAGACGCATTTCTCGGGCAATGCGTTTCGCCTGTTCCACCGGCGCGCGCCCGAGACCCGTCAGCAGAATTACCTGGAATCGCTGCTGTCCCACGAGACCCATGCCAAAGAGGTCAAGCTGTTCGGCCTGGCGCCGCTGTTCCTCAAGCGCTACCGCGACAACGCCCGGCGCTTGTACACCGAGGACCGCCAGTTGACGGTCCGTCGGGATGCCTGGGGCTTTGCCCTGGGCCTGCTCGGTACCGCGGCGTTTTATGTGGCTTACGCCTGGGTGGTGCTGGACACCGTACGCGGCCAGACCACCCTGGGACAGATGACCATGTACATCGTGCTGTTCAAGCAGGGGCAAAGCGCGATCACCGCCAGCCTCAGCGCGATTGCCGGCCTGTATGACGACAGTCTGTTTCTGTCGGACCTTTATGAGTACCTGCTAACCCCTGTGGTCGTGCCGAGTGGCCGCCTTACCCAGGGCGCGCGTCCCGGCGACGGTCTGCGCTGCGAGCACGTAGGGTTCAGTTACCCCGGCGCTGAGCGGCAGGCATTGACTGACATCAACCTGCATTTGGCGCCGGGGCAAAGCCTGGCCCTGGTGGGCGAGAATGGCTCGGGCAAAACCAGCCTGATCAAACTGCTAACGCGCCTGTATACCCCGCACGAGGGGCGCATTCTGCTGGATGGCAGCGACTTGCAAGACTGGGATGAACAGACACTGCGCCAGCGCATTGGGGTGATTTTCCAGGATTACATCCGCTACCAGATGACCGTCGGCGAGAACCTTGGAGTGGGTGACGTCGATGCGCTGAACGATGAGGCGCGTTGGCGCACGGCCGCCACCCAGGGGGTGGCCGCCGAATTCATCGAGCGCCTGAGCAGGGCATACGGCACACAGTTAGGGCGCTGGCTTGGTGGCCAGGAGTTGTCGGGAGGGCAATGGCAGAAAGTCGCCTTGTCACGCGCGTATATGCGCCAGGAGGCGGATCTGCTGATTCTTGACGAGCCGACGGCTGCGCTGGACGCCGGCGCCGAGGCGGCGGTGTTCGAGCACTTTCGCGAACACGCCAAGGGCCGCATGACGTTGTTGATTTCCCATCGATTCTCCAGCGTGCGCAATGCCGACCACATCATCGTGCTGGACGGCGGGCGAATCCTGGAGGAGGGCAGCCATCAACAGCTGATGGTAGCGGGTGGGCGCTATGCCGAGTTGTTCGATGTTCAGGCGCGGGGGTATCGCTAGGTCCCCGTCCAATCCGGCCAAGCGTATTGTTTCAAAGTTTTAGGCCAACATTCTCACCTCAAGCCCTGCGCGCCCCGACGCAGCGCTGAAAGCCTGGCGCAGAACGCCCGACAATACCTCCAGGGTATCCCTTCAGACTTTATCCATATTGGACGCCCCCCTACCCAGGCGTCAGCCTGAGCCCAATAACTATAAAAGAGCCGCAACCATGACCGTGCTATTGAGTGAGCGCAGCCAGATTTTCCAGGGCGCCGATGCCTACGCGGTGTCGGACTACGTCAACCAGCACGTGGGCAGCCACTGCATTCGCCTGCCTCCCAAGGGCCGGCCCCGGGCGAGTATCAGCCATCGCACCTTCGCCAGCCTGGACCTGTGCCGCATCAGCTACGGCGCACCGGTACGGGTCACATCGGTGGCGCTGGAGACCATCTATCACCTGCAGATCCTGTTGAGCGGGCATTGCCGCTCCAGCTCCCGTGGCGAGAATAACGTGTTCGGGCCGGGGGAAATCCTGCTGATCAACCCGGACGACCCGGTAGACCTGACCTATTCCGCCGACTGCGAGAAATTCATCATCAAACTGCCGGTGCGCCTGCTGGAAAACGCCTGCCTGGAGCAGCACTGGAGCCTGCCGCAGGTGGGTATCCGCTTCGCGACGGCCCGCCACGCGCTCAGTGAAATGGGCGGCTTCCTGCCGTTGCTCGGGCTGATCTGTCATGAGGCAGAAAACGCTGCCGAGCCCCACATGCAGGGCCTGTACGAACGCATCTTGGCCAACAAGCTGCTGGCATTGCTGGGCAGCAACGTGTTGCGGGTGATCCCCCAGGCTGCCCACGGCGGTGGGTTTGAAGCGGTGCGCGAATTTATCCAGCAACACCTGGGCGATGACATCAGCGTCGAGCAGTTGATGGCCGTGGCCAACGTCAGCGAACGTTCGCTGTACAGCCTGTTTGCGCGCCAGGTGGGGCTGTCACCGCGCGACTATGTACGCCGCTGCAAGCTCGAACGGGTGCATGCACGCTTGCAACTGAGCAGCACGCGCAGCGTGACCGAGGTGGCTTTGGACCATGGCTTCATGCACCTGGGGCGGTTTTCCGAGGCCTATCGCAAACGTTTCGGCGAACTGCCGTCGCAGACCTGGAAACGCCATCGTTAAGCGACGTGCGCCTGGCGGATAGCGATGTGCAGGCAGCGGATATTGACGCGCAGGGCGAACACGTACGGTGAGGGTGCCTGATACAAGAACAACGGAGGGCCCGCCCCATGATCAGTACACTCGACCGACTCGCCTGCCAATTGCGCGAGTCCGTACAGGAAGACCCCGCCACTGGGGTATTCCGCTGCCGCCGCGACATCTTTACCGATCCCGACCTGTTTGCCCTGGAGATGAAACACATCTTCGAAGGCGGCTGGATCTACCTGGCCCATGAAAGCCAGGTGCCGGGGATCAACGATTACTTCACCACCTGGATCGGCCGCCAGCCGGTGGTCATCACCCGTGACAAACACGGCGCGCTGCATGGCCTGGTCAACGCCTGCGCGCATCGCGGCGCCATGCTGTGCCGGCGCAAACAAGGCAACAAGGGCTCGTTCACTTGCCCCTTCCATGGCTGGACGTTCAGCAACGCCGGCAAGCTGCTCAAGGTAAAGGACGCGAAGACCGGCGCCTATCCTGACAGCTTCGACTGCGACGGCTCCCATGACCTCAAGCGCCTGGCGCGCTTTGAAAACTACCGCGGTTTCCTGTTCGGCAGCCTCAGCGATGCGGTGCCGGAACTCAGCGATTACCTGGGCGAAACCCGCGTCATCATCGATCAGATGGTCGACCAGGCTCCTTTGGGCCTGGAGGTGCTGCGCGGCAGCTCATCCTATGTCTATGACGGCAACTGGAAGCTGCAAATCGAAAACGGCGCCGACGGTTACCACGTCAGCTCCGTGCACTGGAACTACTCGGCGACCATGGGCCGGCGCAACTACGAAGCCGAAGGCACGCGCACCGTCGACGCCAATGGCTGGTCGAAAAGCCTGGGCGGCGTCTACGCCTTCGACCACGGGCATATCCTGCTGTGGACGCGCCTGCTCAACCCCGAAGTTCGCCCGGTGCACGCTCACCGCGAGGCCTTGGCCGAACGCCTGGGCCAGGCGCGCGCCGACTTTATCGTCGACCAGACCCGCAACCTCTGCCTCTACCCCAATGTGTACCTGATGGACCAGTTCTCGACCCAGATCCGCGTGGTGCGCCCCCTCGCCGTGGATAAAACCGAAGTGACAATCTATTGCATGGCGCCCATCGGCGAAAACGCCCAGGAGCGCGCCACGCGGATTCGCCAGTACGAAGACTTCTTCAACGTCAGCGGCATGGGCACCCCGGATGACCTCGAAGAATTCCGCGCCTGCCAGACCGGTTACCAGGGCGCGAGCACCCTGTGGAATGACTTGAGCCGTGGCGCCAGGCAGTGGGTCGAAGGCGCGGACGAAAATGCCTTGGCCATGGGCATGCAACCGCAGCTCAGCGGGGTCAAGACCGAGGACGAGGGCTTGTTTGTGCGCCAGCATGCGCACTGGGCCCAAAGCCTGCAGCGTGCGATCGAGCGCGAACAGCAAGGGCTGATTGCCAGCGACCGCGAGGTGCAGCCATGAGCCTTGCCCGTGACCACCTGCTGGATTTTCTCTACCGTGAAGCGCGCCTGCTCGACGACCGACAATGGGATGACTGGCTGGCCTGCTATTCGCCCAAGGCCGAGTTCTGGATGCCCGCCTGGGACGATCACGACACCCTCACCGAAGACCCGCAGCGCGAAATCTCGCTGATCTACTACCCCAACCGTGACGGCCTGGAAGACCGTATCTTCCGCATCAAGACCGAGCGCTCCAGCGCCAGCACGCCCGAGCCGCGCACCGTGCACATGCTGTGCAACCTCGAAGTGCTGGCCGACGACGGCGTGCAGCTGGACCTGCGTTTCAACTGGCACACCCTAAGCCACCGCTACAAAACCACCGACAGTTATTTCGGTACCTCCTTCTATCGCCTCGACATCCGTGCCGAGCAGCCGCTGATCACGCGCAAGAAGGTAGTGCTGAAAAACGACTACATCCACCAGGTCATCGACATCTACCACATCTGAGGACACCGCCATGACGTATGCCATCGCCCTGAACTTCGAGGATGGGGTGACCCGCTTCATCGACTGCAAAGTGGGGGAAAAGGTGCTCGATGCCGCCTTCCGCCAACGCATCAACCTGCCCATGGACTGCTCGGACGGTGTATGCGGCACCTGCAAATGCCGCTGTGAAACCGGCGCCTACGACTTGGGCGACGACTATATCGACGACGCCCTGAGCGCCGACGAAGCGCAGGCGCGCCAGGTACTGACCTGCCAGATGGTGCCGCAGTCCGACTGCGTGATCGCTGTGCCGGTGCCGTCCAGCGCCTGCAAGACCGGCACTACGCACTTTACCGCGACGCTGGCCGGCATCACCCGACATGCCGATGCCGCGCTGGAGGCGAGTTTCGAGCTGGACCAGGCGCCGGTATTCCTGCCCGGCCAGTACGTGAATATCAGCGTGCCCGACAGTGGGCAGACACGCGCTTACTCCTTCAGCAGTCGCCCGGGCGACACGCGCGCCAGCTTCCTGATCAAGCACGTGCCCGGCGGGTTGATGAGCAGCTGGCTCGAGCGCGCCCAGCCGGGCGACAGCGTGGCGATCACCGGCCCGCTGGGGAGTTTCTACCTGCGTGAGGTGGTGCGGCCGCTGCTGTTACTGGCCGGTGGTACCGGCCTGGCGCCGTTCCTGTCGATGCTTGAAGTGCTCGCGCAGCGCCAGGAAACCCGCCCGATCCGGTTGATCTACGGCGTAACGCGGGATCAGGACCTGGTGATGGTCGAAGCGTTGCAAGCTTTTACCGCGCGTTTGCCTGACTTCAACCTGGTGACCTGCGTGGCTGATCCGCACACCACTCACCCGCGCCAGGGCTATGTGACTCAGCACATGGCTGACGAAGCCCTCAATGGCGGCGATGTCGACGTGTACCTGTGCGGCCCGCCGCCGATGGTCGATGCGGTGCGCGAGCACTTCAAGCAGCAGGGCGTGACCCCGGCCAGCTTCCATTACGAGAAATTCACCCCTAACGCGGTCGCCACGTGCGATGCCGCCTGAGGACTGCCCCATGACTCAACGGTTTAACAACAAGGTCGCGCTGGTCACCGGCGCTGCCCAAGGGATCGGTCGGCGTGTCGCCGAGCGCTTGCTGGAGGAGGGTGCCTGGCTGGTCGCGGTGGATCGCTCCGAGCTTGTGCATGAATTGCAGCATGAGCGAGCGCTGCTGCTGACCGCCGACCTGGAACAATACAGCGAGTGCGCGCGGGTGATGGCCGCCGCCACGGCCCGTTTCGGGCGCATCGACGTGCTGGTCAATAACGTCGGCGGGACCATCTGGGCCAAGCCTTTCGAGCATTACGCCGAGGCCGAAATCGAGGTCGAAGTGCGCCGCTCGCTGTTCCCTACGTTGTGGTGCTGCCATTGCGTGCTGCCCTACATGCTGGAGCAGGGCGAAGGCGCCATCGTCAACGTGTCTTCCGTGGCTACGCGTGGGGTCAATCGCGTGCCGTACGGCGCGGCCAAGGGCGGCGTGAATGCCTTGACGGCCTGCCTGGCCCTGGAGACTGCCGGCAGCGGGATTCGGGTCAACGCCACCGCGCCCGGCGGGACCGAGGCACCGCCACGGCGCATCCCGCGCAACAGCCAGCCGCAGAGCGAGCAGGAGCGCGTGTGGTACCAGCAGATCGTCGACCAGACCCTCGACAGCAGCCCGATGAAACGCTACGGCAGCATCGACGAACAAGCTGGCGCGATTCTGTTCCTGGCCTGCGACGAGGCCTCCTACATCACCGGCGTGACCTTGCCGGTGGGCGGCGGCGACCTCGGCTAAGGCTATTTCCATCTGCTGACACTGACTCACAACAACAATAAAGAGAGCACTGCCATGCGTAGCCATGATGTCCATTCGATTATCGATAATGCCCCATTCAACCGCTTCCACTGGTTGATCGTGAGCCTGTGTGCCTTGCTGTTGATCTTTGACGGCTATGACTTGTTTATCTACGGCGTGGTCCTGCCATCAATCATGCGCGAGTGGGGGCTGACGCCGTTGCAGGCTGGCGCCCTGGGCAGCTATGCGCTGTTCGGCATGATGTTCGGTGCGCTGATTTTCGGCACCCTGGCGGACCGTTTCGGGCGCAAGAAAGGCATCGTGTTCTGTTTCACCCTGTTCAGTCTGGCCACCGTGACCAATGGCTTTGCCAGCAGCCCAACCGAGTTCGGTATCTGCCGTTTCATCGCCGGGCTCGGCTGCGGCGGGTTGATGCCCAATGCGGCGGCGCTGATCAACGAATACGCGCCGAAGAAATTCCGCAGCACCCTGATGGCCTTCATGTTCAGCGGCTATTCCCTGGGCGGCATGCTCGCCGCCAGCGTTGGGATTTTCATGCTGCCGGCCTATGGTTGGCAGTCGATGTTTTTTGTGGCGGTGATTCCGCTGCTGCTGTTGCCACTGATTGTTTACTGGCTGCCTGAATCCATCGGCTTCCTGATCCGCCAGGGCCAACAAGACAAGGCTCGCGCGCTGCTTAATCGGTTGTCGCCAGGCACCAGGATCGAGGTCGAAGATGCGCTGGTGATCGCCGACAGCAAAGGTAAAGGCGCCACGGTGGTGGAGCTGTTCCGCCATGGCCTGGCGGTGCGTACGGCGATGATCTGGGTCGCGTTTTTCTGTTGCCTGCTGATGGTCTATGCATTGAGTTCGTGGCTGCCCAAGCTGATGGCCGGCGCCGGTTACAGCCTGGGGTCGAGCCTGTCGTTCCTGATCGCGCTGAACCTGGGCGGCATGGCCGGGGCGCTGCTCGGCGGCCGTTTGGGCGACCGCCTGAACCTGGTGAAAGTTGTGATCTGCTTCTTCGCCGCCGCCATGGTCTCGATCAGCCTGCTGGGCATCAACAGCCCGATGCCGGTCCTGTACCTGCTGATCTTCGTCGCGGGTGCCACCACCATTGGTACGCAGATCCTGCTCTACGCGGGGGCTGCGCAGCTCTACGGCTTGTCGATTCGCGCCACAGGCCTGGGCTGGGCGTCCGGCATCGGTCGCAATGGCGCGATTGTCGGCCCGCTGTTAGGCGGCGCGCTGATGGCGATCGAACTGCCTCTGCAACTGAATTTCATGGCCTTCGCCATCCCCGGCGCGATTGCGGCGCTGGCGATGACGGTATTTGCCCTGAATGAGCGGCGCACCCGTATCGCCATGCCCGACGCCGTGGCGCTGTGACTGCCAAATGCTCATGGGCAATGGTCCAGTGCGCAGCGCGAACTCGGTGGCGTGTGGTGTCGTACTTTGGCCACATGCACTGAAAGGACGTGAGCATGGAGGTGGGGTTGATCGGCCGGACAGCCTGTCAGGCGAACCCTAAAGACTGTCAGGGTCGCCAAAAAACATCTGAATCCGCGACCGCAACCACCGCTCCCCCGGATCATTGTCCTGCGACCCACGCCAGGCCATGTGCAGTTCAAACGAGCGCACCGGTAACGGTGGGTCTTCGGCGCGCAAGCCGCCGGCGGATGTCAGCGCTTCAGCCGCATAATCCGGTACGGTCGCGAGGATATCGGTGCCCGCCAGCAGGGTGCCCAGACCGTTGAACTGCGGCACGGCAAGCACCACATGGCGCTTGCGGTCGAGCTTTTCCAGCTCTTCATCGATAAACCCGCTCAAGTCACCGGCAAACGATACCAAGGCATGGGGGCGGGCGCAGAAGTCGTCCAGGCTCAGGGAGCCGGGCACGCTGTCGGCGCGCAGCAGTTTGGGCAGGCTGCGGCGCAACACTTTGCGCTTGGCGTTGGCGGGGAGGTCGGCGGTGTAGCTGACGCCGATGGAGATTTCGCCAGAGGCCAGCAGGCCCGGCATCAGGATGTAGTTGACGCGACGCACCACCAGCACGATGCCTGGGGCTTCAGCTCGCAGGCGTTTGAGCAGTTGAGGCAGTAGGGCGAATTCGACATCGTCGGACAGGCCGATGCGGAACACGGCGGTGCTGGTTGCCGGGTCGAACTCGGCGGCGCGGCTGACGGCGGTTGAGATTGAGTCGAGGGCCGGCGAGAGCAGGGCGAAGATTTCCACCGCTCGGGCCGATGGCTCCATGCTGCGCCCGGTGCGTACAAACAGCGGGTCGTCAAACAGACCACGCAGCCGCGACAACGCCGCGCTGATGGCTGGCTGGCCGAGAAAGAGTTTCTCGGCGGCACGGGTCACACTGCGCTCATGCATCAAGGTTTCGAATACGATCAAGAGGTTAAGGTCGACACGACGCAGGTCGTTACGGTTCATCTTGTGTCCTGGAAGAGTCAGCTAGCTTGACGTGAGCGGCCACATGGAAACGATGACCAGCATTAATCTTACGGGGAAAGGCTGGTACTCTGCACAGGATAATTGAGTTTTCCTACGATAGTTGGGGTCTATTCCTCAGGCGTGGAATCGATGACAGGCATGTCGACTATTAATGGCGACCTGTGGTCTTACCCGCAAAGCCCAGATAAAGTTCATGGCATTAGAGGTTACTTTGACGAGGTTTGCGATGTCCCGCACGATCCGTTTTCACAAGTTTGGTCCGGCCGAGGTGCTCAAATGCGAAGAGCATGCAGCCGCGCAGCCTGCACCGGGCGAAGTGCAGGTGCGTGTCGAGGCGATTGGCATCAGTTGGTATGACATTTTGTGGCGCCAGAACCTGGCGTCTTCCCACGCCCGTCTTCCATCTGGCCTTGGCCACGAGATGGCTGGGGTGGTGGTCGCCCTTGGCGAGGGCGTGGACGACTTGGTTGTGGGCGATAAGGTGGCCAGTTTTCCGGCCGAGAGCCCCAATGATTACCCGGTGTATGGCGAACAAATCGTCATGCCCCGTTCAGCCCTGACTCGCTACCCGGACGTGCTGAGCCCTATTGAAGCGAGCGTGCATTACACGCCGCTGTTGATTGCTTACTTTGCTTATATGGATCTGGCTCGGGTCAAACCGGGGCAATTTGCCCTGGTCACCGATGCGAGCCATTGCGCAGGCCCTTCCTTTGTCCAGCTGGGTAAGGCCCTGGGTGTGCGGGTGATTGCCGCAACCAAGGACAGCGCTGAGCGTGAGTACCTGCTGTCCCTCGGGGCCGAGAAGGTGATCGTCACCGAAGAGCAGGACCTGCTGATGCAAATCAACAAGTTCACCGACAACCGTGGCGTTGACGTGGTGTTCGATGGCTTGGGTGGCCCGCAGATGTCATTGCTCGGCGATGTGCTGGCGCCCCGTGGCAGCTTGGTGCTGTATGGCTTGCAGGGCGGCAACCAGACGCCATTCCCCGCGTGTGCGGCGTTCCAGAAGAACATTCAGTTCTTCGTGCACTGCATCGGTAATTTCACCGGTAAACCGGAGCTGGGCATCATTCAGGACCAGGTGGCATTGCAGCGTGCGTTGCGTGATATCAACCAACTCACCGCCGACCGCGTGCTGCTTCCACTGAAAACCACGGTGTTTCCGTTCAACCAGTTCGTGGAAGCGCACCGTTATATGGACGAATGCCCGTGCCGCGAGCGAGTTGCTTTGCAGGTTGCGGCTGTTTGAGCTGTAGGAGTATTCGTAAATGAGTGTTCCGGTGCCTGAGTGAATGGGGCAAATACGCCATTTGACAGGGCTTAACCCGCTCGCCCCAGAAGGTGCCGATTCGGCACTTTAGCCCCCAAATCCTGCTCTTCCTCCCTGACGCCGCGCTGAATCCCAGTGCGGCGTTGTTGTTTGTGCGTCCCGTACGCGACATCGCGCGCTCATCTGAACTGGTTTTAGGCGGGCTTCTGTATCTATTAATCATTATTCCAGCCTTGATAATTGCGTCTTCACTTTCATCTCAAGGATTGAGCAATGATTGAATCTATGAAAACTCTGCAGATACTTATTCGAACTATGAGTGTGGCGCGCACACGGGCTCGTGACGGAAGGAGCCTTCATAAGTCGTACCTGCCCTGCAAAAGGGAAAGTTGTTTGAGTCTATTTGTCGGACGCCTCTTTAAAAGGCTGATTAAAAATGTGTAGGAACTTGTCGGAAGAGTCCTAAGTCTAGTTTGTTTTTCTGGATTTCCCTTTAGATTCATTTGGTTATGGGTTTTAAGGGTGAGGGATAAACCCCTGGCGATCCCTGTCGTTTTGTTGCGCGGTGCTAGTGTTTAATCATCGGCGCACAATGCGGTGCGCGATTTTCCTACACGCAAAATAGGTCGAGCAAACACTGTCAGCAGTTGCTTGAAACTGATATTTCAACTCAGGTAGTAGAACTATGAGCACTATTCACGAACAGGCTATGAATCATGTCTACCAGCAAGTTCTGCAACGTTTGATTGGGCACTTCACTCGCGCAGGCCGTACCGCCCTGCAGTTATTGGTGCAGCGAATCGTTGTTGCAGCAGGGGGCATGGAGCAGGTTGGGGATTTCAAAGTGCTGGTGGCCCATGGTGGCGGTGAAGTCAGCAGTTATTCCCTGGCATTGCTGCGCGCCGCCCAATTGACCATTGCCGGTCGGGCACCCCGTACCTTTCATCTCAGGGTCGCGACGTTACGGCACGCAGGCATGACCGAGGGCCAACTCGATACCCTCAATCGCGGCTACGGCCGGCTGTTTCTCCACGACGACCCGCGCGTGGAGTTATTGATGGTGGAAAATCGGGAAGTGCAGCCCTTCAACCATCTGCGCCCCGCGTCAGCGATCGGGCGGGAGGTCAGCCAGCGCAATATGTTGATGGTGGGCCACGTGAGTGCCGGGGACTGTCGCGCTACGTTGTGCAACGACACCTACTTGGCGGTCGGTGATTTTTACCAGCGCGTCACCACTTACAACGGAGGCGTCCATGCGCTGGTCAGCGGTGATTCACCGCGTAAGCAGAGTCAGTTTTTAGCCTGGTTCAAGCAAACTGCTCAAAGTGCGGGTATCGCTGTTCCCAAGAGCAGTTCGCTGTCGCTCAACGCGCTGTTTGCGCGCATGGACGAGTGCAGCACCGGTTACTACCGTGATGTATTCGGTGAGGAATACACCGCCAACGATAATCCCAGCAAAGCCGGGCACCGTCACTTGGCCTACATCGGCATCGCCGATCTGCTGGAAGATGTCGACATGGCGTCGGCCCCCTTGTTGACTGAGTTCATGGCTTACGTTCCAGACCCGCTGGGCTTTCACTTCAGCCATCCGGCCTATTCCAATCCGTTGCTGATGGCTCATCTGCGCGGGCTGCAGGCCGAGTTTCTGCATGAACTGGATTATGAAGACGGTGTCGACGGTTTTATCCAGCAGGCCGATGCCTACATGCGTCGCCTGCGTATGCCCGAAGACGTGCTGGCTCAGGCTGGGACCCCTGAAGGGCGGATGCTGTCGAGCACCTACGCCCAGCAATTTTTTGGCCTGGATGAAACTCAGCTGATCTGCATGCTGTTCTCCCCCTTTCTTGATCACGGCCAGCGCTTGGAGGGTTACTTGCGCCAATGCCATCCGGGCATGCTGGTGGCACTGCCCGAATTGCACAAAGTCCTGCAAGGCAAGCCCTGCGCTGAGATGCTGCAGCAGTGGGTAATGGACACCAGCGGCTTGCCCTTGCCCTTGTTGCAGCATCTGTACCGCAAACGGCAGGTGGTCAGTGCGAAAGACGTACGCCAAGACGGTGCGGTCCAAAGTGCGGCTCAGGCCGTGCCATTGTTCGGTCGATGACGCTGCGTGGCGAGCGTCAGGCGGATTTCGCGTATCAGGCGGTCTATCGCTACATGATCAGTCTGATCAACGAAGTCAGCACCGACACCCGGGTAAAACTGCCGTCCCTGCGGCAGTTGGCCGGGCGCCTGAATGTATCGATTTCGACGATTCAGTATGCCTATGCGCTGCTGGAGAAGGAGGGCAGGGTCTATTCGGTGGCCAAGTCCGGTTATTACGCCTGGCCAATGTCCGCAAACCCGATGCCGTGGGCGGGAGGGGATTTGCTCGACCGCTTGTACGCTGCCGCTCGGCGCCCTGGCATGGCGGTCTTCAGCGGTGACGAGCCGGCCTTGCTGGGAGCGCTGGATGAAACGCTGCTGCGACTGGAGCGGGAGTTGGTGCGTCAGTATCCGCCGCAGTTGCAGCCATGGTCCCAGCCATGTGGTGTGTGGGAGTTACGTGCGGCGCTGGCGGCACGTTATACCTCTTCAGCTACGCGCTGCTGGCATGCCGACGATGTGTATATCGGTGCCGACCTTCGTGGTGTGCTGGATATTCTGATCGAAGTGCTGGGCCTGCGGGGCACTACCGTCATCGTGGAGTCACCCTGTGATTGGGTGATCCTGCGGTTGTTGCAGGGCGCTGGGGTGCGCATCATCGAGTTGCCCTGGACGAAG
This sequence comes from Pseudomonas sp. RIT357, assembly GCF_000632245.1. NCBI lineage: Bacteria > Pseudomonadati > Pseudomonadota > Gammaproteobacteria > Pseudomonadales > Pseudomonadaceae > Pseudomonas > Pseudomonas sp. RIT357. Next base: position 299,364 of record NZ_JFYX01000048.1, read on the forward strand.
GAGGGCGGTATTGACCGGAACACGTTGGCCAGACTGCTACGCGATGAGTCGGTGCAGTTGGTGTTGCTCTCGTCTTCGGTCAGCCTGCCGTCAGGGGTGGCTATGTCCATTGACGAGCGTCTTTACGTTGCACAACTGCTGGAACAACACGGTTGCTGGTTGCTGGAAAACGACACCTTCGGTGAGCTGGGTTTCGAAGCGCCGCACACGGCATTGCGCGAATTAGTGAACCCTGAGCGGCTGATTGTATTTTCTTCGTTCGAGAAGGTGCTTGGTTCTGAAGCTCCTTATGGGTATCTGCTGTCCAGACGCATGAGCAACGAGTTACAGCGCCAATTCTTGTTGCGCTCATTCCGCTTATCGTCGATCCGTCAGCGAGCGATTGCCCGCCTGTACCAAAGCGGGCGACTGGACCAGCACCTGCGCGTACTGCGCCAGCAGTTGAGCGAGCAGGCCGTGCAAATGAGTCAGCGCCTGGAGCAGCACTTGGGCGACCAGGTGACCTATCGGATGCCTGCCGCCGGTGCCGCCTTTTGGCTGGCCTCCAGCCGTGCGGTGGACATGCGTCAGGCATTCCAGCGGTTGCTGGGCCGGCAGGTAGTGATCTCGCCCGGCGAGTTGTTCAGTGTCAGCGGATTGCATCAACAAAACCTGCGCTTGAGTCACACCTTTCACGGGCAGCCTAATCTGGATATTGCATTGGCAGCGTTGAGTGACGCACTGCGGCAGGCGCAGACTGGGTGAAATTTCTCTTACGGTTGTAGGATCGATACCGTCGCGCCGTAGTCGAACTCTCAGTAAACTGCCATTTTTCCAGATCCTTCTATCCGAGGTTTATGCATGACAATCAGTCCTTTTGCGGGCAAACCGGCGCCGGCCCAGTTGCTGGTGGATATCCCGCGACTGGTTACGGCCTATTACACCGGCCAGCCTGATGCAGCGATCTCCACCCAACGTGTGGCCTTCGGTACTTCGGGGCACCGTGGTAGCTCCTTCGAGCTGAGCTTTAACGAATGGCACGTACTCGCCATCAGCCAGGCCATCTGCCTGTACCGCGAAGCCCAAGGCATCAACGGTCCACTGTTTGTCGGGCTAGACACCCATGCGCTGTCGACGCCTGCCGGCGCGAGCGCTTTGGAAGTCCTGGCGGCCAACGGCGTCCACGTAATGCTGGCGGAGGGTGACGAATACACGCCGACCCCGGCGATTTCCCACGCCATCATCTGCTACAACCGTGGCCGTACCAGCGGGCTCGCGGACGGCATCGTCATTACGCCGTCCCACAACCCGCCGCAAAGTGGTGGTTACAAGTACAACCCGCCCAATGGTGGCCCGGCTGATACCCACGTCACCAAGTGGATCGAAGCCAAAGCCAACGAGTTGCTGGCCAATAAGCTGGCCGGGGTCAAACGCATCACCCACGCCCAGGCACTCAAGGCTGACACCACCCATCGTCACGACTACCTCAACAGCTACGTGGCCGACTTGGTCAATGTGATCGACATGGACGCTATCCGCAGCGCTGATCTGCGCCTGGGCGTGGATCCATTGGGCGGAGCAGGAGTGCGCTATTGGTCGGCGATTGCCGAGCATTACCGCCTGAACCTGGACGTGGTGAACACTGAAGTCGATTCCACCTTCCGCTTCATGAGCGTCGACTGGGACGGCCAGATCCGCATGGATCCGTCCTCCAGCTACGCCATGCAGGGTTTGATCGGGCTAAAGGAGCGTTTCGACGTCGCTTTCGCCTGCGACCCGGACCACGACCGCCACGGTATTGTTACCCCGTCCGGCGGCCTGTTGGCGCCGAATAACTACCTGGCCGTGTCCATCGATTATCTGTTCCAGAACCGTCCCGACTGGCGCGCGGATGCAGCCGTGGGCAAGACCGTGGTCAGCAGCGGCCTGATTGATCGTGTGGCCGCGCGCATTGGTCGTCGGCTGTATGAAGTGCCGGTAGGCTTCAAGTGGTTTGCCGATGGCTTGTTCGAAGGGTCGCTGGGTTTTGGCGGCGAAGAAAGCGCCGGTGCGTCGTTCCTGCGCAAAGACGGTACGGTGTGGAGCACCGACAAAGACGGTCTGATCCCAGCGCTACTGGCTGCGGAAATGACCTCGCGCAAAGGCCAGGACCCGAGCCAGATCTACCGTGGTTTGACTGACGCCCTTGGCGAGCCGTTCGCCATTCGCGTCGACGCCAAGGCCACCCCGGCGCAGAAGGCCTTGCTGGGCAAGCTGTCCCCACAGCAGGTGACCTCCACCGAACTGGCTGGGGAAAGCATCCAGCAGATCCTCAGCCACGCGCCGGGCAACGATCAAGCCATTGGCGGTCTGAAAGTAATGACCGAAAACGGCTGGTTCGCCGCACGGCCATCGGGTACCGAAGACATCTACAAGATCTACGCAGAGAGCTTTATCGGCGAAGATCACCTCAAACAGCTGGTAGAAGAGGCTCAGGTACTGGTAGACGGCGCCATTTCCCAGTAACACCGAAAACCATGTGGGAGGGGACATTCCACCTCCCACATTTATCGGGATGAAGACTCAGCTCAGGCCAGATCGACCAGTACGATCTCGCTGTCTTCAATCGCCGTGACCCGCAACACCCGCTCATCTTCAATCGCAACACCGTCCCGCGCTTGCGCACGCAAGCCATTGACTTCAATCACTCCCGTGGCTGGCACCAGATAGGCACGGCGGCCACTGTCCAAGCGATACTCTGCCGTTTCCCCGGCTTTCAGGTTGGCTGCCACCAAGCGTGCATCAGCCCGAATGCGCAGGCTTTCGCTGTCACCGGCTTTGCCACTGGCCAGGGTGACAAACCCTTCGCGGTCACCTTTCGGAAATAGCTTTGCGCCCCAGGAGGGCGGCAAACCGGCCTCGTTCGGGATGATCCAGATTTGAAAAATCTTGGTCGGCGTCGCTTCCAGGTTGTATTCGCTATGGGCGATCCCAGTGCCTGCGCTCATAACCTGCACGTCACCGGCTTCAGTCCGGCCCTTATTACCCAGGTTGTCGGCGTGACTGATGGCGCCTTCGCGCACATAGGTGATGATTTCCATGTCACGGTGCGGATGCTGCGGAAAGCCCGTACCTGGCGCGATAATGTCGTCGTTCCACACGCGAAGGTTGCCCCAGTGCATGCGCTTGGGGTCGTGGTACTCGGCGAACGAGAAGTGGTGATGGGCATCAAGCCAGCCATGGTGGGCGCCGCCCAGGGAGTTGAAAGGTCGAAGTTCAAGCATGATCGTCTCCTGTTGATGGCGCTTATGATCCCGTAGGCCATGATCGATAAAAAGCGTAAAAAATGCCTGATTCCTATCAGGTAAAGCGATTGGTTAACGGTGTTTTGACTTTCACTTCATCGGCTAACTGCATGACGGCAAAGCAATTGCCTGGAACTGAGCGCCGATTCCGGCGACCATGGCGCACTTGTCACAAACCAGCTCACCGCAGGAGTCCGCGTGCCGCAACAAAAGCCTGATCTGCCCCCCGAACTGCTCCCATTGGCGCAAATGCCTCTGTTGAAACGCCTGGCTGCACGCCTGTTTGGCCATGGCTTGACCCGTTTGCGCGCACAGCACCGGTTTTCCTGGTTGCACGGTCAGGCCGATGGTTTTCGCAGCGGTCACGAAGCGGGTGTGGAGTATGGCTATCGTGAGGGCAAGGCCGATGGTATCGAGGAAGGTCGACAAGTCCTGTTGATACGCGACTTTCGTCCCGAAGAGCATCGTGCGCCCGGTGTCGATGACAGTTTGTTCGATGATTGGCGATTGCCCTTGACGGCGGACGTGAAGAAACGCATCAAGGCCGACGTGGCCCGCTTGCTGCCGGCCCATGCCCAGCCCAGTGCGGCGCAATGGAAGATGATCTTCAGTGACACGCCGTCCACCTCAGTGATCGCCGGGGCCGGTGCAGGTAAGTCCACCTCGCTGGTCCTGCGCATATTGTTGCTTACCCATTACCTGGGCTTTGAATTGAGTTCGATGACCGTGGTGACCTTCACCCGCGAGTCGCGCAAGGATTTCATCAACAAGCTTATGGACATTCTCAGCTTGTGGGGTCGACCGCTTGGCATGAAAGAAGCCCAGGCGGTGGTGCGCACCTTTCACTCGCGCATCCTGCCGATGGTCCGCAGCCTGCCGGGTTTTGAGCGCCTGCAAGCATTTGAGAACCTGAGCTCAGGTTTCGAGGATGCCGACAGTAATCCGTTCGACCTGCGCATCAACGACGCCCAGCGCCAACAAATGAATGCCTGCTACCACCGACTTTACGGGCAGCACCCGCGCTTTCAAGCGTTGATCGCGCCCCTGGCTCGGCATGGCTTGCAGCTCAAGGAGCTGGAACGTGACCACCCGGATGTGCAAAAGCGCGTGGCGGTAACCGAACTGGCAGCTAAACGAGATGAAGAACTGTGCGATGCAATCGAAGATCTATGGTTTCGCGCAGGTGCCTGGCCGATCAAAGGCATTGAGCCTAGTCGCCAGACTATTGAGATCAATGGCTCGCAGTTCCATTGCCATGGCTATATCCCTGAGCTGGACGCGTGGGTAGTGCTGGGTTTCGATTCGCGGGAAAACGCCCAGCTCAGTCGGCCCAACGCCAAGCTGTCACTGCGTGCGGAGTGGGCAGTGAAGCGAACCTTATTTCAAGCTTTCTGTCGTAAGCCTCTAATTTGGCTAGATAATTATGAATCATCCAAGCGTCTTTTAAGCAGCTTGGCTGGGGATGCGTCCTCCGGCCCCGGGTTTGATTACAAGGTTAAAGGTGAACTGGCTGGTGCCCCGTTGCTCGACAGTTTTGTCATGGCGGCCGGCTTTATCGAAAACCTTGGGTTGGACGTTCCGACCGCCGTGGGTCAGATGACTTTCGCCAAGGACGATCCGGACCGCTTCTTCTTCGAGGCGCTGAGCATTTTCTGGAAGGCCCTGGAAGACCATCTGCTTGACCAGTCACCGCCGATCATGACCTACAACCGCATGTTCTCGCTGTTCGGTGAAAACACTCCGGAAAACCTCAAGCTGCTCAGCGACCCGCTGTTACGGCCGCTGTCGCATCTGATGATCGATGAGTTCCAGGACGTGTCGCCGCAGATCGTCTCGTGGATCCGCGCCAGCCTGCGGGAAATCCGTAGCCGTGGCCCCGCGATGCACGTGGGCCGTGGTGCCCAGCATTCTTCGCTGTTGTGTGTGGGCGATGACTGGCAATCGATCTATGGCTGGCGGGGCAGTTCACCCAAGTATTTCATGGAGTTCAATCAGGAATTCCCGTCGCCGAGCACCACGCGGGTGATGCTGGGCGAGAATTACCGCAGCCACCAACACATTATCGATGCTGCCGAGCACATCGTGCGCACCGCGCCGGCGATTCCCGGCAAGAAGGCCAAAGCCAGCGGCGCGCCCAAGGCGTTGCAGCCGGTCAAGGTGCTGGAGCGTGACGACACGGCGCTGGGCCGTCAGTTGCTGGAGCATTATCAGAAGGGCGAGTCGGTATTAATGCTGTATCGAAAAAGTAGCGATAAGTTACTGATTCAAGAGCATATTCAGTCTGTAGTTAATGTGGATTCTAGCTTGCCGATTCAAGCTCGCAGGCTGAAACAGTTGACCTATCACAGTGCCAAAGGCTTACAGGCGGACGCCGTGTTCCTGCTTGGGGATTGCCAACACCTCACCCGTTCCCCCTACAAAAACCAGGTCTATCGCATGGCCGGTCTGGGCAAGTCTGGCGACAGCGAACCCTATGACACGGCACAAAAAGACGAAGTGCTGCGCCTGGCTTACGTCGGCATTACCCGGGCGGTCAGCCATTGCTACTGGTATGTGGAGAAGCCCGAAGGCCAGGCCGTGAATATGCCGAAGGCCTCGGAGCATGTAGATGGAAAGAAAGCGTTTTTTGACGATCAGCGCGGCTGATGGCTGATGGCTGATCGCTCAGGCCCGCAGTGACAGCGGTGGCACAAACGACGCCAGTTCATCCTCCACCGCCTCGATAATCCGCTCTACGTCAGCGGCATTCATGACCGTGGCACAAGGGATGCCGGCGATGGCAATCAGGGTTTCGCCGCTGACGCGGTCAAACAGGCGGGCGATCATGCTGCCGGGCGCGTCCATGCTGCCCTCGAAGCCCATTGGATGAAAATGCCAGCGCATCAGCTGGCAGGCGTTGGGGAACGTCACTTTATTCATGTTGCCCACCTTGTTCATTGAGCGCTTCCTTTAGCTCGCGGCAGGGGGCCATGACCGTCACTGGTCTTGGCGTTGTAGAGCTTAAAAATAGCATTCGCTCTTAACCGGAGGTGACTTTTTTCATCCCGTTCGGCGGTTGTTTTCCTAACGGTTGATGTGGGTCATGTCCTGCTCAGAAATGGGCAAGTGGCCATTAGTCCGAAGTTGCACCTGGCCATTGAACGCACCACCGAATTTCGGCAATCTCCACGGTTTTCCCGCTGCAGAGCTCACCATGCCTGACATCGCTCCCGACGATGATTGCCTGCATACCCAAGCCACGGGCGACCTGGTATTACGCCATCACCTGTGCTGGCGCCATCGCGATCTGGACGGGGTGATGTCCTACTACCACCCGGACATCCAGTACCACGACTTTTTCCAGAACCGCGTGGTCGGTTACGCCGAGCTGCGCGATTACCTGCAAGCCAGCATGCCACGCGAAGCTGACGAAGCGATTGAACACACCGACCGCATCCGCGCCGACGGCGATACCGCCTTTATCCAGTACCGCATCACCCTGCGTGGTGGCCATGGGCTGGTGTCATTCCGTACCAGCGAGGCCATCACCGTGCGCGATGGGTTGATCTGGCGCGTCAATGAATACGCGTCACTGGTGCACGAACAACCGTCCCAGGCCCAACGCCCCAGCGTCAGCCGCCTGGGCCTGTCGCCCCAGCAATTGGGGCATATGGCCAATGACCTGCAGCAGTATTTCGAGCACAAGCAGCCTTATCTGGACCCGGAACTGGACCTGCAGCGAGTCGCCAAGGAGTGCGGTTACAGCCGCAATCAGATTTCCTACCTGCTCAACCAAGTGCTGGGTCAAAGCTTCTATCGCTACGTCAACCAGGCGCGCCTGCAGCATTTGCTCGCCGCGCTGGATAACGCGCGCCCGCCGATCAAGGTAGACGACCTGGCCTTTGCCGCCGGTTTCAATTCGCTGTCGGCGTTCTACAGTGCCTTCCGCCAGCACACCGGCCAGTCGCCCAAGGCCTACGTCAAACAAATTTCCCTGCGTGCACGCGCGCAAGACAACCAATAACCGCCGGCCCTAGGATCAGCCCCATCGAAACGTGGTTGGGGAGCTTGGCATGCCGGCATGGCGCAACATCAGTTTATGGATGGACCAACTGGACGACCCGCTGGTGGCGCGGCCGACCCTGGAACACGACTTGGACGTCGATGTGGCGATTATCGGCGCTGGCTACACCGGGCTTTGGACCGCCTACTACCTCAAACGCCAGGCGCCCGAGCTGAAGATTGCGATTATCGAGGCTCAAACCGCCGGTTTCGGTGCATCGGGCCGCAACGGCGGCTGGCTGATGGGCAACCTGCTGGGTGAAGATCGCCTGCTGGCCGGCCTGGCACCTGAACAACGCCGGGCCTCATTCGACCTGCTGCACAGCATTCCGGATGAAGTCGCCCACGTGTTGACCCGCGAAGGCATCGACTGCGACTACCGCAAGGGCGGCGCGCTGTACTGCGCGGCCCGTTACCCCGAGCAGGAGGGCAGCCTGCGTGCCTACCTGGACAAGCTCTACGCCCAAGGCCTCACCGAAGCCGATTATCGCTGGCTGAGCCCACAGCAGTTGGCCGAACAGATCCGCATTGCCAAACCCTATGGCGGTATCTATGCACCTCACGTCGCCACGATCCACCCGGCCAAGCTAGTGCGCGGCCTGGCGCGGGCAGTGGAGCGCATGGGCGTTACGATTTACGAAAAAAGTCCGGTCACCCAGTGGCAGTCCGGCAGCCTTTGCACTGATAAGGCCAGTGTCCGCGCCGCTTGGGTAGTGCCCGCCGTCGAGGGTTACGCGAACACTTTGCCGCCGTTGGGCCGCTACCAGTTGCCGGTGCAAAGCCTGATCGTCGCCACCGAGCCGCTGCCCGCCAGCACCTGGGACGAGATTGGCCTGCGCCACGGCCAGGCATTTGGCGAAAGTAGCCGCCAGGTCACTTATGGTCAGCGCACGGCGGACAACCGACTGGTGTTCGGGGCCCGCGGCGGTTACCAGTTCGCCGGCAAACTTCGCCACAACTTCGATTTGACCGATAGCGAAGTGGAGCTACGTCGCTATCTGTTCGGCGAACTCTTCCCACAGCTCAAGAACGTGCGGATTACCCATTCGTGGGGCGGCAACCTTGGTATGTCGCGCAATTTTCGACCGCACATGCTCTGTGATCACACCACCGGCATCGCGCTGTCCGGCGGTTATGGCGGGGAGGGCGTTGGAGCCACCAACCTGGGTGGCCGCACTCTGGCGGATTTGATCCTCCGTCGCGACACGCCACTGACCTATCAACCTTGGGTGATCCGCGAGCGCGGCCTTGATGCGCTCAAGGCCTGGGAACCGGAACCCTGCCGTTGGCTGGGTTACAACGCGATCATTCGCAGTTTTGTCCATGAAGACCACGTCCTGGCCAACCCCAACACCGCCCCTTGGCGCCGCAAGCTGGCGACCGGCTTGGCCGGATTCATGGAAGGGTTCATGCACTGAGTCGTTTCACTTACACGGGAAAAACCCATGAGCATCACGCACTTCAAAGACACGCTGAATGCCCACCTGCCGGACTCGTCACCCGTGGCCGTGCCCCTGGGCGAGCCGATTGCGGTGGCCTCGACCTTGAGCGTAGAGCGCAGCGACGGCGTCGAAACCGGCATCTGGGCATGCACGCCGGGTCGTTGGCGTCGCCAGATCAAATCCCAGGAGTTTTGTCACTTTATCCAGGGCCGCTGCACCTTCACCCCCGACAACGGTGAAATCGTCCACATACAAGCCGGCGACGCACTGATGTTGCCGGCCAACAGCACCGGGATCTGGGATATCCAGGAAACCGTGCGCAAGACCTACGTACTGATTCTGTAACGCTTTGATCCTTGATCGCCTGCCATAAAAACAGCCCTAAAACCGCCAGGAAATCGAACCATGAAAGCCATTGCCCTGTTGCCCTTGATGTTGGTGGCCTCTATCAGCCAGGCCGCCGAGACGGTGAAAATCTACAACTGGTCCAGCTACATTGCGCCAGACACCACGAAGAACTTCCAGAAGCAGACCGGGATCGGTTTCAGCTACGACGTGTACGACAGCAATGAAACCCTCGACGGCAAGCTCATGACCGGCAACTCGGGTTACGACGTGGTGTTTCCGTCCAACCATTTCATGGCCCGGCAGATCCAGGGCGGCGCCCTCAAAAAGCTCGACAAGAGCCAGTTGCCCAACTGGAAAAACCTCAACCCGGTGCTGCTCAAAACCCTGGAAAACAATGATCCGGGTAATGCCCATGGCTTTCCGTACCTGTGGGGCAGCACCGGCATCGGCTACAACATCGACAAGGTCAAGGCCGTGCTGGGGGATAACGCCCCAGTGGACTCCTGGGACTTGATCTTCAAGCCCGAATACATGGAAAAACTCAGCAAGTGCGGCGTAGCCATCCTCGACAATGGCCCGGAGCTGTTGCCTATCGCCCTCAATTACCTGGGTTTGCCGCCCCACAGCAAGAAGCCCGAAGACTACAAAAAGGCTGAGGCCTTGCTGATGAAAGTGCGGCCTTACGTGGCGTATTTCCATTCCTCGAAATACACCGGCGACCTGGCCAACGGCGACATCTGCGTGGCCGTCGGCTTCTCCGGCGATGTGCTGCAAGCCGAGAGTCGCGCCAAGGAAGCCAAGAACGGCGTGAAAATCGGTTACCAGATCCCCAAGGAAGGCGCCGCTATCTGGTTCGACATGGTGGCCATGCCTGCGGATGCCCCCGATGAAAAGGCTGGCTACGCGTTCATGAACTACCTGCTTGAGCCCCAAGTGATGGCGGACATTACTAACTCCGTGCATTACGCCAATGGCAACAGCGCTGCGGACAGCCTGGTCGATCCTGAGATCAAGGCGGACACCAAGATCTACCCAAGCGAAGCCATGATGGGCAAGTTGTTCGCGCTGGAATCAATGCCGCTGAATATCGACCGGATTCGCACGCGGGTGTGGAATACGATTCGTATGGGCCGCTGATCAAACGCTGTCGAGTACTGCAAAATATATTTGAAAGTGTTGCTGGTCTACGAAGCGTGGCCAGCAACGTTCAGTTGAATTATTAGACTAAGGGATGTTTTGCTGTTTTTCGGAAACGACAGGAAAAACAGTTCGAGTTGGAAGGGAGGTATCAGTGTGAGAAGTTCTCGTCCGCAATTCACGAAGCTTCTTTATTGATCATTACATGAAAAGGTACCTCATATGTCTTCAGTACAAAGTTTGCCAAATGGCGGAACGTGGACTCGTCCCGAAAACAGCCTTCCTGTATTGCGTGGCACAGACGCTCGCGAACGCCTGAACGCCAGGCCCGACGAGGCTTCGGTGCTTGTCGGTGGCGGGGGCAGTGACCAGTTGGTGGGCGCGCGAGGTGCGAATACCTTCAAGTACGAACACTTCACAGACTCTACGAGCAATGATCCGGATACTATTTTCAACTTCAATCCAAGGGAGGATAAAGTTGATTTGTCTGGCATGGTAAAAAATAACAAGATAAAGATAATTCATATTCGGCCTCGTGCACCCGCTGAAGTAGGCGATGTACAGTTAAAGCACAGCCCTTTTGGTTGGAGTACGCTGGATATGAAAGTCAATGCGCAGGGGCCTAACTTCTCCATCCGTATTGATAATGTAAAGTTGTTGGCCGATCACGTTAAATTCTTTAGTTAAATCCACTCGCCGCAAAATGGTCAGGCAGCGTGTGCTGCCCGGCCGTTTTACGTCGATATCGTTCTACGGATTTTCCAGATCATGCCCCAGCGACTGGATAAATAACGAAAACAGCTCCGGCTGCGATGAGATATCCAGCTTTGCGTACAAATGCCGACGGTGCACTTTCACCGTGTCCGGCGAGATATTCAGGCGTTCAGCCATGGCCTTGGAGGAAAACCCGCGCAGCACCAGGCGGGCGATTTCCAGCTCTCGGTCCGACAGCACGCCACAGCCGAACTGGCTCAAGGCATCCCTGATCTGGCTGTCCATGGCCGGGGCGCGCTGGGTGCTTTGCTGCCAATGCTGCTGCATCAGCGGCAGTACCCAGGCCGCCATCATCGTCATCAGTCCAGTGTCTTCTGCACTGAACCGCCGCTGCATACCCAGCGACAGTGACAATGTCCCCATCCCCGGCAGTTGCAGGATCAATTGCACCTCGTCTTCCAGCACGTTGTCATGGAAGTAATTGAGGAAGTATTCACTCTGTCGGAAATGGTCCGGCGCCACTTCTTCCAGGCGGTATACACCGCTGGAGTACCCTTCGCGACACGCCTGGAAAAACGGATCGAGCAAATACAGGCCATTGAGGTACGTCAGCATCGACGCCGGTTTGCTGCTGGGCTGAGCGTCGTATTCCTCAAGGGCTTGGGGCGCGCCCTCCAACGGGTAGAAAATCGCCAACGCGTTATCGAAGGGCAGGCATTGGTGCAACAACAGCACCAACTGTTTCCAGAAACCCTGGGTACCGATGTGCGCGACGGTACGGCCCAAGCCAGCGTGCATGCCAACCTCACGGAACAGGCTCATATCACAGGCTCCCGCCAGCAAAAGATCGCTCAAGGGTTCGGCTTTTGCCAGGAACCGTCAAGGGGAGTACGCCAATAGGGGAATTGGCTGACAAGCTCCTGGGCGATAACGTCTTCATCATCCAACGGGAAACATATCCCGAAAAACATCATTTTTCGTTTCTGCCTCACACCAAGAACAACGACAGAGGATAACGATATGAGCACTTCCCCCACGCCTGACGGCGTGTTGAAACCTACCCTTAGCGTTTTCGATGTAGTGGCCATCACCGTTTCCGCAGTGACGCCGGCCAGTTCCGTGTTTGTGATCGCGCCCTTTGCCATCCAGCAGGCGGGAAGTGGTGTGTTCCTGGCGTTTGTGATGGCCGGCCTGCTCGCGCTGATGTTCGCGTTTTGTTATGCCGAACTGGGTCGCGCCCACAACAGTGCCGGTGGTGAATATGTGTACGCCAAGCGTGTGTTCGGTGGCATGGCTGGCTATGCGACCTTTCTCACGGTGCTGGTGATGTTGCTATTCATCCCGCCGGTATTGGCCACCGGGGCCGCGACCTATCTCAACAACGCTTTGGGCACGACGTTCGACTCGCAAACCGTCGCCCTGGTGATTGTGGTGTGCAGCTACGCCCTGGGCATTCTCAATATCAAGCTCAATGCCTGGATTACCGGCACCTGTTTGCTGCTGGAAGTGGCGGCGCTACTGGTAATCGTATTTATCGGGTTTGGTAACCCGGTGCAGCCGGCGAGTGTGTTGTTCCAGCCCCAGATCGTCGAAAACGGCGTGCTGCATCTCGCGCCGTGGGCCTTGGTGATCGGTGCGGTGGGCATAGGTTTGTTTTCCTACAATGGCTACGGCCCCGCAGTGCTGCTGGCCGAAGACATGAAGTGCGGCGGCAAAGGCGTGCACAAGGCCGTGTTGTGGTCCCTGGGCTTGGTGGTGGTGATCGAACTGGTACCGATCACCGCACTGCTGATCGGCGCGCCGTCCCTGAGCGCAATGATCAGCAGCCCAGACCCCATCGGCTACTTGCTCACCAGCCACGGCAATGAAACCTTGTCGCGCTTGGTCAGTGCCGGGATCTTCCTCTCGGTGTTCAACGCGATTGTCGCCATCGTGATCCAGATCGGCCGCGTGGTATTCAGCAGCGGGCGCGATGCGCTGTGGACGCCGACCATCAACACACTATTCACCCGCATTCACCCGCGCTGGGATTCGCCCTGGTTGGCGACGCTGTTCCTGGCGATCCCGTCGGCGCTGCTCAGCTTCAGTTCCAACCTGGCGGACCTCACCTCATTCAGCGTGTTGCTGATCATGCTGGTGTACCTGGTAGTGGCGTTGAGCGCGTTGATGAGCCGCGTGTTGCTGCGCGACCGCGAACACCCGTATCGCATGCCGCTGTGGCCGTTGCCGGCGTTGTTGGCTGTCATCGGTGCAGGTTACTTGCTGGTGACCTTGATCTATGCGGCGTCTGTGCGCGACATCATGATCATCCTCGGCTTGCTGGCCTTGTCGGTGATTTTCTATTGCATCAGCGGCCGGTCGAGTCCGGTCTTCCAGAAATTGTAAGGAGCGGTTATGCGCGCACGTCAATTGGGCATCTCTTTGGGGCTGGGCACACCCGGTGAGTTGAATGCCATCACCGATGTACCGGGCGTGCGGGTGGGCCACAGTACCCTCAACACCCGTATCGACGGCAAGCAAGTGCGCACCGGTGTGACGGTGATCCAGCCGCGCGCCGGGGAAGCGCGCCAGCAACCCTGCTTCGCCGGCTACCACGTGCTCAATGGCAATGGCGATGCCACGGGCCTGGAGTGGATCAGTGAAGCAGGGCTGCTGACCACACCGCTGGCCATCACCAACACCCACAGCATCGGCATTGTGCGCGACACGTTGATCGCCCTGGAGCGCGAGCGCCTCGCGGACCCGGCGGTGTACTGGTGCATGCCGGTGGTGATGGAGACCTATGACGGCCTGCTCAACGATATCTGGGGCCAACATGTGCAACCCGAACATGTGCGCGAAGCCGTCGTCAACGCCGAAGCCGGTCCGGTACAAGAGGGCGCGGTGGGTGGCGGCACCGGAATGATCTGCCATGAATTCAAGGGCGGTATCGGCACGGCGTCGCGGCGTTTGCCGGCGGAGCAGGGCGGTTGGACCGTCGGCGTGCTGGTCCAGGCCAACCATGGCAAGCGCCAGGAGCTGCGGGTGGATGGCTATCCGGTGGGACGCCGGTTGATGGACATCCCATCGCCCTTCACCGAGCGCGGTACGCCGGGCATGGGCTCCATTGTGGTGATCCTGGCCACCGACGCGCCGTTGCTGCCGCATCAATGCCAGCGTCTGGCGCAACGCGCCTCCATCGGCATCGCCCGTACCGGCGGCGGCACCGAAGATTCCAGTGGCGATCTGTTCCTGGCTTTCGCCACCGGGAACCAGGACCTGCCTGCCGCGGATTACGGCCGCAAGGGCCTGCCGTTCAGCAGTGCGTTGCAGATGGTCAATAACGACCACATTTCGCCGCTGTTCAGCGCCGCAGCAGAGGCGGTGGAAGAGGCAATCATCAACGCCATTCTGGCGGGTGAAACCATGAACACCGACGATGGCGTGCAAGTTCCGGGTTTGATGGGCGAGACGCTGTTACAGGCATTACACGATACGGGGTGGAGTGTGTCCCGGTAATGGGGGACAACGCCTATTATTAGTTGAAGTAATGGCTGTTTAATGTTGCCAATGACACCGTGGCAATATAGTGGATCCAATTATTAACTGTGCCACTCAACTTGAGCGGCATCGGTGCTATTTAATATTTAAATACGTGTCCGCTGCTTTTTGTCGGACAAAACCAAGTTGCCCCAATAAACCCGGCACAAAAGTTTCACTAGTTGGCAGTTTGCTACTTTTTTACGGCGGAAATAGATGTAGACGAAAGATTTCAAGTTGTGTCAGTTTTCTTACGCCTTCAAAAGAGGCGAGTGATAGGACGATCTCGCCCGCGGGGTTCCTATCGATCAAAGACTGATGCACTTGCAAACAAGGAAGTACGTTTATGTCCAAAGTAAAAGACAAGGCTATCGTGTCGGCGGCGCAAGCCAGCACCGCTTACTCGCAAATCGATAGCTTCAGCCATCTGTATGACCGTGGCGGCAACCTCACGATCAACGGCAAACCGTCCTACACCGTCGACCAGGCCGCCACCCAGCTGCTGCGCGACGGCGCCGCGTACCGGGACTTTGACGGCAACGGCAAGATCGACCTGACCTACACCTTCCTGACCTCGGCGTCGTCGAGCACCATGAACAAACATGGCATCTCGGGCTTCAGCCAGTTCAACGCCCAGCAGAAAGCACAGGCCGCACTGGCCATGCAATCCTGGTCTGACGTGGCCAACGTCACCTTCACCGAGAAAGCCACCGGCGGTGACGGCCACATGACATTCGGCAACTACAGCAGCGGCCAGGATGGCGCAGCGGCCTTCGCCTACCTGCCCGGCACCGGTGCAGGCTACGACGGCACCTCGTGGTACCTGACCAACAACAGCTACACGCCCAACAAGACTCCGGACCTGAACAACTACGGCCGGCAGACCCTGACCCACGAAATCGGCCACACCCTCGGCCTGGCTCACCCTGGCGACTACAACGCCGGCGAAGGCGCGCCGACTTACAAAGACGCGACCTATGGACAGGACACGCGCGGCTACAGCCTCATGAGTTACTGGAGCGAGAGCAACACCAACCAGAACTTCAGCAAAGGCGGCGTCGAGGCCTACGCTTCCGGCCCGCTGATCGACGACATCGCAGCAATCCAGAAGCTATACGGCGCCAACTACAACACACGCGCCGGCGACACCACCTACGGCTTCAATTCCAACACCGGGCGTGATTTCCTAAGCGCTACCTCCAACGCCGACAAGCTGGTGTTCTCGGTGTGGGACGGTGGCGGCAACGACACCCTGGACTTCTCCGGTTTCACTCAGAACCAGAAGATCAACCTCAATGAAGCCTCGTTCTCCGACGTAGGCGGCCTGGTGGGCAACGTGTCCATCGCCAAGGGCGTGACGGTCGAAAACGCCTTCGGTGGTGCGGGTAATGACCTGATCATCGGTAACAACGCCGCCAACATTATCAAGGGTGGGGCCGGCAACGACCTGATCTACGGTGCTGGCGGTGCGGACCAACTGTGGGGCGGCGCCGGCAATGACACCTTTGTGTTCGGTGCCAGTTCCGACTCCAAGCCAGGGGCGGCGGACAAGATCTTTGACTTCACCTCAGGTTCGGACAAGATCGACCTCAGCGGCATCACCAAAGGTGCTGGCCTGACCTTCGTCAACGCGTTCACCGGGCATGCCGGCGACGCGGTATTGACCTACGCAGCCGGTACCAATCTGGGTACGTTGGCCGTCGACTTCTCCGGGCACGGCGTGGCGGATTTCCTCGTCACCACCGTAGGCCAGGCAGCCGTCAGCGACATCGTGGCGTGATACAAAGGCGCGGCGTTTCGGCGTCGCGCCTCCAGGATGGAGCGTGAAGATGCAGCGTTTTTTCAACTTTATCGCCTGCGTATTGCAGGTGATGTTCGTGTCGGCAGGAGCCCACGCAATGGCGAGCAGTCTTGTTTTACCTTCCAGCGCTCAATTGGCCGGGCATTGGCAACTGCACCAGCAGGATCAGGTGTGCGCCCTCGACCTGCTCGAACAGGCCAACGCGTTGAGCGGTGATGTGGCCTGTGCCGCCCAATGGCTGGGCGATACCCCCCTGACATGGTCGCCCACTCCGGACGGTATCTGGCTATTCAATGCCGAAGGCAGCGGGATCACTCATTTGAATCGCCAGAAAGACGGGGAGTATCAAGCCCGCACCCAGGCGGGCGTCGTGGTTGAATTAAAACGAATGCCTTAGTTATCGCTATAACTTTATAACTCGATTTTATTAGTTAGCCGGCCTTTATCAGGGGCTCGGGCAACTTATGCGCGAAATTTGGCTTAAGGAAGATCAGAACATATGGCCAAGCCCTTTGCGGTAGCGCCCTTATTCAAGGCGCTGGGTGAATACAAGAGCATCTTGATCAGCGTTGGCTGCTTCACGGCATTAATTAACCTGCTGATGCTGGTGCCGTCGATTTACATGTTGCAAGTGTACGACCGCGTGCTGTCCTCCCAGAACGAAACTACCCTGGTGATGTTGACGCTGATGGTCGTGGGCTTCTTTGCGTTTATTGGCACCTTGGAAGTGATCCGTAGTTTCATCGTGATCCGTATCGGCAGTCAGTTGGAACGGCGTTTCAACTTACGCGTGTACAAGGCCGCATTCGAACGCAATCTGCAACGCGGCCAGGGGCATGCCGGGCAATCCCTGGGCGACCTGACCCATATCCGCCAATTCATCACGGGGCCGGCGCTGTTCGCGTTTTTTGATGCGCCGTGGTTTCCGATCTACCTGTTTGTGATTTTCCTGTTCAACGTCTGGCTTGGGGTGCTGGCCACCGCCGGTGCTGTGCTGTTGATTGGCCTCGCGTGCCTCAACGAATACCTGACGAAGAAGCCATTGGGTGAGGCCAGTGGTTTCTCCCAACAGTCGACGCAACTGGCCACCAGCCATTTGCACAACGCCGAAACTATCCAGGCCATGGGCATGCTCGGCGCGCTGCGCAAGCGCTGGTTTGCGGTGCATGCGCAGTTCCTCGGCCTGCAGAACAAGGCCAGTGACACCGGTTCGGTGATCACCTCGTTGAGCAAATCCTTGCGGCTATGCTTGCAATCACTGGTACTCGGCCTGGGCGCATTGCTGGTGATCAGGGGCGATATGACGGCAGGCATGATGATCGCCGGTTCGATCCTGATGGGGCGTGTGCTCAGCCCCATCGACCAGTTGATTGCGGTGTGGAAGCAGTGGAGTTCGGCGAAGCTGGCCTACCAGCGGTTGGACGAATTACTGCGTGAGTTCCCTCCGGAAGTGGAGCAGATGAAACTGCCCGCACCCAAGGGCCAAGTCAGCTTCGAACAGGTCAGTGCCGGCCCGCCGGGTAAGCGCGTGGCGACGTTGCATCAAGTCAGCTTTACCTTAGGAGCGGGCGAAGTGCTCGGCGTGCTCGGCGCCTCGGGCTCCGGAAAATCCACCCTGGCCCGTGTGCTGGTGGGCGTGTGGCCGACCCTGGCCGGCACCGTGCGCCTGGATGGCGCGGACATACACCGCTGGGACCGCGACGACCTCGGCCCGCACATTGGCTATCTGCCCCAGGACATCGAACTGTTCAGCGGCAGCATCGCCGACAACATTGCGCGCTTTCGCGAGGCGGACCCTGAGCTTGTCGTCAAGGCCGCACAACAAGCCGGCGTGCATGAACTGATCCTGCGCCTGCCCCAAGGCTACGACACGGTGCTGGGGGATAACGGCGGCGGCCTGTCCGGCGGCCAGAAGCAGCGCGTGGCCCTGGCCCGTGCGCTGTATGGCGGGCCACGGTTGATTGTGCTGGATGAACCCAACTCCAATCTCGACACCGTGGGCGAAGCGGCCTTGGCCACTGCCATTGTGCAGATGAAAGCCCAGGGCAGCAGCGTGGTGCTGGTCACTCACAGGTCTTCTGCGTTGGCCCAGGCCGACAAGTTGCTGGTGCTCAACGAAGGCCGTTTGCAGGCGTTCGGGCCAAGCCAGGACGTGCTTAGGGCGTTGTCCGGCCAGCAGGAAGCGCCGAAGGACAAACCGGGTGTGAGTTTCAGTCGTCAGTATCAAGCCGGAAGGAATCCAGGCGCATGAGCAGCATCACTTTCGAACAACGCGACGCGGGTTTTTTCGCCCGCATGGGCTGGCTGCTGACAGTGGTCGGTGCCGGTGGTTTCTTCCTGTGGGCCAGCCTCGCGCCGCTGGATCAAGGGATTCCCGTGCAAGGCACGGTGGTGGTGTCCGGCAAGCGCAAGGCTGTGCAAACCCTCAGTCCCGGTGTGGTCAGCCGTATTCTGGTGCGTGAAGGCGAGCTGGTGAAACAAGGCCAGCCGTTGTTCCGTCTCGACCAGACCCAGAACCAGGCCGACGTGCAATCGCTGCAAGCCCAGTACCGTATGGCCTGGGCCAGTGTGGCGCGTTGGCAGAGCGAGCGCGACAATCAATCCTCCATCACCTTTCCCGCCGAGCTGAGCAGCAATCCCGAGCCTGCCTTGGCCTTGGTGCTCGAAGGCCAGCGTCAGCTGTTCAGCAGCCGCCGCGAGGCCTTCGCCCGCGAGCAAGCCGGCATTCGCGCGAATATCGACGGCGCCACCGCGCAACTCGGCGGCATGCGTCGTGCCCGCAGCGACTTGACCGCCCAGGCCCAATCCCTGCGTGATCAACTGAGCAACCTGCAACCCTTGGCCGACAACGGCTACATCCCGCGCAATCGGCTGATGGAGTACCAGCGCCAATTGTCCCAAGTGCAACAAGACCTGGCGCAAAACACCGGGGAAAGCGGCCGGGTAGAGCAGGGCATCGTCGAGTCGCGTCTCAAGTTGCAGCAGCACAGCGAGGAGTATCAGAAGGAAGTGCGCAGCCAATTGGCCGACGCGCAACTGCGCAGCCTGACCCTTGAGCAACAACTGACCTCTGCCGGGTTCGACCTGCAACACAGCGAAATCAACGCGCCGGCCGACGGCATCGCGGTCAACCTCGGCGTGCACACCGAAGGCGCTGTGGTGCGTGCCGGTGAAACCCTGCTGGAGATCGTGCCCCAAGGCACACGCCTGGAGGTGGAAGGGCATCTACCGGTGCATCTGGTGGACAAAGTCGGCACGCACTTGCCGGTGGATATTCTCTTCACCGCGTTCAACCAGAGCCGTACGCCGCGCGTGCCGGGGGAGGTCAGCCTGATTTCTGCCGACCAAATGCTTGATGAGAAAACCGGTGCGCCCTATTACGTGCTGCGTACCACGGTGAGCGAGGCAGCGTTGGAAAAACTCCAGGGTCTGGTGATCAAGCCGGGGATGCCCGCCGAGATGTTCGTGCGTACGGGCGAGCGCTCGCTGCTCAATTACCTGTTCAAACCGCTGCTGGATCGCGCCGGCTCAGCGTTGACCGAGGAATGAACATGAAACCTGTGTTTATTGCCTTGTTGTTCTGCTGCGCCAGTGCCCAGGCTGCCATGGGCCCGTTTGATGTCTACGAGCAAGCCTTGCGCAACGACCCAGTGTTTCTTGGCGCGATCAAGGAGCGCGACGCCGGCCTGGAAAACCGCACCATCGGCCGTGCTGGTTTGCTGCCCAAGCTGTCGTACAACTACAACAAGGGCCGCAACAACTCCCAGGCCACCTTGCCCGACGGGCGCGGCGGCAATTATCACGACGACCGCAACTACAACAGCTACGGTTCCACCTTCAGCCTGCAACAACCGCTGTTTGACTACGAGGCTTATGCCAACTACCGCAAAGGCGTGGCCCAGGCGTTGTTTGCCGACGAAAGTTTTCGTGACAAGAGCCAGGCGCTGCTGGTGCGGGTGTTGACCTACTACACCCAAGCGCTGTTCGCCCAGGACCAGATCGACATCGCCCGAGCCAAGAAAAAGGCCTTCGAGCAGCAGTTTCAGCAGAACCAGCATCTATTCCAGCAGGGTGAGGGCACCCGTACCGACATTCTCGAAGCCGAGTCGCGCTACGAGCTGGCCACCGCCGAAGAGATCGAAGCGCTGGACGAACAAGACGCGTCGTTAAGGGAATTGGGCGCCTTGATCGGCGTGCAGAGCGTCAACATCCACGACTTGGCGCCGCTGAACCAGGATTTCGCCGCATTCGCACTGACCCCGGCCAATTACGAAACTTGGCATGAACTGGCAATCAGTAATAACCCCACCCTCGCGTCTCAACGCCAGGCCCTGGAGGTGGCGCGCTACGAAGTGGAGCGCAATCGCGCCGGGCATTTGCCCAAGGTCACGGCCTACGCGAGTTCACGCCAGCAGGAGTCCGATAGCGGCAACACCTACAACCAGCGCTATGACACCAACACCATTGGCGTGGAAGTCAGCCTGCCGCTGTACGCGGGTGGCGGCATATCGGCCTCTACTCGCCAGGCCAGTCGCGCCATGGAGCAGGCAGAGTACGAGCTGGAGGGCAAGACCCGGGAAACCCTGATCGAACTGCGTCGGCAGTTCAGTGCCTGTTTGTCGGGCGTGAGCAAGCTGCGTGCGTACCAAAAGGCGCTGGCGTCGGCCGAGGCGCTGGTGGTGTCGACCAAGCAGAGCATCCTCGGTGGTGAACGGGTCAATCTCGATGCATTGAATGCCGAACAGCAGCTGTACAGCACCCGACGCGACCTCGCCCAGGCTCGCTACGACTATTTGATGGCCTGGACCAAATTGCATTACTACGCCGGCAACTTGCGCGACACCGATCTGGCCAAGGTGGACGAAGCGTTCGGGCCCGCACAGCGTTAACCAGCTTTCTCGACAACTCCAACAAAAGAGAGGCAGTACCATGGGTGTATTCGACTATAAAAACCTGGGCGCCGAAGGCTCCAAAGCGTTGTTCGCCGATGCCATGGCGATCACGCTGTACACCTACCACAACCTGGATAACGGCTTTGCCGTGGGTTATCAGCACAACGGTCTGGGCTTTGGCTTGCCGGCCACCCTGGTCGGCGCGTTGTTAGGCAGCAGTGATTCCCAGGGCGTGATCCCCGGCATTCCCTGGAACCCCGACTCGGAAAAAGCCGCCCTGGAGGCCGTGCAACAAGCCGGCTGGACACCTATCAGCGCCAGCGCCCTGGGCTATACCGGCAAGGTCGACGCCAGGGGCACCTTCTTTGGCGAAAAACCGGGCTACACCACGGCCCAGGTCGAAGTGCTCGGCAAGTACGATGACGCCGGCAAACTGCTGGAAATCGGCATCGGTTTTCGTGGTACTTCAGGCCCACGGGAAAGCCTGATCAGCGACTCCATCGGCGATCTGGTCAGCGATCTGCTCGCGGCCCTGGGGCCCAAGGATTACGCAAAAAACTACGCCGGCGAAGCCTTCGGCGGTTTGCTCAAGAACATCGCCGACTACGCCAGTGCCCACGGCCTCAGCGGCCACGACGTGGTAGTCAGCGGCCACAGCCTGGGCGGCCTGGCGGTGAACAGCATGGCGGACTTGAGCAACAGCAAATGGGCGGGCTTCTTCAAGGACGCCAACTATGTGGCCTACGCCTCGCCGACCCAGAGCAGCGGCGACAAGGTGCTCAATGTCGGCTATGAAAACGATCCGGTTTTCCGTGCGCTGGACGGCTCATCCGTCAACTGGTCGTCGTTGGGCGTGCATGACAAGCCCCATGAATCGACCACCGACAATATCGTCAGCTTCAACGACCATTACGCCTCAACGCTGTGGAATGTGCTGCCGTTTTCCATCACCAACCTGCCGACCTGGATCTCCCATTTGCCCACCGGATATGGCGACGGCATGACGCGTGTTCTGGAGTCCGGGTTCTATGAGGTGATGACTCGCGACTCGACGATTATTGTCGCCAACCTGTCGGACCCTGCGCGGGCCAACACGTGGGTGCAGGACCTCAATCGCAACGCCGAGCCCCACAAAGGCGACACCTTCATCATTGGCAGCGCTGGCAATGACTTGATCCAGGGCGGCAAGGGCGCGGACTTTATCGAGGCCGGCAAGGGTAACGACACGATCCGTGACAGCAGCGGGCACAACACGTTTTTATTCAGCGGGCAGTTTGGCCAGGACCGGATTATTGGCTATCAGCCAACGGACAAATTGGTGTTTACGGACGTGCAGAGCAGTGGCGATTATCGTGATCACGCCAAGGTGGTGGGCGGGGATACCGTGATCAGTTTTGGCGGGGATTCAGTGACGCTGGTGGGAGTGGTTGGGTTGTCGGGGGAGGGGATTGTCATCAGTTAAAACGGTGGGAGGGGGTTTGCTCCCGATAGCGGTGGTTCAGTCAATAGAGATGTTGACTGGAAGATCGCCATCGGGG